>JAYTGN010000021.1:0-19244 GCA_043733485.1 Gemmataceae bacterium
CGCCGATGAGAAACCCGGTTTCCAAAGCAGAAACCGGGTTTCAAAACTACTGTCCGCCGCCCGTGGTTGCGGCTGGAGGTGCGATCGGTTCCGGTACGCCGGCCGTTCGCAGGTCCACGCCCGTGAAGCGCAGCCCCAGGCGGTGCGCCTTCCCGGCGTTCGATACCTTCACCAACACCGCGTTCCAGCCCGGCTTCAGCGCCACCGAGAAAGTCTCTTCGGTCGGCCCCTTCTCGTTCACCAGCAAACGATCGAATGCGGAGAGGCCGTTCACCCAGATCCGGGCCGGGTCTTCGCTCTGGATCGCACCTACCACCGTTTGTGCCTTCGCCGAGTAGACGAACGTCCGGACGTAAATCCCGGCCGAACTCGGAGTCGCGAACGCAGCCTTCAAATCCACGGTGCCGTTCGGCTCCGCAAAGAGCGGGACCCACTTGGTCGCAGCCTTGGCCAACGGATCCGGCGAAACCTCGGGCTTCACGAGTTTCAGATCCGGAGTGAAGCCACTCGCCACCCCGAACTCGACCACGAGGCCGCGGAGCGCCTCTTGCTCCTTCTTGCTCTTGAGGAACGCGAGCAGGTCGATGAACTGTTCGAACGTGAGTTGCGAGACCACGTTGTCCGGCATCAGCGACAGCTTTGAAGGCGAGATCGATTCGATGTCCCCCTTCGCGAACCGCACGTCCCGGCCGTTGGAATCGCGAAGCACCACTTCCTTCGGCGACTCGGAAATCTTCAACCCGACGAGCACCTGGCCTTCCACCGAGACCACGCGATACGCCTGGTAACCTTCCTTGATCTCCTTGCTCGGCTCGATCATCGATTCCAGTAATTTTTCGACGGTCTGCGTATCCCAGACTCGGGTGAGATCGGGGCCGGTGTTGCCGCCGACGCCTTCAAGCCGGTGGCACGTCGCGCAGGCCAACACCTTCGTATTCAGGTAAAGCTCCTTGCCCTTCTTGGCATCGCCCTTGGTCTCGACCAGCGCCTTGATCTTCTCGGCCTGCCCCGGTTGAAGCGAAAGCAAGAGGCCACCCTTGAGCACTTCCGATTGGAGCTTGGCGATGGCGGGATCGTTCGCCGCATGGAGTTGAAGTGCCGCGATCACCTGCGGGAAGGCATCGCGCGGCAACTTCTTCGCGATGTACCGCTCCGCCAGCAACGTCGCCCCAGGCTTCGTTGCCCCGAGCAGCACGACCGCCTCCGCGAGCAGCGCGGCATCCGGTTGTTCCAACAATTTCTCAGCGGCGGCTCGGCCCGCCACCACGTCCAGCGCCACGAGCGTGCGAAGCGCCTCGATCCGGAGCGGCGTCGGTTCGTTCGAAGTCAGAATCGCTTGAACCGGAGCAATGGCCGCCTTCGCAGCCATCACGCGAAGTGCCTTGACGATGATTGTCCGTTCCGCGATCGGGCGTGCGGGATCGGCAAGCATGGCGAGCAATTTGGGAGCCGCGGCCGTGAGCCGTGCCGACTCGACGGCCTTGATCGCGGCCAGCCGCACATCCGCATCGGGACGTGCGAGCAACCCGAGAACGATGGCCGTGGCCTTGGGCGAATCGAGGCCCGTCGGGCTCGCGGCGAAGACCTCCACCGCAGCCCCGATCACCGCCGGCGATTCATCCGGGTGCAGGGCCAAGTAGTTCGCCAGCGGATCCAACGAGATCGGCGGATCGACCTGATAGTTGTTGTAAGAGGAGACCAATGCCTCGCGCTGGGTCACGCTGATCTGCGTGTTGGCGAGCAGTTGTGGGATCGCGGCCGCGCCGTCGCGCGTCCGCAGTGTGATGAACGCATCGACGGCTTGCGACAACCCCTTGTCGCTGGTCGTAGCCAGCGCGAGCAGTGCGTCGATGCCGGGCTTGCCGAGCCGTTCGAGCCCGCGAACGTATGCATCTCGGAGGAACGGATCCTTCGAGGTGTCGTTCTGCCAGGACTTCACGAGTACCCCTGCCGCACCGACGGCACCAACCTTACCCATGGCCAGAGCCGCGGCGTGCCGCACGGTCGGGTTCGGATCGTTAATCGCCTTCACGAGTACCTCGTGAACCTTCAAATCCTTCGGCTTCGCATTCAGCCCGAGTGCCTCGACCACGATTCGCCGTACGTCCGGGGAGTCGTTGTTAATTTGAAGGCGGAAGAAGTCTTCGACATCGGGGTTCCAGAACGCTTGAAGCAGCCCGAGGGCCGGCAACTTCCCATCCGCGTTGAACTTCCCCGAGATGAACTTCGACATCACGATAGCCCGGCTCTTCGACCCGCGACGGACGAGTTCCTTGCGGGCTTCCACGCGGTCGGTCAGGTCCGGTGCGTTGAGCGCGTCCGCGAGTTTGTCGTCGCTCAGGGTCATGATCTTCGCCCAGCTATCGAGGCCGCGAAGCGGGATCGCGGGGCTCTCCTTGGTACCGGCCCAACGGATGCGGTAGATGCGGCCGTTCACTCCGTTGCCGGACAACTTGCCCGCGCCGCCCGAGTCCGTTCGCCAGTCGCAAACGTAGATCGCACCGTCCGGCCCCGTCACCATTTGGCATGGGCGAAACAGCGGATCCTCGCTCTTCATGAATTCGAACTCGCCGGTGATCTTGAACGTGGAGGCGTCCGGCAGCGTCTTGTAGGCACGCACCACCTTGCGGAACACGTCTGGATAGTAGAGCAGGCCGCGGTAGTTTTCAGGAATGCGGGTGTCGTGGTAGATGAGCAGGCCGGCGGGCGAGCCGCGACCGGTCTTGATCATGGGAGGCATCTTGCCGGGCACTTCGCCGCCGACCGAGACGCGGGCATCGTCGGGGCGGCAGCAGCGGGCACCGTAACGCAAACGCCAGCCGAAGTCGCTTCCCTCCGCGACGTGCATGATGCGGCAACCCATGAACTTGCTGCCGTCTTCGTTGTCGTTATCGGAGTGGAACCAATTGAATTTGTCGTCGTAGGCGAGGTCGCGGTACGGGTTGCGGTAGCCGAGCGAGTAGGTTTCCATCTTCGAGCCATCGGGCTTCGAGCGGAAGACGGCCCCGGTTCGCAGCACGGTGGCTCGGCTGCCGTCCGAGCCTTCGACGTAGTTGTCGTCGTCGCCGCTGGTCATGTAGAGCATGCCGTCGTTGCCGATGGTGACGCCGGAGACTTGATGGTGGTGGAAGCCGCAGAAGCCCTGGGCGATGACCTCGCGGACGTTCCACGGATCGTTGGGCGAAGCGGGCTTGGTGAGGTCGACGCCGCTGAGATTGCCCGCGGGGGCTTGCCGCCACCGGCGGACCGTGCCGCGCCCGGTCACATACAGCCACCCGTCGTGATACATGATGCTGGAAGGCAGTTCCTCCGCAATGATCACCTTGGGCGGGTTGTACTTCCCCGTCGTCGGGTTGAAGATGAAGTGTTTCACGAGATCGGTCGTGAACTTCTTCATGGTGGTCACCTGCCGCGTCGTGCCGTCCTTGTAGCGGAAGGTTTCGAGTACGGGGAACCACTTGTCGCCGGCGACGGGATCGGGCCGCCATTCGAGTACGAACAAGCTGCCGTCCGGGCCGAAGGTCATGCCGACGGGATTGACCACGTCCGGTTCGCTGAGCAGGACTTCCATGCGGAAGCCTTCGGGCAGCAAGTAGCCTTTGAGCTTGGGGTCGAATTCACCCTGATCGACCATCTTGATCGGAAACGGGGGCGGCTTGGTGGGCGATTGGGGCTGCGCGAATTCGGCGGGTGCCGGCGGCGGTAACGCGGCGGCTTCGCGCGCGATCGGCACGATGGCCGTGAGGGTGGCAACGAGTACGGCGAGGGAGAGGATGCGGCAGCGCATGAGCGTGAGTTCTCCGTGCGAGTCAGTTCGAAGAGGCGGAATCCGAGCCGGCGGGAGTTCGAGAGCGAGATGTGTGAAAGATACAGGAAGACCGGGGGGATTGGGAAGTCTTTTTGGCGGAAGGGGAGTCTGCCGGTCGTGCCGAAGGTGGGGGTGGTGCGCCTGGCGCGATGAGTCCGGGTAGATCGGTGGGGCGGATTGTTCCGCAGAACGACTCATCGTTCGACGGCTTGTCGCGCCGCGAACGAGCAATAAATTACGAGTGGAGGCGGGGTAGCTCAGTTGGTTAGAGCAGGCGCTTCATAAGTGCCGTGTCGCCGGTTCGAATCCGGCCCTCGCTACTAACGGAAAGGCCATGAATCATAGCGGTTCATGGCTTTTTTCATTCCCACACTTCGGCCCACACAATCCCAATTTCCCACACTAAGCCCACACTATATCCGGAACAAGGGGCTTCGCATCGAATGGGATTGGCCTGCGCCCGCCAGAGCTATTCAACGACAAAGCCTGGCTCTTCTTTTGTTACTTAGGTTGAAGGAAAACAGGGGGTGCCGGTTTGCCTTCGGTCTTCACCGTATACACTCCCCACAAGAGTACCAGCGTCATCATGTTGCCGAGAAAAACTCCGATTGCGATCTTGGTAAGTGTAACCTCTTTCATGAATTCCCTTCTATGGCTTTGTTAACCGGCAACTCCAGTTCATGGGTAAGCCACTAGCTTAGCTTTTTTTTCCCCCGGCCGCACAAGTTGTCAAGGATCGTCCTGGCCCGGAATGGTTCACGTCGGGCAAGGCTGGAGCTCTCTGTCCCGGTGCGGTAGTCTGAGCTGCAAATCCTACCGACCTAGCCGACTACTGGCAAGGTGTTCACTATGCCGGGACGGTCACCTTTCACGGCCGAACGAACCCAGCGAACGCTGAACCGATCCAGGGCGGCTACTTCCTTCGATGCCATTCAACCAAGGCCCTCTACCTGCAAGTTGGTAGCGTGGTCGAGGTGGATCGAAGGCCCTATTCGGTTCGCTATGCCCTTCGATTCGCGGCCGGTGAACCTGAACTTTGGGCAATGCTCCAGCCCGTCAACGAAAAAGCCCCAAGCAACGCCAGGGGCTTCAAGTGACTCCGAACAGTGATCGGAGTGGCAGAGAATAAATCAGGCTTCAACTCTCGAAATCGTTAAGGAGTGGATCGAAGCATACAAAAAGAAGGCAACGCCGAAGGTCTAACGCAAAAAAAGACCCGCCGAATATCGGCGAGTTGGTTCGATTTGCCAAAAAGTGCTACGGCCGAGTCACCGTCGCAACAATGCTGTCTCTGGCTGCGAGGTGGTCAGTGACATGCACGTTGTGGACGGTTCCCCCGCCCGGCGCAGCGAATGGGATCGAATAATAAGTATCTTTCATGGGCCAAATCGAAGACCCTTCGGGAGCGTGCTGGGGATGCTGGTTGAAGTGGGGCGGCTCAAACTGCTCCAGCTTTCCAAACGCTTCACAGGGAATAATTGTGAAACTCATACTGGTCAGAACGACGGGACGGACGAATTCAAACATTCATTTCTCCGACTCAAGGGTTAAGGGCGACACCTCAATCTTACCGTTTGAGCTTCCTGAACCCAACCGTAAATCACTTCAATTCCGACCATAAGTTCCTCAGATTCCAGCTCGGCTAAAAACCCAGAGTTCACCCGCCCACACTAAGCCCACACTTTTCGACCACAACGGGCTATTTTCAGCTTCAGCGGGGAACATTCGAGAACTCGCATTTGCTACGATTTGTAGGGAATTCTACATTTAGACGGGTTTTAGAAGGTGTGGGTAGCTAATTCCTAAGTGCCGTGTCGCCGGTTCGAATCCGGCCCTCGCTACTTGAAAGGCCCCTCGGCGTGCCGAGGGGCCTTTTTCGTATCGTCGTTGGGAAGTTCCCTTCCCATTCACGCCGCTGCGATGGTCAGGGCGCGTTCGGTCGGAATCGAGGGACGGCCATTGTGTCGAGCCGTGACCTGTGCCACTTCTGCTCCGAAAAACAGGATGAGATACGAGTAGTAGAGCCAGACCACGAACACGACGAGCGAGCCCGCGGCACCGAACGGGCTCGCGATCCCCGTGCGGCCCAGATAGAAGCCGATCCCATATTTACCTACGGTGAACAAGAAGGCGGACACCGCCGCGCCCAGCCACAGGTCGCGCCACGACATCCGCACATCGGGGAGGATTTTGAAGAGCAGTGCGAACAGGATCGTCACGAATGCAAAACCCACGAACACGTTGGCGAGGTTCAGCATAGCCGGCAGGCCGGGAATGCGTCCTTCCAAGGTACTTCCGAACGCGGCCAAGAGTACGGTCGCGATCACGGATGCGAATAACAGCAACCCGATGAGCAGTACGGTTCCGAACGAGAGCAAGCGAATTCGGATCGTGTTCCAAAAGCCTCGACCCGGTTTCACCTTCACATTCCAGGCCGAATTCAGTGCTTCCTGTAACTCGCTGAAGACGCTCGACGCGCCAAAGATCAGAAAGAGCGAACTCAGGAGCGTTGCCGCCAGGCCCGCATCCGGTCGATTCGATTTCACGAGCGCCGTGGTGGCGACCTCCGCGCCGGCGTCTCCGAATTGGCTTCGCAATTGGGCCGTGAGTGCTCCGCTCGCCGCTTCCTGGCCGAAGATCGAACCGACGATGGCCACGGCGACGACGAGGAGCGGCGCGATCGACAGAATCGTGTAGAACGCGAGTGCCGCCGAGAGCCGCATGGCGTTGTCGTCCATCCATTCTTGCCCGGCTTCCCGCACGATGGCCCAGATTTTTTTCAGTGGCATGAGCCGAGGCCGATGCAAGCCACGTGCCGGAACCGGTCTTGGCATGGCGGTTGCAGCTTGAGGATCGATCGGAGCCCAAACTGGGAACCGCTCGAGCCCGGAGTCGACCCATGAGTACCGTTCTGCCCGCGACGCCCGTCGCGTTGGTCGCGCGTTCGGTTGAGCCGCAGCACTCGCAGCGCATTCGCATTTACGGTCACACGAACCTCTTCTATTGGTGGCCGGTTTGGCTGGTCGGCTTCGTACTCGCCGGCCTCACCTATGTGGATGGGCACGTGATGGCCGTGGTACCCGCCGGGACGACCGTGGAACAAAACAAGATCATTCCCGGCGACGATGGACCGCGCGATGTGCTAGTCGCGCCCCCGGGCCAAAGCTTGCCCGTTCAGCCGAAAGAATCCGCCGAGCAACAACCGCGACTCCGAGTCGCGAACAACAATAACTACGGCGTCGTGTTCATCGCAACCATCCTGTTCGTGATCGTGGTGACGAACATTTTGGTCCGCGGGTTGGCCTCGATCATCGTGATTGCCGGGGCCGTGATTTTGGCGTTGGTCTTCGCTCAGTTCCACCTTTGGGATGCGATCTTCCTATGGGTCGGCGGGCTGGACGTCCGTATGAACGCGGGCGGTTACCTCGCGCTCGCCGTGCCGCTCTTCCTCGTCTGGCTCTTCACGGTCTTCTTCTACGATCGCTACACGTACCTCACCGTCACGCACGGGCAGGTCACGATTCGACAAGCCATCGGCGACGGCGAAATTGCCGTCGATACGACATCGCTCATGTTCGAGAAACGCCGAAACGATTTCTTCCGACACTGGCTCCTCGGCTTCGGTGCCGGCGATCTCCACGTCAAGACCGGCGGAGCGGCCAACCTCGACCTCGAACTCAACAACGTCCTCTTCGTCGGCCAAAAGCTCGTCCGCATTCAGGAAATGATTCGCGAAAAGGAAGTGAGCACGCAGGAAGTGCTCGCTTAGCATCACCACATACAGGATTTTGCCCCATGGTTGCCAAGGTCAGCGATGCCGTCGACGCGATTCGCGAGATGATCGAGAGCCGCACGGCTCGCAGAATTCGCGATCTGATCGTGGAGTACGGTCGCGATTGCATCACGCTTCGCGGGCGAACCCATTCGTTTCACGTCAAGCAACTCGCTCAACACGAGGTTCGTAAAGTCCTGAAGGACGTGCGAATTGAGAACGCGATCCTCGTCGATTGATTTCTCTCAGGGGGTCGGCCGATCGTGAATGACTCGTTTGAGGGAGCTTCCGGGCTTCGACGTGCGTTCGTAGACCTAGGACGGCCCCGACGGAAGCAAGTGATGCGGCAACCGACCCGCGAATATCAGACTGATTCACCGTCGTACGATTCGAGTCTCAGCGAATTCGGCCCCCGTTTTCCCGAGGAGCGGTGGGATGGAGAGCGTTCGCAAAGACAGAAGCTCTCCGAGGGACAAAATCCCACGGAGGCGGTCTTGACTGGTCCGACCATAACAGGGTGGGCCGGACCGCGGTGGCCGCGAATGCGGCCATCGTGGGAGGCCCACGTGCATAGGTTGAGACTCTCCGCGTGGGCCTCCCGCGACTTGCCGCTGCGCTGTCAAGTCGCGGTCCGGCCCACCCTACTGGGTCATTCCGCAGGCACGACTTCGCCGCCGTTGCGGGTGCTGAGCGCGGTCAAGGTTTGGGCCGAGGTGCTGGTTTTTAAGAAGCGGACGCTGCCGTCGCCCATGGCGGCATTCGCGCCGTCGATGTGGAAGCTGCCGTAGGCACCGAGCCGCGCATACCACTGCGCGCTGATCGAAGCCCAGGGCACCGGAGGAGGCGGTACCGGCGGCAAGGGCGGCGGCGGCACCGGCGGAGGAGCCCATGAGATCGCGTTCCGCATATTGATCGGAGCCTGAGCACTCACGAGCGCGCCCGCGGCATTCAAATCGTTCGGCGGTGCCCAACGACAGTAGGCCGCCTCCGATTGAATCGAAGGGTTGGTGGGCGCTCCCGTGAGCGGAGCCTGGAAGAAGGAATCGAGGCCGCCGTCGCCGACGATGCGTTCGCCGAACAGGATGGTGTTCGAGAGGCCGTCGGCGACGGCCAGGAAGTTCACCCCAGCTTGATTGGCCTGCGGAAGCGAGAGCGATCCGGTGGTGTGGAACATGCCGTCGGTCGTGGCCAACAGCAGCGGCATGGTCTTGGTGCCGCCGTTGCCACCGTAGGTCGTGAACCACCCGAATTGTTCGGGTTTGACGTGGCTCGGGCAGAAGAGCAAGGGCAGGGTCGTGGAGGCTCGTGCGGGCGTTCCCGAGTAGTTGTTCCCGGGGTTCGCGAAATCCCACTGGCGATAGAGTGCGTCTTGTTCCGTTTGAGAAAGCAGTTCGACGAAAATCGTGGAGTAACGTGCGGATCCCATTTCCGCGGCGCTGGGCAGTTTGCCGTTGGAATCGTGGTAGTTGTGGGCGGCGAGTGCGATCTGTTTGAGGTGGTTCTGGCACCGCAACCGGTTGGCGGCTTCGCGCACTTTCTGGACGGCGGGTAGCAGGAGCCCGATCAGGATCGCGATGATTGCAATCACCACGAGGAGTTCGATCAGTGTGAAAGCCCGGCGACGGAGCATGATGTTCTCGCGATGTGGTCGAGTTGCCTCCATCATCGGGGACGAACCCCGCCACGTCCATTGCAGATTCGGGATTTTCAGCCCCCTCACTTCAACACTTCCTTTACGACGCGACCGTGAACATCGGTGAGGCGGAAGTCGCGGCCGGCGTAGCGGAAGGTGAACTTCTCGTGGTCGAAGCCGAGCAGGTGCAGCATGGTGGCGTGCAGGTCGTGAACGTGAACGGGGTTCTCGACGGCCTTGAAGCCGAACTCGTCGGTGGCACCGATGGTCTGGCCGCCCTTCACGCCGCCTCCCGCCATCCACATCGAGAAGCCCCAGTGGTTGTGGTCGCGGCCATTCACCTTGCCCTGGTTCGAACCCGGCGTCGGTAGCTCGACCACCGGCGTGCGGCCGAACTCGCCTCCCCACACGATCAGCGTGCTGTCGAAGAGCCCGAGTCGCTTCAAGTCCGAGATCAGCGCCGCGATCGGTTTATCGATCTGCCCCGCGAGCCGGCGATGCTCTTTCTCCAAATCGTCGTGGCTGTCCCAGGGTTGAACCGGAGCGTGCGAGACCTGCACGAAGCGGACGCCGCGTTCGACCAAGCGGCGAGCCAGCAGCAGCGAACGGGCCTGTTCGCCGGGGCCGTAAGAATCGAGGACGGTCTTCGTCTCCTTCGTGAGGTCGAAGGCCTCGGCGGCTTCGGTCTGCATCCGGTAAGCGAGTTCGAAGGAGCGGATGCGGGCTTCGAGTTGTGGGTCGTTGGGCCGCGCTTCTTGGTGGGCCGCGTTCAGTTTTGCGAGCAGGTCGAGTTGCTTCCGCTGGTCGGACGGGGTCGTGCTCTTGCTGCGGATGTGTTCGATGAGGCGATCCACCTCGGTGTTCTTCGTGTCGATGTAAGTACCTTGGAAGATGCCGGGGAGGAACGCGGATTGCCAGTTCTGCGATTCGAGCAGCGGCATGCCGGACGGGCACATGGTGATGTACGCGGGCAGGTTTTGGTTCTCGGTGCCGAGCCCGTAAGCGACCCAACTGCCGACGCTCGGGCGGATGAGCCGGGCTTCGCCGGTGTTCATCAGGAGGAACGACGGCTCGTGGTTCGGCACGTCGGCGTGCATCGAACGGATCACGCAGATGTCGTCGATGTGGGCGGCCGTGTTCGCGAAGAGTTCGCTGACTTCGATCCCACTTTGGCCGTACTTCTTGAACTTGAACGGCGAAGGGAACGCGGCTCCGGTGCGGCGTTCGGTGGCGAGGTTCTTCGTCGGCAGCGGTTTGCCGGCGTACTTGTCCAGCAACGGTTTCGGGTCGAAGGTATCGACCTGGCTCGGTCCGCCGTTGGCGAACAGATGAATGACGCGCTTGGCTTTCGGCGCAAAGTGGGGCAGCCGCGGCGCGAGCGGGTTCACCGGATCGATGGCCGCTTCGCCGAGCAGCGTCGCGAGGCCGATCAGGCCCATGCCCATGCCGCAGCGGGTCAGCATCTCGCGGCGCGAAATCGGAGGGAGCATGTCACTTGCCCTTGCGTTTGCGGTGTTTCGTGCGCCGGGCCTTCAACTCGGCAACGAACGCGGCGTGCTCGGGTGATGCGAGCCCTTTGCGAACGGCAGTCGTCAGGGGGCGGGTTGTTTCCGAGAACAGCCCTTTCGGTTCGAGCCAGAGTCCGGGGAAAACAGCGGACCGAAAAAGGCCATCGGCACCGGGAGCGAGTTCGCTGAACGAGCCGCTTTCAAGTGTGAACCACACGACGGATTGTTCTTTCGCCAGCACGACGATGTACTCCCGAACGCCGTACTGCTCGTAATCGCTTTTCTTGCGGCCGAGATCGATTGCCACGCTGGAGTTCGCCACCTCGACGACGAGGTCCGGCGACCCGGTCAGATCGTCAGCTTCGAAGGAAACCTGCCCGCCGAACTCGGGGAGCACATAGAGGCAAGCGTCCGGTTGCGGCTCGCTCTCTTCGCCGAGGATGTTCGTCGTGTTGTCGAGTGCCTCGGTACCATCGGAATCGTCGGAGTAGACTGAGAGCCAGTACACGATGCGCGCATGTGGTCGGCCGTGATGGATCTTGGTAGGCGATGCCATGACGTAAACGATGCCTCCGATGAGTTCGGCTTTGAACCGCGATCCGGGTTCGGCCAGGGCGACGTGGTGTGCGCACGTAAACGATGCCTCCGATGAGTTCGGCTTTGAACCCCTCCGGCGTCAGCTTGTAAAGCTCGTGAAAGGTCGGCTGATTCATGGTCGCGCCGTTCTCCAGCAGGAACACAGCCTCGGCTGGGGTCGGTTTCTTCGATCGTTTCGCAGTCAGCACACTCATCGCAATTCTCCTTCAATCCACAAATGCGAACTCGTTGCTCAATAGTAGCACCTGGGCGAACTGCTCCCACGGGCCGAAGTCGCCCGTTGCCGGCATGGTGCCGATGAACGCCTTGGCGAGCGCGAGTTCCTCGCGGGTCGGATTGCGGCTCAACGCCGCCCGGTAGAGTTTCGTCGCTTTCTCCTCGGTCGACTTCGCACTCTTCACTTCGACCCGATTCGCCAACGCCTTCGCCTGTTCGACCACAAACGGGCTGTTCAACAAGAACAAGGCCTGCTGCGGCACGGTGGTCTGGAACCGCTGCGGACTGTGTTGATCCGGGCTGGCCACGTCGAAGGAACGGAGCGTGCCGGGCAGGTTCGAGCGGTCGATGACGCCGTACACAGATCGACGGGTCGTGAACGGTGCTTTAAACAGATCGATCGGCCGGCCACCGATGGCGGCGTCGAGCCGGCCCGTGGTGAAGAGCAGCGAATCGCGCAGCGCCTCGAAGTCTTGGCGACGGCGATTCTGATGCGCGAGCAACCGGTTCTCCGGATCGGCAGCGAACCCCTGCGGCGAGATCGCGCTCGACTGCTGATACGTCGCCGAGAGCATCATCGTCTTGTGCAACTTCTTCACGCTCCAGCCATCTTGAACGAACCGCGTGGCGAGCCAATCGAGCAGTTCCGGGTGCGTCGGCGGATCGGAACGGACGCCGAAATCGCTGGGCGTGCGAACGAGGCCCTGGCCGAAGTGCCCGATCCAGGCGCGGTTCACGAACACGCGGGCGGTGAGCGGATTCTCGGGGCTCGCGATGGCCTTCGCCAATTCCAGCCGGCCACTGCCCTGCGTGAACGGCTTGCGGCTCGGGCCGGCGAGAATCTCGGGGAACTGACGCGGCACGGCAGGGCCGCGGTTGCCGGGGTTGCCGCGCAGGAACACGACGGGCTCGTGCGGGCTCGGCGTGTCGTTCAGCACGTGGGCTCGCGGCGGTGCTGCCGGGTTGGACGCCTTGAACGCGTCGATCTTCTTGCGAAGCGCGACGAGTGCATCGCGGTCGAGCCGATGCTGAATCTTGTCCGCGTCGGCGAGCGCGATGTCCACGGGGCCGCCGGTGCCGAGGATCGCCTGGAACGCGGGATCGTCCTTGTCTTCGACGATGGCCTTGGCCACGGCTTCGGCCGCGAGGCGAAACGTCTTTGGCTTCGCTTCGGTGAGTGCTTTCAACACTGCGGGATGGACCGGTTTCTTGGAGTCGTTGAGGAACGCCGGAGCCTTCGCTTCGAAGTCTGCCGCCGGGATTGCGTGCAAGTCCACGAGCAGGGTGAATACGGGCGAATGGGTCTTGGTCTGCTCGGTGAAGAACGCTTTCCACTTGTTGAAGACGAACGGCGAGAGATCGCGCTCGCGGACGAACGCCCCAATTTCACCGGCGGGCTTGGCCTTCGCATCGAGTACGGCCCGCAGATAGTCCGCAATCGAATCGGCGGATTTCAATCGCGCCACGGCGGCGGTATGTCGCCGAGCCGCGTCGGCCACATAGTCGGCTTCACGCTTAGCCAGGTCTTTCTCGAATGCCTCGACCTCCGGCGTCCGCTTCACCTCGCCGATCAGAGGCAGTTCCTTCGGCTCGACCGAACTCGCGAACACGCCGTACAGCGAGTAGTAATCCTTGATCGGGATCGGGTCGAACTTGTGATCGTGGCAGCGAGCGCACGACATCGTGAGGCCCATGAGCCCGCGGCTCACGACGTCGATGCGGTCGTCGATGATGTCCGGCGTGCTGTTGAGGAATCGCCGACCTAGCGTGAGATAGCCCATCGCCGCGAGCGGATGTTTGTCGTCCCCGAGCGGCAGTTTGTCCGCGGCGAGTTGCTCGATGATAAAGCGGTCGAACGGCTTGTCTTCGTTGAACGAGCGGATCACGTAGTCGCGGTAAGTGTACGCGAACGGGAAGGTGCGTTCTTCCTGGAACACGTAACCTTTCGTGTCCGCGTAGCGAGCGACATCGAGCCAATAGCGGCCCCAGCGTTCGCCGTATTGCGGGCTGGCGAGCAGCTTGTCGAGTACCTTCTCAAAAGCTTGAGGCGTGGCGTCTTTCTCGAACGCGTCGATCTCGTCGGCCGTCGGTGGCAGGCCGACCAGGTCGAAGTAAGCTCGTCGAATCAGCGTCCGCTTGTCCGCCTGCGGCGAAAGTGACAGGCCCTTGTCACTGAGCCTGGCGAGAACGAAGTTGTCCACTTCATTTTGGATTTTGGACTTGGGATTTTGGATTGGAGGCACGCCGGGCAAGCGTACGGGTTGGAATGCCCAGTGTTTGCGGGGATCGGTCGCGTTCTTCGCGAGGTCCGCGGGATACGGCGCTCCGAGTTTCACCCACTCCGTGAGTGCCGCCACGGCGTTGGCCGGGAGCGGCTCCTTCGGCGGCATCGCGTGCTCGGCCATCCTCTTCACGGAAGCGATGAGCCGGCTCTTGGCCGGGTCGCCGGGCACGATCACCGGGCCGTCGTCGGCACCGGCCTTGCTTCCCGCCGCCGTATCGAGACGCAACCCCGCGCTTTGCTTCTTCTCGCCGTGGCACGAATAGCACTTCTCGGCCAACACGGGTCGAACCTTCTTCTCGAAGAATTCGGCCTGTTCGGGCGTGAGTTTCGTCGGAGCGGGATCGGCTGCGAAAGCGGGAAACGCGACCAGAACCAACGGGAGAACGGCAAACCACCGCATCGGCGAGTCCTCGAATTCAGGCGTGTCTTATATTGTACCCCGCAATTCGGCCGCGAGATTCGTGGGTGCCATCGGATTTCGGCGAGCCGGCGACGTGAGTCACGTCAGTCGCCGGCTCGCCAAAATCTCAAGGCACACCCTCGCTCGGGAATGGCCTACGCCCGAGGGCGAGACTTCGTTAAGATACGCCGACACACCGGGAATCGCAGCATGGCGAAGGGCGAGAAAAAAGGAGCGGACGGCGACGAAGCGGAAGTGAACATCTGCCGCAATCGCCGGGCCACGCACGACTACGAGATCCACGAGCGGATCGAGTGCGGCATCGCGCTCGTCGGCACCGAGGTCAAGAGCCTCCGCGAAGGCCACGCCAACCTCGAGGATTCGTTCGCCCGCATCGATGGCCGCGAGGTGTTCCTGCACGGTGCCGAGATTCCCGAATACCTCTTCGGCAACCGGCTCAACCACAAGCCGAAGCGGATCCGCAAACTGCTGCTGCATCGCCGAGAGATCGACAAGTTCGCGGCCAAGGCGGAAGAACGCGGCTTCACGCTCGTGCCGCTGCGGATGTACTTCAAAGGCGGCATCGCCAAAGTCGAGATCGCCATCGCGAAGGGCAAGCAGACCCACGACAAGCGCGAGTCGCTGAAAAAGGCCGACGCCAAACGCGAAATCGATCGCGCGATGTCGGCGAGCAAGCGGAAGAAGAACTGAATGCAGTGAGGGGAAGGAGAACTAACCACAGAGGCACAGAGACACAGAGCAGAAACGAGTGAATTCATCGAGTACGAGGCTGTTCTGATCTCAGTTTTTCTCTGTGCCTCTGTGTCTCTGTGGTTAGCTCCGTTCGACCAGGGAGGGTCGCGGTGAGAGTGGCGGCGCTGGTCGAAGCTGTGGATCACGTCTGTTGCCGCTACCGGCTGGCGGCGTTTCGCGCGCACTTTGAAGCGGCCGGGCACTCACTCGAACTCTTCCCACTTCCACAATCGCTCGTCGGTCGCTTGGCGCTCGGTCGCGATGTCGCTTCGTTCGATGCCGTCATACTTCAGCGGAAGCTCTTGCCTCGAGTCTCGGTGGCCTTGCTGCGCCGACGGGTGAAGCGGCTCATCTTCGACTTCGACGACGCGGTGTGGTTGAGAGATTCCTACTCGTCGAAGGGATTCGAGGATCCACGCCGCGCGCGACGATTCCAGGCCACCGTGCGAGCCTGCGATCTCGTGGTCGCCGGCAACGAGTACCTCGCCGCCGAGGCGCGGAAGTGGGTCGAACCCCATCGTGTGGCCATCATCCCGACCTGCGTGGATGTGGCGAAGTATCCGACTGTTGTGCCTCGCCATGCGACCGGCTTGCAACTCGTCTGGGTCGGTTCATCGAGCACGCTGCGAGGCCTGGAACAGTTCCTTCCCACGCTCTCGGCCATCGGGCGAGCCGTTCCCGGCACGCGGCTCAAGCTCATCTGCGACCGCTTCCTCGAGTTACCCGAGCTTCCGGTCGATCGATGTCTCTGGAATGAAGCCACGGAACCGGCCGAGATCGCTTCCGCCGATGTGGGCATCGGCTGGGTTCCGGACGATCCGTGGAGCCGAGGCAAGTGCGGCCTCAAGGTACTCCAATATCAGGCTGCGGGTCTGCCCGTTGTGGCGAACCCTGTCGGCGTGCAGGCCGACTTCGTTCGCAACGGCGTCACCGGCTTCCAAGCCACGACCACCGAAGAATGGGTGAACGCGATCCGCCACCTCGCAAGGGAATCGGTGCGAAAGCAGATGGGTGAAGCGGGTCGGCGGCAAGTGGAACAGGGTTTCAGCGTCGAGGCCGGCACCGCAAAATGGATGGACGTGTTGCAGCTGCTTGCGGTTTTGGCTCTGTTTGATAAGTGTAATAATTCGTGAACGCTCGTTCACCACGAAGGCACAAAGTTCACACAAAGGACCACAAAGAGAGGCAAGGTTCATCACGATCCTTTGTGTTTCTTTGTGTGATCTTCGTGCCTTCGTGGTGAAATGTGCGAGAGCGCGAGAGGGCCTTCCACATTTGCGGTTCTCAAATAGAGCCTAGTGAGAACGATGTTCAGCCATTTCCTGCGAAAGCTCGGTTTGCTCGGATCGGCGAAAGCCGAAGGGAGCCGCACGTTCCGTCTCGGTGGCCGCAAGTGGCGGCTCGCTCCGAACGCCACGACCGTTTTCGGCCCGAACGGACCCGACCTCGAACGCTGGCTTTTCGACGGCTCGGCTCAGATCGTGAAGACTGGCACGCATCGCACGGTCTATCGCGTCGTGCTGCTCGGCGGCACGATCTACGTCAAGCATTGCCGTATCGGTGGAAGCCGGGCCTGGATTCGCGAGGTGCTTCGTCCGCCGAAGGCTCGCCTCGAATTCGAGAATCTGATTGCACTTCAGAAGCGCGGTATCCCCGCCGTTGTGCCGCTGGCCTGGGGTTCGACCGACTCGCGGTGGCCGGGCGAAAGCTACCTCATCACGCGAAGTTTGGACGGCGCGGTTCCGTTCCTGACCTTCCTGGAAGATCCTTGCTTGCGCGTCGGGCTCGTTGCAGAAACTCTCGGCCACTTCTTCGCCAAACTCCACGATGCGGGCATCGCCCATCCGGACCCGCATCCGGGCAACCTGCTCGTCGAGACAACCGCGATGGGCCAGCCGGTTTTCTCGCTGATCGATCTCCACGCGATTCGCATGTCGGGGCCGCTCTCCTGGGCCGAGAGTCGGGCGAACTTGGTGCTGTTCAATCGGTGGTTTCAACTCCGTGCCAGCCGTACGGATCGCCTCCGATTCTGGCACGCCTACCGGCTCGCGCGCACGACGTTGCCAGTTGCTGTGAAGAAGGTACTCGCCGAGCAGGCGCGAGAACTGGAACGCGGCACGATTTCATCCAACTTCCACTTCTGGACGAGCCGCTTGCCGCGGTGTCTGGGGACAAACCGATACTTCCGCAAAGTGAAGGCCGGCGCGATCCGCGGTCACGTAGTCGCGGACTTACCCGAGTCGCTGCTCACCGAACTGCTCGCGAATCCGCACTCATTCTTCGATCGACCCGACTCGCGAATTCTCAAGGACTCGCGGACCTCGAAGGTTGCCGCGATTTCCGTCGGCTCCCGGCAACTGATTCTGAAACGCGTGAACGTGCGGCACTGGTCCGAACCATTGAAGAACCGTCTGCGGTGCTCGGCACTGCTGCGGTCGTGGATCAGCGGCCACACTCTGCGCGATCGATGGTTGCCGACACCGCGACCGCTCGCCGTGCTGCACCGTTTTCGGTTCGGGATGCCCGCCGAGGGATACTTGCTCACGGAATTGGTGGAAGGGGCCAAGGAGTTAATCGCGAAGCCGCCTTCGGTGGATCGGCTGGCTCGTATTCTTCGTGCGATGCACGACCGCAGCGTCTCACACCGCGATTTGAAGGCGTCCAACGTTCTCCTCGAACGCGGCAACCTGCCCGTGCTCATCGACCTCGTGGGCGTTCGCGTCGGTCGCCCCGTCGGGTTCCGCCAGCGCGCCAAGGAACTGGCCCGGCTCAACGCCAGCTTTCTCTCAACGCCCGACGTCACCCGCACCTCGCGACTGCAATTCTTGCGAAGCTACCTCGCGGCGGGCGATTGCCTGCTCGCGGATTGGAAAAGCTGGTGGAAGGCGATAAGCCTGGCAACCTCGGCAAAGCAGGCCAAGAATCGGCGCAGCGGCCGCCCCCTGGCCTGAGGCCGAAAAATCCGCAAAACCGATTCTCTCGCTCAAGTGTGAAGAACCGCTAGCCCTTCTACCGAATCTACTTCCAGTCGATTGATCTGGCGTTCGTGGCGAGTTGGGCTATTCTCCCCGCTCGGCGGACGCCGTGTCGCTGGACGCATGAAATGCCGTTATCGCCGCTTCGTGCCCGTGTTCGGTCCGCACTTGCGGCACTCGTGCTGGCGGCTCCCGCCGGCTGCGAGACTGTGCGCAGCACAACTGCAGAACCGGTCGATCCCACGATCCGCCCGGACACGTTGCCTCGTGCCTCCGAGGCGAGCCTGCCGCCGGGCAAGAAGCCGCCGCACCGCTGCGGGAACTACGTCTTCTACCACGATTTTGAAATCGATCCGAGCGACCCGCTGTTCGCGGAACTGGAAGCGCTGCCCGATCAGGTGTTCGGCGAACTCGCGCTGCCGCCCACGAATGCCATCGTGCAGGTGTTCCTCTTCGACACCCAGGATCGGTACGAACGCTACATGCGGTCGCACTATCCGAAGCTCCCGCCTCGGCGAGCGTACATGATTGCCGAGCCGCGCATCGGCGGCAGCGACGAACTCAAGGTCTTCACCTGGATGGGAGACCACCTCCGCACCGACCTGCGCCACGAACTCACGCACGCCCTGCTGCACGGCGTGCTGAAGGCCGTGCCGCTCTGGCTCGATGAGGGGATCGCCGGCGTGTTCGAACAGCCGGCCAGCGCCGCGGGGGTTAACCTCACCCATTTGGAAGCGCTGCGCAAGCCCGGCTTCACACCGAACTTGGCCCGGCTCGAAAAACTCGGGCAAGTCCATCAGATGGAGAAGCCCGAGTACCAAGAAGCGTGGGGGTGGGTCCACTTCATGCTGCACAGCACGCCGGCGAACCGCAAGGTGCTGCAGGACTACCTGCAAGCGCTCCGGCAGAATCCGAATCCGGGCGGGCTCCTCGCGAAGCTCGAAGCGACTGCGCCCGATGCAAATAAACTCCTGATCGACCACCTCGCGAACCTCCAAATGCCGGCGCTCGTCGTACCCGTGGCCGCGCCGCGGTAGTGCCAGTCAATTTGCCACTGTCGGGGGGCAAGTGTCTATCGCGTTCGGCACGATTCTTGCGCCACACGATTGTCCTATGCCTACCGTCCCAACGGGACGACAGAAGGTAGCCAGGGGTGGAGCGGAGCGGAACCCCTGGAAAATGAGGCCTCGTGAACTTGCGGCCCCGAAGGGGCTACCTCGCATCCAAGCGGGTAGCCCCTTCGGGGCCCAGTTGAGAGGCGTTTGTTTCCAGGGGTTCCGCTTCGCTCCACCCCTGGC
>JAYTGN010000022.1:0-7862 GCA_043733485.1 Gemmataceae bacterium
CGGGCCACTGGTGGAGTTGATCGCCCTGTGCGAAACCCCCGAATGGGCCGCCTTTTGGACCGCGGCCTAACGAATGCCAAAATCTAAAGGTACACCCCCCATTCTTCTTGCACTTGACCCTTGCGGCGCTCGCGCTTTACGATCTCGCCCCAGCCCGGTTTAGGTAAGAGCAAGTTCCAGCTTGCTCGGAAACGCCACACGCACGGATGCGGAGCATCATGCCGACGATCAACAAGCCGTTCTTGCTCAAGCTGCTCGTCGTCGTGCTCGCGCTGGCCGGGCTGCTGGCCGGCGCACACACCTTGCAAGCGCGGCGCATTCCGGACGCACTCAAGCGCCAGTCCGAGCGCTGCGCGGACGCCAACAAGAACGATGCCGCGATCCACTACCTTCGGCAGTATCTGGAATTCGAGCCGGACGATGCCGACGCGATGGAGAAGCTCGCGAACCTCCTCCGCCTCCGCGACCCCTCGTACCGAGGCTACATCGACTTCGTGTTCATGAACGAGAAGGTGCTTCGCCTCGACCCGGATCGCCACGCGGTTCGCCGCGAGGTGTTGACGGCCTGCCTCAAGATGGGCCGCTATTCGGACGCCGCGACGCACGCCGAGGCACTGCTCGAAAAATTCCCACTCGAAGCGCAACTCTGGCAGCAACTCGGGGCGGCCCAAGCGGGTTTGAACCAACTCGTCGAGGCGCGCAAGAGCTACGAGGCCGCGATCAAGCACGCACCGGAGGAACTGCTCGGCTACCAGCGGCTGGCCCAACTCGTCTGGAAGAACATGGGCAAGCCCGTGGAGGCCCGCGTCGTACTCGATCGCATGGTCGCGGCCTTGCCGCAGGATCCGCTCGCGTACTACACCCGCGCGAAGCTCGAGTCTTACCTCGCGGACGAAGCCTCGCATCGGGGGCAAGCGACGAATCTGGATGCGTCGATGCGCGACCTTCGCCGCGTGCTCGAACTCGACCCGGAAAACGCCGATGCTTCGCTCCTGCTCGCGGAGATGCTGCAGAAAGGGCGCGACGTGCCGGCCGCGCACGCGATCCTTCGCGATGCCGCCAGCCTCTATCCGCGCGACCTGCGCCTGCTTCGCAGCCTGGCGTGGCTCGAACTCGTTCGCGGCAACATTCCCGCCTCCATCGCCGTTCTCGAAGACGGGCTCAAACTGTCGCCGGACGGCTTCGACCTGCTCGTTCCGCTCACCGACTTGCTCGTGCAGCAGGGCGATTCGACCCGCTCGAACGAGATTCTGGAGCGGCTCAAAGCTCGCAAGGCACCGCAGTCGCAGATCAAATACCTTCAAGCCCGCATGGCGATGCGCGATCAGAAGTGGTCCGAGGCCATCGCGATGCTCGAGGTGCTGCGCACCGACACTCTGAAGTTGCCCGGGCTCGAGGCGCAGTTGAACCTGCTCTTGGCCGCGTGCTTCGAGAAGATCGCGGACCCCGATTCCCAGGAGAAGGCGTTCAAGCGAATCACCGGTGCCGATCCCTCGAACGTGAATGCACGCGTCGGGCTCGCTTCGCTGTACATGAATCTCGGTCGCTTCGACGATGCCGTTCGCGAGTACGAGGCGGCGGCCCAGTCGCCTTATGCTCCCGGTTCGGTTCACGCTCAACTCGTGCGGCAGAAGTCCCTGCGGATGCGCTTGAAGGGTGCTTCGGTCGAGGATTGGGCTCGGCTCGAACAGCAGGCGTCGAACGCCGTGGCGAAGTTCGGGCCCGTGTCGTCCGAGGCGTTTGCGATTCGCGCCGAAATCGCGGCAGCCCAGAACAAGTACGCGGAGGCCATCCGCCTCTTGCGTCAGGAAACGTCGCGCCGCCCCGGCGATACGCGACTCTGGGCCGCACTGGCACAAATCACCGCGGATGCGATGGGAACTTCGGCCGGGCTCATCGTAATGGACGAAGCTCAGGCCGCTTCCGGCGACGGGGCTGAAATTCGCTTGGCCCGCGCCGCGCTCTACGCCCGCGAACCCGGCCGTTTGCGGCCCATCGAGCCGCTCGCGGACGCCATCGACACCTGGGCCGAAGCCGATCAATTGCGGCTCCTCTATGGGCTCGTCGAGGTTTACGACCAAGTGGACAACCGCGAGAAAGTGGTGCAGACGCTCCGGCGAATCGCGGCCCATCGGCCCTCGGATAGTTCCCTCGGGATGCGGCTTCACGCGCGGGCTCTGGAGGCCGGCAATGCGGCCATCGCCGCCGAGGCACGAACATCGCTCGTGAAACTCGAAGGCGAGCAGGGGCCGTCCGTCGCCATCTGCGATGCGGCGGCGAGCCGCGACTCCCGGAACGTGGAACGCCTGATCGCGCTCTTCGGCCCGTCGCCGTCGCGTGCCGATGCCTGCCTCGCGATTGCGAAGTGGAAGGCCGAGACGGGTGAAATGGCCGAGGCGATGCGGCTCACCGAGCGGGCGTTCATCCTGGAACCGACTCGCTACGAAGCCGCCCGAGCGTGGCTGATGCTGCTGTGTACGCACGGGGCCGAGAACACCGCAGCGAAGTTCGTGGCGCGGCTCGCCCTGGATTCGCGCTGGGCCGGCGACCCGTTCCGGCGGCTCATCTCGGGATTGATCGAGCGGTTGCCTCCGGCCACGGGAGTACACGTCGTGGCGTGGTGTATCCCGTTTGTGGAACGCGAACCGGGTGGCCGTGGTTGGCTCGCCAAGTGTCAGAAGACCGTTGGCCTGTCGACTGAAGCTGAAGCCTCGCTGCTGTCTGCGACGAAGTCGCCCACCGCGACGGCGGACGATTGGTTCCGTCTCGCACTGCATCAGTCGGAAACGGATCGCAAGCCTGCGGCGGCGGAAACACTTCTCGCCGCTCGCGAGAAACTTCAACCGGCGGTCTTCTTCGCCCTCGCTGCGGCCTACCTCGAAACCTCGGCCGGCAAGGACTGGAAGCCCGCGACCGCAGAGCCGGTGGAGAAGCGGGCGTTCGCTCAGGCTCGCCTCGCCGTCAAGCTTTCGCGTTCGGCCCGCACGGAAGCCGCACAGGTGCTCGAAGCGTTCATCGCGGAGCCCGACATCCGCAAGGTCGATGGCGCGTGGGCGCGGCGGAATCTCGCGATGATCTACGCCATCGTGGGCACGCCCGAGGACCGCACCCGCGCGATGATCTTGCTGAAGGAAGCCGACGACGACGGTGCGACGCCCGAGGATCTCCGAGCCACGGCCAGCGTACTCACGACGCTCGCGAAGTATCTGGAAGGGAACGATCGCAAGGTCGTGCTGGCTCGCGCCGCTACCGCTTTGACGACTGTCTACCAGAGCAGCAAGTCGCCGCGCGACCTGTACAACCTTTCTCAGATTCATCGCGCGGCGGGCAACCGCAAGGCGAGCCGCGAGAGCCTCAATGCGTTGCTTCAAGCCGATTCGCAGAACATCTACTACCTCACCGCTGCTCTGGAAGAGTTGACGGAAGATCGCAACTTCGCGGCGGGGGAAGCGTTCGCGGAACGTCTGAAGACTCGGTATCCCGGCGAATTCCGGGCCGTCGCGGCGGCGGCTCGATTCGAGTGCAAGGCGGGGCAACCCGATCGGGCGTTAACGCTCGCCGAAGGTTACGCAGGTGCGGCGGACACCGCTGCCGGAGATTATCTGACTCGTGCCGCTCGCGTGGCCGAGTTGCTGGACGAACTCGCTCGCTATCCGAATGTGCGGGGCACGGAGTTGGGTCGCCGGATGACCGCGGCGGCTGTCGAGCGCTACGCGGCCCTCGTGCCGACGCGGCCGGAAGCCGTCGTGGGCATCGCTGGCCTGCTTGCCGCCGATGGGCACGTTGCCGATGCGTTCGCGCAGATCGATCGGTTCGCCCGATACATGCCGGGGCGGGTCCGGGTACTGGCGGGGCTTGCCGCACTCCGGACGGGCGGAGCGACGGATCGCCAATTCGCGCAGGTCAAAGCTTGGCTCGACGATGCGGCCCGCGAAGATGCCAACTCGGTTCCGGTTCAGTTGAACGAGGCTGAATTCCGTGCTTTGAAGCAGGATTACGCCGGGGCCGCGACCGCCTACGAGTCGATTGTGAAGCGCGAGCCGCGGAACGTGGTCGCCTTGAATAACCTCGCCTGGATTCACGCGGCCGATCCTGCCACGGCGGGGAAGTCGCTGGAGTTGTTGGAACGCGCGATCCGCGAGGCCGGGCTCACGGGCGAACTGTTGGACACCCGCGCCCGCGCCCGCATCACGCTGAAGCAATTGCTTCAGGCCGACCACGATTTGACGGAAGCGATGACGCAGGAATCGACTGCCCTGCGCTGGTTCCACCGTGCACTGCTTCACCTGGCGCAGTCGCCGTCCAATCGGGAAGAGGCCGTCAAGGCATTCCGCGAGGCCCGATCGCGCGGGATCGATTCGCGCGTCGTTCATCCGGCGGACTTGCCGACATTCCGCGTCCTGGAAGCGGAAGAACGACGGATGAAGTGAGCGTTCACTCTTCTTCGAGCGCCTCGCCCAGTACGTCTTCGGCAACGTAGATCGGCACCTTGGCCACCACGGCCAAGGCGACCGCGTCGCTGGGCCGGCAATCCACCTCGACCAACTCGCCGTCCTTCCGCACCCGCAACTTCGCGAAGTACGTGTGCTCTTGCAAGTCGCTGATCACGATGTCCTGAATCTCGCCGCCGAGCAGTTCGACCACGGATGTGATGAGGTCGTGCGTGAGCGGTCGCGGCGATTGCATCCCCTTCACCCGGCGGTCGATGCTGGTCGCCTCGAAGATCCCAATCACGATCGGAAAGCTCCGATCGCCATCGACTTCCTTCAAAATGATGACCTGGTGGTCGTCCACTTCGCTGATGATGATGCGGCGAAGTTCCATGTGAACGGGCACGGCGGGCTCCTGGCATGTGAACGTAGACATCACTCCGCGTGATGCTCCTCACGCGGAGCGTGAGGACTACGATGTGCGGTTTGGCATTCCGGCATCGCTTCGGGAAGTTTATCGTGTCGAGTACGGGCTTGCGAGTGGCCCCTAACCGAATCACACGAAGCGCCTGAAGCCATGTCCACCGTTCTCCTGAGTTCGATTCCGACCTCCGCGGATTCGTCCGCGATTCGCGATGCCTTGATCGACGCCGGCTTCGCCGTGGTTCCCCATGCGCTCGGGTCCACACCGGCCGTCGATTTCAGCCCGATTGGGGTCGCCATTGTCGATGTCGGCAATCGGGTCGAAGTCGCGGCGGCACAGACGCGGCGCTGGCGCATCGAACTCGGCGACGACATTCTTCCCGTGCTCTGGCTCCTCCCTACGGCAAGTTCCGCGCTCGCGATTCAGGCGCTCGATGCCGGTGCCGATGCGTGCCTCGCGCAGCCCCTCGATGCGGATACGCTCGTGGCCCAGGTGAAAGCCCTGGCGCGAACGCAGGCCTCCGCCGCGCGACTGGGTGTGAAAGCCGACGAGTCGCGCTTGCTCGGCGAACAGTTGCGAAAGGCGTACTTGCAATTGGAGCGCGAACTGGAGATGGGTCGCCGCATTCATCGGAGCTTCTTGCCGCAGTTGCTGCCGGCCGTCGGAGCGGTGCGGTTCTCGGTCTGCCATCGACCGCGAAGCAGAAGCGGCGGCGATTTCTTCGACGTTCGCCGCCTCGATGAAACCCACGTCGGCTTCTTCCTCGGCGACGTGCTGGGACGAGGCACTTCCGGTAGTTTGCTCGGCGTTCTGGCGAAGCAGGCCGCGAATCTGAAGGAGATCACCGGTAACCGCTATCGCCTCGTGCCGCCGGAAGAAGTGCTCGTCAGCGTCAATCGCGAATTGATTGGCCTCGGTCTCGACGATGCGCCACTCGTGGCCATGTTGGTCGGTTCGCTGAACTCCCGCGATGGTACGCTCTCAATTGCTCGGGCTGGGCTGCCCGCTCCGGTCTACGTTCCGGCAAACGGCGAACCCCACATCTGGAGCACGCCCGGTCAGTTTCTCGGAACCTCGGACACGACGTACGCACCGCTTCGCGGCACGCTCGCACCCGGTGATAAACTTCTAATTGGGAGCGATGGTACGCGACCCGAGAGCGACCCGACCGCGCCGGACCGTCTACTTCAGGCCGCAACCCGGCACCGATTGCTTTCGGGGCAAGCCTTCGTGGATGAGGTCGCGCGCGAGTTGTTACCGCTGGTTCAGCAACCGGACGACTTCACGCTGATGGCCGTGGAGATGACTGGCTGATCGGTTTGAAATGCATTCAGCGCCAGCGGACGGCGAAGCTGCTATTGCCGAGTACCACCAGTTCGCGATCGGCGTATCCGTGAGCCTCGAGGCTATCGAGCATGTCTTCCGCTTCGGTCAGACCTTCGACCGTCGCGAGTTGCCAGTCCGAGAGAATACGAGAAGTCATCCGGCCATCGGTCAGCGTTTCCGAGGCAGCATCGCGAAGCCCGACCGCAGTGTTCTCGCCTGCGAGGGCGGGTACCGTCGCGGTTCGCGTGGCCAGCACGTATAGAGCCGTGAGTGAAACCGCGGCACCGGCGACGATGATGAATGAAATGCCCATGACCCAACCTCGTAGGTGCTGCCCGCTTCCTGGATGTACGAAAACCCTAGAACACCCTTTTCCGCCGAGTGAGGCGAAAAAACCGAAAAAGGTGGAAAGGTTTCCGCAATCGCCCACGAGCTGCAGCTTCACGAGGTCAGGCTGAATTCGATTCGGCAGTCGAGCTTTGAGGGGGCGCGAGAATTCGTGCGCCCAGAACTGAAATGCGTGGTTCTCCTGTCGAAGAGTTCGCACAGTCCGGTTCTTCAGTCTCGGAAGAACTCGACGGCATTGCGAAACATCTGAAGCCCTTCGCCTTCCTCGGCGAGTCCGCGTCGGGTCCACTGCGGGTGCTGCGTCGGGAACAGGTGACGATCGGGATGCGGCATCAGTCCCATAGCGCGGCCAGTCGCATCGCAGATGCCGGCGATGTCGTCTTGCGAACCGTTTGGGTTAACGGGGTAGCCGCCGCGGTTGCCGAGCGCGTCCACGTAACGGAGTACGACCTGACCGGCCTGATCGAGGCCGCGAGCGATCCATTCCTTACGGCACGCGAACTTCCCTTCGCCGTGGCCAATCGGCAGGTGCAGCTTGTCGATGCCTTTCAGGAACGGGCACTTCCCAGGAGTTGCTTGCATCGAGATCCAGCGATCCTCGTAGTGTCCCGAGTCGTTGTTGGCGAGAGTGGTCAGCGGGCCCTCTTCATCGTTGGGAACGAGAATCCCCGATTTGAGCAGTGCCTGGAAGCCATTGCAGATGCCGAGAATGAGCTTCTCCTGGTCGCGAAAATGGCGGAGAGCGTCGGAGAGGAAGCTCTGCATGTAGATGGCCTGGACCTTCCCGGCGGCGATGTCGTCGCCGTACGAAAAGCCGCCGGGCAGCACGAGGATTTGGTACTCGCGGAGAGCCTTGGGGTTCTCGCGGAGTGCATTCAAGTGCATGCGAGTGGCCTGCCCGCCGACCATTTCGAATGCGGCCTGTACCTCGTGATCGCAGTTGGTGCCGGGGGCTCGGAGGACCAAGGCTCGTGGAGAAACCATGACGAAAATTCCGTGAAGTGCAGCTCTTGTGCTTGACGGAGAGGCTCGCTTGCTTCAAACTCGTTGTAATCGCAGGCCGCCCTCCATTCCAGTGGCGGGCTTGGAATCGCTTCTCGAATCGCCTGGTCCGGGCGAACGGTCCCCCATTCCCAAAATCTTAACGCGGCACGTTGACTCTCCCCGAGCGGTCTCATAAGATTCCCTTACCAAGGTGTCGAGGTACGGCTGGCAACGGCCGTGGCTCGGCACATTGATCTTTGACATCTGGGTGCAGAATTGTTGTGGGTTTCGGGTCTAGCCGTCGGTCGGCTGGATCGGGAACCTGGAAGAGATTTTAGGTTTCTTGAGTC
>JAYTGN010000023.1:0-19163 GCA_043733485.1 Gemmataceae bacterium
GAGAGGATGTTCTGGATACCGCGACTGCCGCACCCGACGGCGACCTTCATGCCGGGTTTGAACCTCTTCGCGGTCTTCGAGGTGAGCCACTGCCGGCGCACTTCGCCGGCCACGTCGGCGAGCGTGGGTTGCGGGGCGATCTGGCGAACCAGTTGAATGGAGGGGAATTCCACGGCGTGATCCTGAAGGAGAGTGATGAGGAAAGAGTAGCGAATTCAAGTCGCGCGGGCCGGACGCCGATACCGAGAGAACGCCTACATCCGGTGCGACCGTGCGCCGCGCGTGAGAAATTGGAAGAATCGGTTCGGATGAGTTCAAGTTCGGGAGCGCGTGTGTCGAGAGGCTCTTCCTTCTTGCTGGCGTTCGCCGTGGTCGCCGTGGGCTCGGGCCCGCTCGGGGCTCAACAGCCCGCGACCGTGGAACCCGCCGAGTCGAAATCTCTGCTCTCGCTTGAGGCCGTGGCGGGACCGGAACCGGCTGCGAAGGCGGAAGCCGCACCGAAGGCCACGCCGGTTGCGGGGTGGGACGACATGTTCTTTCTTCGCTCGGCGGACAAGCGATTCAGCCTTCGCTTCACGGGGCAACTCCAAGCGGATTACCGGAACTACCTCGATCCCACGGATGCGGTGGACCTCGATCAGTTCCTCGTTCGCCGGGCGCGGTTTGGGCTCGAGTCCGTCCTGTTCAAGAACTACGAGTTCCGGCTGCTCACCGATCTGGGCCAGGGCCAACCACGCCTGGTCGACGGTTTCTTGAACGTCCACTACTGGGACTCGGTGCAGTTCACGGCGGGCAAGTTCAAGCAACCGTTCAGCTACGAACAGTTGGCCCAGGATCGGTTCACGCCGTTCATGGAGCGGTCGATCATCGATCAACTCGTGCCGGCCCGCGATGCCGGCGTCATGGTTCACGGCCAGAATCTGTTCGACGGCCTGCTCGATTACGGCCTCGCGGGATCGAACGGCGAACGCGATGGCGACACCGACACCAACGGTGCCAAGGACATCGCGGGCCGCGTTGTGGTCCGGCCCTTTGCTTGGAAGAAAGACAGCGTACTCGAACGCATTCAAATCGGAGCTTCGGTCAATGTCGGGAATCAGAACGAGCCGATCAACCCGCAGACGCTGCGAACGCCGGCGAGCGTGCCGTTCTTTCAATTCAATCGCGGCGTAATCGCGGACGGTCGGCGATCGCGGTGGAGCCCGGAACTGGTTTACTTCGTGGGCAGCTTCGGGTTCGCCACGCAATACTTCCAGATGAGCCAGCGGATGCGGTCTTCCGTCGCGGGAGCAGGTTCGGCGTTCGACATCAACGTGCCGTTTGAAGGGTACTACGTTCAAGCGACATACTTGCTCACCGGCGAGAAGCGGACGAGCTATTCGCAAGCGATCGATCCCAAACGGCCGTTCGACCCGCACAAGAACACGTTCGGCCCGGGTGCGTGGGAACTGGCGGCGCGCGTCTCGCGATTGCAACTCGGGGAGGTCGTGTTCGCGCCGGGTGCCGCACGCCTGGCGGATCCCAATGCCGTGAGCAACACCGCCACGGAACTGACCGTCGGCTTCACCTGGTACTTGAACAAGTGGGTCCGTTCGCAGTTCAACTACGAACACGCGTGGTTCGGCCGCGAAGTGCGGCTCGGCCCCGGCCCGCAAGGCCTCTTCCGCGATCACGATAGCTTCCAGGCCCGCCTGCAATTCATCTTCTAATTTACCGCATCGGTTTGCACTTCGCAGGGCGATCGCCGCGCCGGCAACTAAAACGAACACCGAGCTACCATTCGCGCACACCATCGGGTTCCGCTCATGCGATCGATTCACCTCGCGCTCGCGGCCCTGGTTCTCGGGGGCACCGCCATGACGGCCACTTCGGACGAGGGCATGTGGCTCCTCAATGCTCCGCCCCGCGAACAGCTTCAAAAGAAGTACCAGTTCGAACTCACCGATGCCTGGGTGAACCACGCCATGCTCGCCTCGGTGCGGCTCAACAGCGGCGGGTCCGGCGGGTTCGTTTCCAAGGAAGGACTGCTCGTCACCAACCACCACGTCGCGGCCGACGCCGTGCAGAAGCTCAGCAAGCCGGGCACGGACATGCTCGCGGATGGCTTCAACGCCCCGACCCGCGACGAGGAACTGAAGTGCCCCGACCTCGAAATCAACGTGCTGCAGGAGATCGTGGACATCACGAAGGAGGTGAACGCGGCCGTGAAGCCCGGCATGGTTCCCGCCGCGGCGTTCGCCGCTCGCCGCGCTGTGATGTCCGACATCGAGAAGAAATCGCTCGACGCCACCGGCCTCCGTTCGGACGTGGTCACGCTCTACAACGGCGGGCAATACCACCTCTACCGCTACAAGAAGTTCACGGACGTGCGGCTCGTTTTCGCGCCCGAGAGCGGCATCGCGGCGTTCGGCGGCGACGTCGATAACTTCGAGTATCCGCGGCACGGCCTCGATGTCGCCTTCTTCCGCGCCTACGAGAACGGCGAGCCCGCCAAGACGCCTCACTTCTTCAAGTGGTCCGACACCGGCCCGAAGGAAGACGACCTCGTCTTCGTCACGGGGCACCCTGGCACTACGCAGCGGCTGGAAACGCTGGCGAAGTTGAAGCATCGCCGCGACCTCACGTTGCCGTACACGCTGTACCGGTTGCGAACGTTGGAGGCGGCGCTGGCGCAATACGGCGAGCAGAGCCCCGAGAATCGCCGTCAGGCCGCGACCGATCTGCACAGTGTCGCCAATGCCCGCAAGGCCTTCTCGGGTCAGCTTCAAGGCTTGCTCGATCCGAAGGTGATGGAGCAGAAGAAAGCGGCCGAGGAAGCGCTGGCCGTCAAGGTCGGCGATCAGAGCTTCCGCCGCATCGAGACAATTCAAGGGAAGTACGCCGAGTTCGAGAAGGAATTCAACCTGCTCGAAACCGGCCATGCGTTCTACTCGCCGCTCTTCACCATCGCACGGCACTGCGTCCGGATGAACGACGAGTTGCCGAAGAAGTCCGCGGAACGGCTCCGCGAGTACCGCGATTCCAACCTCGAGTCGCTGAAGTTCGGGCTCTTCAGCCCCGCGCCGATGTACCCGGAACTGGAACGGTCCAAGCTGCAAGCCTCACTCACGTTCCTCGCCGAGAACCTCGGCGGCGATCATCCCAGCGTCAAGCTCGCGCTGGCCGGAAAGAACCCCGCGGCCCGCGCCGAGGAACTGATCGCTGGCACCAAGCTCTTCGACCCCGACGCGCGCAAGAAGCTCGTCGACGATCCCGCCGCGATCGCTTCAAGCAAAGACCCGCTCATCGTGCTGGCCAGGACCATCGACGCGGAGGCACGCCGGCTGCGGACGCGATTGGAAAATGAAGTGGAAGAGCCCGAACGCCAGGCTTACGCGCAACTCGCCGAACTCCGCTTCAAGGCCTTCGGGAACACGGTCGCGCCGGACGCCACGTTCACCCTGCGGCTCGCCTTCGGCACCGTGAAGGGCTACGACGTCGGCGGCGAGAAGCTTCCCTTCCACACGACGTTCGGCAGCGCCTTCGACCGCTCGTTGAAACTCGGCGGCAAGGAGCCGTTCGACCTGCCCAAACGCTGGACCGACGGCAAAGCGAAGCTCGACCTCACCACGCCGTTCAACTTCGTCTCGACGGCCGACACGATCGGCGGCAACTCCGGAAGCCCCGTGCTGAACCGGGCGGGCGAACTCGTCGGCGTCAACTTCGACCGCAACCGCCACGGCCTCGTCCGCAACTTCGTCTACACCGACGTGCAGGCCCGCCACATCGCGGTCCACTGCCAGGCCGTGCTGGAAGCGCTCCGCAAGCTGTATCCGACGGAGTCGCTCGTGAAGGAACTGATGGGGAAGTGAGCCGCTTTTTACTCGACGGCTCACTTCGGTAGAGGAGCCTTCGTCAGATCCCAGAGGAGTACGCTCGCATCCTGCGCGCCGGAGGCGAGCGACTTACTGTCCGGGCTGAAGCGCAGCGCCGTTACGGGGCCGATGTGCCCGATGAAGGTGTGCCGCAACTTGCCGCTCGGCCATTCGTAGACCCGCACGCCGAACGTCTCTTGCTGTTCCCCCACCACGCCGATGGCGAAGTAGCGGCCGTCCGGGCTCACGGCCAGGACGTTCGAGGTCGCGGGTTCGCCGAACGGCCGACCGGGGATCGTGTCGATGGTGTCGCCGACCTTCTCGGCTGCGTAGTCCACCGACCAGATGCGGCCCGAGGTCGCCAACAGGATCGCCGTCGTCTCGTTGATGGCAACCAGACTGACCGTGCCGCGGGCGGTGGGGTCTTCAATGCCGGAGAGTCTCTTGCCGGTCGCCCCGTCGAAGGCGGTCATCGTCAGGGTCTCGCCAATGCCGGTCGCTTTGCGGTTCGTCGTGAGCACGAGGATGCGTTGGCCGCTCGGGCTCGTGTTGGCGGAGGCGGGGACGGCCGCGCTGCTGGGTGGCAGTTCGAACTCGACGACGCGCCGTTGCGATTCCAGATTCCAGACGCAACACTGGCCGCCGCGCTGGCCCTCACCGCGGCTCGTCGTCAGGACTTTCGTTCCGTCGAACGAGAAGTGAATGCCAACCGTGCTCGGTGGCGACGACGGCGCGGGAACCGTGAAGAGATCCGACCCGCTCACCACGTCGAACACCTCGGACGAGGCCGGTGGCCGCACCCACAGAGCGAGCTTGGCGTTCGTCGAATACGACACGATGGGCGTGATCCGCGGCTGGCCGGGAATGCGCGCGGGGTGGAATTGGATCGGCTGGTTCAACTGACCGGTCGCAAGGTCCCAGCGGAAGGCGCGGCCCTCGAAGCCGGACGTGAAGAAGTCCTTCCCATCCTCGGCGAACGCCAGGCTGTGAAGGGGCGCGGCGTGATCCATCAACGGCGTGAGCAGCCGCCCGGTCGGCGCTTCCCACGCCATGGGAAATTGATGGACGGTCTGCCAGGCCACGACGCGCTCGCCGTCCAGGAATGCGAGCCCCGTGATGGGGGCGTTGATCATGCCCGGCGGCGGATCGGTGACGTCCAGAGGTTCGCCGTCGCGCGACCAGCGGTGGATGCGGAAGTCTGGGCCGACCGAGGCGACGAGCTTGCCGTCCGGCGAAATGGCGATCTTCGCACCCTGCGACTTGCGGCCGAGCAGCGTCTGGGTTCGCTTGCCGGTCTTGCCGTCGAAGAGATCGATCGGCCCGTCGCCGGACGAGAGTGCGATCAGCGAACCGTCGCGCGAAATGGCGGAGGCGACGACCTGCCCACCCATGCCCGTTACTCGAGCCCGAAATTGTTCCTTGCCGGTCGCCACGTCCCAGACCTGCGCGGTTCGCAATTTATCGGCTTCTTCCACCGGCATCGGCGCTTTCGGCATCGGCAGCAGGGGCGCGCCGGGATCGCGGATCACAATCGGAGCCGCCGGCGGGCCGTGCGTCACCAGCGTCTTGCCGTCGGCTGAAAGGAGTGGAAACACCGGCGCGGACTGCATCGTTTCGATCTGCGCGACGGCTTCGTTGTCGTCCACGTTCCAGACTACGACGACACCGAGCCCGTCTTTTAAACGGCCGCCGTAGGCCAGGTGCTTGCCGTTCGCGGAGAACGACGCACCGGCAACGCCGGCGACGATCACGCCTTCGGGCGGTTGCACCGCCAGTACCTGCTTCCGGGTCGCGACATCGACGACGGTGATCGCGCCGGGCCGCATCACTGCGGCACGCGAGCCGTCGCCGCACACCACGACTTGCCCCGGCCCAACCAATGGTCCGCCCTTGACGAGCGGTCGCCCGGTGCCCAGATCGTAAGGCCGCACGCCGCCGTTGACCGTCGGCGCGAGGAACGTCGTCAGGTTCGGCGGCACGAGCCCGATCGCGGGGTTCGTGCGCAAGATCGGTCGCATCACGCCGAAGCGCGCCTTCGCACCTGGCGGCAGCGGATCGTCCGCCGGTTCATCCGCGCGGACGAAACCTCCGGCCAACAACGCGGCCACCATCAGAATGAAACATCGGCGTTCGCACATGACGCTGCCTCGTCGACGCGATCGATACCCAATCCCAGACTACCGGCACGGCCGACGGTTCGAAACTGTCTTCCCGTCTGATAGCGACAATCGGGTGAGCCTCGGGAATTAGGCAAATGTAATCGTTCTCGTCTGGCCCGGCGGCCGCACACCCAGCGGCCTTGCTTCTCCACTTCTGGTGGTGGTACAGTTTCAAAAAATAATGGGAGAAAGATGACCACTAATTTAGAGAAACGAGACGAACGGGACGAACTGGTCAACCACTCGCTCGACAAGCTCCGCGAGTTGGGTCAGGTATGGCGAGACCGCCTGACCTTCGACAATCTTCGGCTCGCGGAACGCTATGTGAAAGGTGACCTCGATCTTTGTGTGGTCTTTCAACGGATTGGAACAAGGGACACGGGCGAGTATGTCGCCGTTCTGAAGAAAGACGGGTTTCCCCGGATCGGAAAAAAGTGCGGTATTGGCAGAGACTTCCCAGTTAACTTCACCGATCTGGTCCCCGAGTTTCAGCATCTCAGCGATCCCGGCATCGGCAATCCCATAGAAGAAGCTGCCGGACCTGGCCGCCGCGACGATCAGCAGTTGGTGCTTGTCGAGATTATCAAGTTGGCTCAGCGACCCGAGGCCATCGTACCCACTGTGGTAAGGCTGTGTCGCCTCGATGAGTGGTACAACCGTTCCCGCGATATCCTCTACTTTTCGTTGCGATCCGCTCGCATAATCCGCTGCGGTTCTGAAGATGGGCCACGCGGTATATCTAGTGGGGACGCGATGATTAGCTTCAACCAATCGGCACGCCAAGTGGTCGAGGGCGGATCGAAGGTTGTGAACACAATCGCCGGTAATGAGCGGAATGGCATCGGGGATAGGAGTGCGGAATCGAATCCGATGAACTTCATCTCCAGTCTCAGAGTCGTCCTCGACGACCGTAGTATTTCTATTGTTCTCGTGGAAGGCCAGCGACTGGATTTCCAACTCATGGATGTGATGTTTGGCCCATTCAATCTTCGCCCGAACTCCGAGTAATGGATCGACTGCCATCTTGCGCTCCATGAGTCGGGCCAGCCCGACCCGCACGGCAGCATGGAACACCCCCCCGCGCGGGTCGAACTTCAGCGGGTAGCTACACCCGGCTTCCCGATGCTGCTATCCTATCCCAAACCGAACTCCCGTGCCAAAGGTCAGTAGCCGGGGTCCGGAAAAGCAAACTGTACCACTACCCCACTTCTCACGCGGTTGAAGCGACCGCCTTCGCTAAACTATTGGGATGCCTTCACAACTCGCAGGCCTTTCGGCGGCGATCCTCGCCGGTGGGCTTGGAACCCGGCTCCGGTCGGTCGTCGCGGATCGGCCCAAGGTACTCGCACCGGTTGCTGGGAAGCCGTACCTCGCGCACTTGCTCGAACAACTCGCCCGCGCCGGCATTCGCGAGACCACGCTGCTCGTCGGCTTCGCCGCGGAACAGGTTCGTTCCGCCTTCGGCAGCGCGCACGCAGGCCTGAGCCTGAACTACTCCGTCGAACCCGAGCCGCTCGGCACCGCCGGCGCGCTCCGCCTCGCACTTCCACTACTCCACAGCGAAACGATTCTGCTCCTGAACGGCGACTCGTACTGCGACGTGGACCTGCCCGCACTCCTGGCTTTCCATCGCGCCTGCCGCGGAGTTGCCACGCTAACCCTTGCCGAGGTTCCCGATGGCTCGCGATTCGGCCGCGTGACGTGCGATTCGGACCGGCGCGTCGAACGCTTTGAAGAGAAGGGCGTCTCGGCCGGACCCGGTTGGATCAACGCCGGCGTCTACCTGCTGAATCGCGATGCTTTGAAGGAGATCGAGCCGGGGCGTTCGGTCTCGTTGGAACGCGAGGTGCTGCCGCGTTGGGTCGAACGCGGCGAGGTCTTCGGCTTCCCGGGAAGCCGTCGCTTCATCGACATCGGCACGCCCGAGTCTTACGCGGAGGCCGAGGCCTTCTTCTCGTAAGCTCACGCCTTCATCAGCCGCACGGCTTTCACCAAGTACTGTACGCCGCTGCCGATCGTGGCTGCGAGCATCGCGTACAGGATGGCGACTTCGATGGGTTGGAGTACGTCGAGCAGCGTTGGAGCGAACCCGGCCGCTCGCACCCATTGATCGATGAGGACGCCGATGATCGCGGCGCACTGCAAGACCATCTTCAACTTGCCGAACCAGTCCGCGCCGAATTTTTTCCCCGTGGCCTCGACCATGCCGCGGATTCCCGTGACCACGAGCTCCCGGCTCACGACGACCGTAACCATCCAGGGCAGGATCCCTGAGCCGGGCACGGGGATGAGGTAGATGAAGGCGCCGCACACGAGCACCTTATCCGCGAGGGGGTCGAGGTTGCGACCGACGAGCGTGAGCGGCCCGTAGCGCCGAGCCCACCAGCCATCGAGCCAATCCGAGACGCAGGCGACGACGAACGCAATGAGCCCCGCGAGCCAGAGTTCGTGAACGATGCAAACGAACAGCACGATGGCGAGCGGAATCCGAACCGCGGAAAGCAGGTTGGGAACGTTAAGCAGCGGTTCGCGGAGGGCGGACAGACCCGGCATGGGAAGCTTCTCGAAGGCAGGCGGCGACGTACTCATTGTGGGAAACGGAATCGGCCGCGGAAACCAGTCCGCGGCCGATCGCGTTGCGGGGCGGGAGAGCGCCCCTTATTTTTTCTTGCTCTTGGACATATCGCCCTTGCCGGACGCACTGCCCGACTCGGGAATTTCGGGAACCTTCAGTTCCGAGTTCGGCTTCCCCTCGTCCTTGCAACCGACCATCGCGAGCGGCGGCGCGGCGAGAAGCACGGCAATCGCGGTTCGAATCGCGAGGCTGGGTTGGTTTCTCATGGGTTGTTGAACGCTTCCCCCCCATCGCGCGAGGCCAGGCATTCCATCAGGGTCGAACCGCCCGTGGGAGCGGTACCCGCACCGTACGTGATATACCGAACGCCACCGTCGGCGAACACAAAGTTTCCGCCGTTGGGGTGCAGGCTCCAGAAGTGGTAGCGGTGGATGTTCGCGGGATCGTTGAGGGTGCCGGGGCGGAAGAAATCCGGTGTCGCGCCGGGAGCCGTGATTTCGCGAACGCCGAGTACTACGTCCGTGGTGCCGAAATTGGGATAGTCGCCCGATCCGGCCCAAAGCCAGCCGTAGTAGAGATCGTTGGAGGGCGGCCGCTCGCCGACCATGAGCGTGTTGCTCGTGCCGTCCCCGATCTTGACCATTTGCACGCCCGAATTCACATAGAGGACGCCGTCCTGTCCGCCGGCTTCCTTGAATTGATTTTTGCCCGAAACGGCCATGTAGCCCGTGAGTGCGACATAGTTGTTGCCATCCTTGGCCTGCAGGTTCGAGCGCGTGTCCGTGGGGCAAATGTACGACTTGGTGACGACGCTGTTCCACGTCTGCCCGTTGGGCTGGTACTGATACCAGGGCCAGGCGTTTTTATTGAAGCCCTTCACCGCATTGCCCTGTTCCATGTACGGGCCAATCTGAAACATCCAACTAAAGAAGGGACCGTCCACGGGGTAGCCGGTGGCGGGATTCATGCCGGCGGCCGGGGCTTCGCGCTGGTAGCTGCTGTACCAAGTCTTCCCGATGTTGCAGGCCGCCGGGAACCGATTGTTGACATCGTGGTAGCTGTGCAGCGCGAGGCCGATCTGATGCAAATTGTTTTGACACTGCGTGCGGCCCGCGGCTTCGCGGACCTTCTGAACCGCCGGGAGCAATAAGCCGATCAGGATCGCGATGATCGCGATCACCACCAACAACTCGATCAGCGTGAAGGCCGATCGGCGCGATGGATGCGAGAATGAATGCATGATCCACTCCAGACAAAGAAAATGAGAGGTGACGAACCGATCGAACGAGTTCGGCGGCAAATCGAATCGATCAACCACTGAATCGCAGGTGCGAGTTCCTGCCATTCACCGGCTGAAGAACAATAGACGAAACGTCGAGACCTGGGAGAAGAACGAGCCGCCGAACCGCGAGTCGAACTCCACAATTACTCGCAAGTGGGGGTGCGATTCAAGAGAAATGTGCGAAGATTTTTCGTTTTGTACGGATGTCGACGTGTGCGAACATTCGCATTACCAGGGCGAACCGACTGCCCGGCCGACCAAATCGTAGCCGTCGTCCGCCGTCACTTTGACCTTCACGAAGTCGCCCGGACGCAGGCCTTTCCCCTTCACCCGGATCGCGCAATCGATGTCCGGCGAATCCGCGTAGGTTCGGCCCCGGAAGTGGTTCGCAAACTCCGGATCGAGCCCGTCGATCACCACCGGATGCTCGCGGCCCACTTGCGATTGCGCCCAGCCGAAAGCCACTTTTTGCTGCACTTCCATGATCCCGGCCACGCGAGCCGCCTTCACGTCTTCGGGGATGTGCCCATCGAGTTTCTCGGCCGGCGTGCCCGGCTCCAAGGAATAGGGGAACACGCCGAGCCGCTCGAACTTCGTCGTGGCCACGAACTCCTTCAATTCTTCGTACTCGCGTTCGGTCTCGCCGGGGAATCCGACGATGAATGTCGTTCGCAGGGCGAGGTCCGGCAGCTCAGACCGAAGTTTTTTCAGAAGCGTCTCGGTTTCCGTGCGGTCCACGCGACGCAGCATCCGCTTCAACACGCGATCGTTGATGTGCTGCAACGGCATGTCGAGGTACGGGATGATCTTCGAACTGGTGGCTAGCGCGTCGATCACGTCGTCCGTGAAGTGCTCGGGATAGGCGTAGAGCACGCGGATCCACTCCAGCCCCTCGACGCCGTTCAGTTCGCGGAGCAGCTCGGCGAGCCGGGTGCGACCGTAGAGATCGAAGCCGTAGTACGTCGTGTCCTGGGCCACGACGATGAGTTCCCGCACGCCATCGGCTACTAACTCCTTGGCCTCACGGATCACTTCTTCAATCGGCTTCGTGATGTGCTTGCCGCGCATCTTGGGGATCGCGCAGTAGGTGCAAAGCCGGTCGCAGCCTTCGCTGATTTTTAAGTAGGCGAAGTGTCGCGGCGTGATGCGAAGCCGAGCGGTGTCTTCGAGTGCGCGAACCGGCGCGGGGCGGAACAGGCTCCGCTGTTCGTCCACGTGCGCCACGGCCCGATCCACGACCTGAACGATCTCTTCGCGACCGAACACGCCGACGATCTGATCGACTTCGGGAACTTGTTCGAGGAGCACTTCGCGCTGCCGTTCCGCCATGCATCCCGCCACGACCACCGATCCGATCTTCCCAGCTTTCTTGAGCGCCAGCATCTCGCGGATCACGGCCAACGATTCTTGCCGGGCCGGCTCGATGAAACCGCACGTGTTCACGACGACGACATCGGCCCCCGAGGCATCGGGTTGCAGCGTGTAGCCATCCTGGGCCAGTTTGCCGAGCATCCGTTCGGAATCGACGGTGTTCTTCGGGCAGCCGAGCGAGATGAACGAGAACGTGCCCTTGGACGAACCGGGAGCGCGGGCGACCGTAGCAGTGGCGAGCGGTAGCGTCTTAACGGGCATCCGGGATTCGCTTGTAGGAGGCGGGCGCGGGTTCGAGTCGAACTGGTTTTATAGAACCCGACCGACGCAACTGCAAGCGAAGAGGACGGAAGGGGTGTGACTCTCGAAGTGAGCAGCTCCCTTCAGCAACTCCTGGGACGCCTACCCGGTGGCGAGCCCCGGAGTTCCCAGGGCTTCCGCCCCGGGCTAAAAAAGACGGCCGTTCCGCGGCGTAGAGGTTCGCCGCTACCGGTCGAATGGTTTTCGCAGCGGAGCCCTGGGAGCGCTTTCACTATCCTAAACCCGAACGCCCGCCACCTCCGTTTCAGGACGACCCGATGGCCGCACCCACACTCGCCGACCTCGCCAAGATGATCGATCACTCGCTGCTCCAGCCCATTCTCACGGACGAAGAGCTGGAGCGCGGGTGTCAACTCGCCGTCGAGTACCGCGTCGCCTCCGTCTGCATCAAGCCCTATGCCGTGAAGCTTGCGGTGAAGTTGCTCGCGGGGTCCGGCGTATACGCCAGCACGGTCATCGGCTTCCCCCACGGCGGGCACCTCACCCGCACCAAGGTGTACGAGGCGAACGCCGCCATCGACGACGGGGCCGTCGAACTCGACATGGTCGTGAACATCGGCAAGGTGCTCACCGGCGACTGGGCCTATGTGGCCGACGACGTGAAGCAGGTGATCGACGCGGCTCACAAGCGCGGGGCGAAGTTGAAGGTGATCTTCGAGAACTGCTTCCTGAAGGACGAACACAAGAAGCAACTCTGCCGCCTCTGCGGAGACGCCGGCGCGGACTGGGTAAAGACCTCGACGGGCTACGGCGATAGCGGCGCGACGCTGGACGATTTGAAACTAATGCGCGAACACAGCCCGTCGCACGTTCAGGTGAAAGCGGCTGGCGGCGTGCGTTCCTTCGACACGCTCATGGCCGTGCGCGCCATCGGCGTCACCCGCGTCGGAGCGACGGCCACGAAGGCGATCCTCGACGACGCCAAGGCGAAGCTCGAATCGTAAGCCTCACACCAATTCGGAAATCAGCTTGCCGTTGTTCACGAGTGCGAAGGGTCGGCCGTCCGGCGCGTGGAACTCGGTCTTCGGGTCGATGCCGAGCTGCGTGTAGATGGTGTGGAACAAATCTTCGGGTCCGTAGGGATCGGTCGCGGGGCGTTCGGCGCGGGGGTCGCTCTTGCCGACGACGCGGCCGCCCTTCAAACCGCCGCCGCCGAGCAGCACCGTGAACGACGGGCCCCAGTGATCGCGGCCCGCGTTCTTGTTGATCCGCGGCGTGCGCCCGAACTCCCCCGTCACCACCACCAGCGTGCTATCGAGCAGCCCGCGATCCGAAAGGTCGCGGAAGAGCGTGCTGATTCCGGGATCGAACTGCGGCAGCAGCGAGGTCTTGAGCGTGGCGAAGTTGCCGTCGTGGGTGTCGTAGTTGCTGTGATCGATGGTGACGCAGCGGACGCCGGCCTCCACCAATCGACGGGCCATGAGGCAGCTTTGGCCGAGCGTGTTGCGGCCGTATTCGTCGCGCATCTTGTCCGGTTCGGAGTGAATGTCGAAGGCCTGCTTCGCGGCGCGGGAGGTCATGAGGTCGAAGGCCTTGTCGCGGAAGGTGCCGATCGCCCCGGCCGATTTGTTTGCCCGAGACTCCGCTTCGCGATGGAAGCGGTCGACCGTTTCGAGGAGGCGCTTGCGATCATCCAAACGATCCGCGGCGATGGCGGGAGGCGGCAACAGATCGGGCACGGCGAAGCTGGCCGAGTTCGGGTCGGCGTCGATCACGAACGGCGAATGGGCGGCTCCGAGGTAAGCCGGCCCACCGGACGGGTGCAGCTTCGGAATGGCCACGTAGGCGGGCACCGAGCCCTTCGGCCCGAGCTTGCGGCTCACGACTGACCCCACCGCCGGGCGCTGGTTGTTCGGCGTCAGGTTCGGGTTGAACCCGGCCTGCGGGAAGTACCCGGTGAGAATGAAGTGATCGGCCGGGCCGTGGTCCGAATTGTGGTGGCGGAACGACCGTACCAGCGAGAACTTGTCGGCCTGCTGCCCGAGTTTCGGGAGCAGGTCGGCCAGGTCCATGCCGGGCACTTTGGTTTTGACCGGCTTGAACTCGCCGCGGAACTCGGCGGGTGCATCCGGCTTCATGTCGAGCGTGTCGATGGTCGACAGCCCGCCGTGCAGGAACACGAAGATGAGCGACACGTCCTTGTGTTTGGCTTTGTCTTCGGCCTGAAGCAATCGCGGCAACCCAATGGTCGAGCCGAACAGGCTCGCGGTGCCGAGGCGGATCGCATCGCGGCGAGAGAGGCCATCGCAGAAACGCATATTCTTCTCCAGGCGAGCCGACGGCCGTCAGGCCGCGGGTTACTCGTTGAGGCGATTCACCCGCGGCCTGACGGCCGTCGGCTCGCCAATTCAAAACAATCCTTTCACCGGCACGCCATCCACCAACTGGTGTGGGCGGTTCTCCTTATCGATCATCTCAGTGTGCGGATCCAGACCCATCGCATGGTAAATCGTCGCCAGGTAATCCTCCGGTGACACCGGCTTGTCACTCGGGTACGCCGCGATCTTGTCGGTCGCTCCATAAACTTGGCCACCGCGGATGCCGCCGCCGGCCAACAGCACGCTCTGCGCCGCACCCCAGTGATCGCGGCCCTGATCCTTGTTAATCAGCGGAGTGCGGCCGAACTCACCCGCCACCGCGACCAAGGTGCGATCCAACATGCCGCGCTGATTCAAATCGTTCAACAAAGCAGCCAGCGCCCGGTCGAGCGGAGGCAGGCAGTACTTTTCCTTGAGCATCGCATAACCGGTGATCCCGCCGAGGCCGGCCGTGCCGCCGTGGTTGTCCCAGACGTTTGCCACGCCGCCGTTCGGCATGATGTACATCCAAATCACCGACACCACTTTCACGCCCGATTCGACGAGCCGGCGAGCCAGCAGGAAGCTTTCGCCGTACTCGTTGCGGCCATAATGGTCGCGGAGTTTCGGCGGTTCGCGCTCCAGGTCGAACGCCTTGCGAACCACGGGCGACGAGATCATGCGAATCGCCTGGTCGCGCGAATCGTCGTGACCCGAGTTGCCGGTGCGCTGAAGTTGGGCGTCCTGCTTTTCGAGAATCTTGCGAAGGCCTTCGCGGGCCACGAGGCGGGTGACATCTACGTCCGGCGGCAACACGGTCGGGTGCGGCGCGGGGTCGCGGGCCTTGTTCGCGGCGACCTTTTCCAGCGGATCGTGCTTTGGCCCGAGAAACCCGGCGTGCGTGCCGGCATACGTGACGCCGTCGTGGCCGACCGGTCGCGGCAGTGTGACCGCGGCGGGAATCGGGCCGGGCGGCGAGAAGTACGACAGCACCGACGCGAAGTTCGGCGGGTCGGTGCGCTTCCGCATGTTCCGAGGCGACACCAGCGTTTCATCGCGGCGGCCCGTGAACATCCGGTACACGCTCGGCTCGTGCAGGTTGCTCGGATGCGTGAGCGAGCGGATGATGGCGGTCTTGTCGGTGTGCCGGGCGAAGAGCGGCATCTGGTCGCAGATGCGGATGCCGGGAACGACGGTGTCGATCGGTTGGAACTGGCTGCGGATGCCTTGCGGGGCGTCGGGCTTCATGTCCCAGGTGTCTTGTTGCGGCGGCCCGCCCCAGAGGAAGATGTAGATGCACGAATCGGCGGAGCCGGTCTTCGCTGCGGGCGCAGCCCGCAGCGATGGCAGCGCGAGGCCGCTACCGAGCGCCCCGAGACGAATCATGGCATCGCGGCGATTGAGCATTGTCTGCCTCTTGGCGAGCCGACGGCCGTCAGGCCGCGGGTTATTCTGGTAGGCGATTCACCCGAGGCCTTACGGCCTTCGGCTCGCCGATCAATGGTTAAACACAAACTCCGTGCTGTTCAACATCGCCCAGGCGAGGTCCTCCGCCGCCTGACGGCGAGTCGCGGCGCGCTTCTTCAAATGCTCCGTCGCGATCGCGGCCTCGCCCTTCGTGGGCAGCCGCGCGAAGAAGGTCAAATACAACTCGTCGACCAACTTCGCGTCGTCCTTCTGCTCGCGGATCAAACGCGCCACGGTGCCGGCCTCGTGGCTCAGTTTCGCCTGCACGTCCGGCGAGTTTAACAGGTTCAAAACCTGAGCCACGCTCGGCTCCTTGGTCCGTTCGCACTCGCACGCCGTGGCCCGCACCGGTCGGCCGAAGAGCTTCAGGAACTCGTTGCGAGCCTTGCTGTCCCAGAGTTGCACGGCCCGCGTGACGCCGGGCGAACCAGTGAACTTCTCCGGCACGCCCGTCGCCTGGCAGACCATGTCGAGCAGCACCTCGGCGTCCGGCCGCTTGAACGTGCCGCGCGAAAAATTCCTCTCGTCCTTCTCGTTGGTCTCGTTCGGCCGCGACGAACTTTGATACACGCGCGACGCCGCGATCACGGAGATCAGTTTCCGTACGTCGAACTTGCTGTCGACGGCGAACTTCGCCAGGGCGTCGAGCAGTTCGGGATTGCTCGGCGGGTTGGTGGCACGAACGTCGTCCACCGGTTCGACGATGCCGACGCCGAGCATCCAGGCCCAGACGCGGTTCGACAAGTTGCGGGCGAAGTACGGATTGTCCGGCTTCGTCATCCAGTCGGCGAGGCCGAGCCGGCGATCCCCCTTCGGATCGGCCTCGGGCATGTTCGCGCCGAGCGGATGCGCGAAGACAGGCTTCTTCGTTCGCGGGTGCGAGGTGGCGGGGTCGCCGGAAGAAAAGACGGAATCGCCGCGGGCGGCGACGGGGGCGAAGAAGCCGAGCATGCCGTAGTAATCGGTTTGCGTCCAGCGGTCGAACGGATGGTGGTGGCATTCGGCGCAGCCGATGCGGATGCCGAGGAAGACCTGCGACACGGCCCCGGCCATCTCGCCCGGCTTGGTGACCACCTTGTAGAAGTTCGCGGCCCCGACCTCGGCCGACGGGCCCTCGGCGGTGATCAGTTCGCGGGCGAACTGGTCGAACGGCTTGTTCTCGTTAATTGAATCGCGAATCCACTTGTAGTAGCCGTAGGCGCGTTCGTGCCCGAGCGTACCGCGTTCGACGCGGAGCAAGTCGGCCCAGCGCATCGAGTAGAGGTCCGCGAACTCGGGCGTCTTTAGAAGGGCTTCAACGAGCTTCGCACGTTTGTCCGCGGCGGGGTCACTCAGGAACTTGCGGGCGGCGTCGGCGGTCGGCAGCGTTCCCGTCAGGTCGAGCGTAATGCGCCTCAGGAACTCGGCATCGTCGCAGAGCGGCGAGGCCGCGACGTTCAGCTTTGCGAGCTTCGCATCTACCATCTTGTCGATGAAGTTGAGTTGCGGAACGATCGCTTGCGGTTTCGCGCCCAGTCGTGGGACGATCGCGCGAAAGACGCCGACCTCGCCCATGTACGCGGCCATCACCGTCGCCTCGCCCGGCACTTCGAGCGAATGCACTTCACCGTTCGGGGTCACCAACGCGACCGCGTCGTTGTTCGACTGGAAGCGGGCGTGTTTGGTCACGTCCTTCTCGACGCCATCGGAGAGTTTCGCGATTACCTTCAGCGGCACCTCGGCCTTCAAGCCCATCACGCGCTCGACCGGTTCCACGCGAATGCTGATCACTCGTGGGGCATCGGGTGAACCGATCGGCAAACCGGCGGCGATCCAGCCGCGGAGCGTTTTGTAATCGTCGGAGCCGAATTGGATGCGGGTACCGCCGCCGTGGGCGGTGCGGCCGGAGGCCTTGCGAAGTAGCAAGCTTTCTTCGGCGTTGGCGGGGAAGACGCGGCGGCCGCGGCCTTCCTTGGTGAGGGCCGAGTAGTCCGCTTCGGGGTCGAACGCGAACACGGAGAGTTTGAACCCGCCCTGGCCTTCGGCCTTGCCGTGGCAGCCGGACGAGTTGCACCCGTAGCGCCCGAGGATGGGCAGGATGTCGTTTTCGAAATGAAACGCATCCGCGGCCGACACAGTGGACGGAATGGCGAGAAGCAGGAGAGTGTAGGCGATTCGCATGATGGCGAGCCGAGGGGCGTGAGCCCCCGGGTGAGGCAGGAGTGCAGTATCTCTTGTACCATGCGGCGGAGTGCGAGGGAACAGGTTTCTCAGACTTTCACCATCTCCTCGTCCACGAGTTTGCGCACGACATCGTTCGGGGCACCCTTGTTCGCCTTCATCACGGCACCGACGATCGACATCTTCGCGGCGTCCTTGCCCTTCTTGAAGTCGGCCACCGCATTCGGGTTCGCCGCGATGGCCGCGACCACTGCGACCCTCAGTGTTGCATCGTCGAAGGTCTGCGGTTTGATTCCCGTCGTCTGCATGGCCGCATCCACATCGACTCGGTGCTCCAGCATATGGGCCATCAAGTCGATGCGATCCTGCTTGCTCAACGCGACCGTCTTCTTGATGAGGTCGGCGAACGCGGCGGCCGCGATCGGAAATGCGTCGATGTCTTCCTTGCGCTCGGCTAGCGCGGGGAAGATCAGATCGCTCATGCGGTTTACCGCAGCTTTCGCATCGCCGAGCAAACCGGCAACCGCCTCGAAGTAGGCCACGATCACACGGCCCTTCGCGGTGAGAACCTCGGCATCGTACTCGCTCAGGCTGTACTGTTTCACGAGGCGCGTCCGTTGATGCTGAGGCAACTCGCCCATCTCGGCCCTCACCGCTTTAATCTGCTCGGCACTCACAATCACCGGCACCAAATCCGGGTCTGGGAAGTACCGGTAGTCGGCGGCTTCCTCCTTGTGCCGCTGCACCTCGGTGCGGCCCTTCGCTTCGTCCCAACCCGCGGTCGTCTTGGCGATCTTCTCGATGCGGTAGCCAGTGGGGTCCTTCTCGTATTCCTTGAACTGGCGCTCGGCCTCGTACTTGATGGCCCGGCCGACGGCGCGGAAGCTGTTCAAGTTCTTGATCTCGACCAGCGGCGTCGCGGCGAATGAAGAAGCGGGCGGGATGCCCGCGCTCCCAGGGATCGGCACGTGAAGGTTCACGTTGGCGTCGCAGCGCAGGCTTCCCTCTTGCATCTCGCAATCGGAGACGCCGAGTTCGCGCATCATGAGGCGGATTTCCTCCAGATACGCCGTCGCTTCCTCGGCGCTGTTCATCTCCGGATGCGAGACAATTTCGAGCAAAGGCGTGCCGGTGCGGTTGAGGTCGACCTTCGTGTCGCCGCCGCGGCCCGATTCATCGTGCAGGTTCTTGCCGGCGTCTTCCTCCAGATGCGCGCGAATGATGCCGACACGCTTGCCGGGAATGTCGAGCCAGCCATCGTGGCTGAACGGCAGATCGTACTGGCTGATCTGGTAGTTCTTCGGCAGGTCCGGGTAGTAGTACTGCTTGCGGTCCCACTTGGTGAAGCCGGCCACCTGACAGTTGAGTGCGAGTGCGGCTTTGAGCGCGAGCCGGAACGCCTCGCGGTTCATCACGGGAAGCGCACCGGGCAGCCCGAGGCAGACGGGGCACGTCGCGGTGTTCGGCGGCTGGCCAAACTTGTTCCGGCACCCACAGAAGAGCTTCGTCTTCGTGAGCAACTGCACGTGGACTTCCAACCCGATCACGATCTTGAACGGCTCGGCCATGCCGGCTCCTTCTCCACTTCGCGGATTTCCCTGCAATTGTAGTGGCGACCGGAAGCCTTATTTGGCGAACCGGCGACGTAAGTCGCCGGGTGTGGGAGAAACCCGGCGA
>JAYTGN010000024.1:0-19101 GCA_043733485.1 Gemmataceae bacterium
GAAGGCAACACCCGGCGACTCACGTCGCCGGTTCGCCTAGTTCTTGCTCTCCAAGTCCTTGAACAGTTTGTACTCGATCGAATCGGCCAACGCCAACCAACTGGCTTCCACCACGTTTTCGCTCACGCCCACCGTGCCCCACACGTCGGTGCCGTCGCGCGATTCGATCACGACGCGCACCTTGGCCGCCGTGCCTTCCTTCGGGTTCACCACGCGCACCTTGTAGTCCACGAGGTGGAGTTCCTTCAAGCGCGGATAGGCGGGAACCAGCGCCTTGCGAAGGGCACCGTCTAATGCGTTCACGGGGCCGTCGCCTTCGCTCGCCGTGTGCTGCAGTGCGTCGCCGACCTTCAGCTTGACGGTGGCCTCGGTGATCGGTGTACCGGTGGCGTCGGCCTCGATGTTCACGCGGTAGGCCAGTCGCTCGAACCACGGCTTGTAGAGCCCCGCCGCCTTCTTCACCAGCAAATCGAACGATGCCTCCGCCGCCTCGAATTCGTAACCCGCGTTCTCCAGGTTCTGCACGTCGTTGAGAATCCTCCCCATCAGCGCCTTGTCGTGCGTGATCTGGTACTTGGTCGTCTTGGCGAGGATCGTGGACTGGCCCGAGAGTTCCGACACGAGAATGCGGCGTTCGTTGCCCACCGCGTCCGGCGTGATGTGCTCGTAGGTCGCGGGGTCCTTCGCCACGGCATGCGTGTGCATCCCGCCCTTGTGTGCGAAGGCGCTCGTGCCTACGAACGGCTGCCCCGAGCGGAAGTTCATGTTCGCGATTTCGTAGACGTAGCGCGACGCCTCGGTGAGCTTCGGCAAGCTGCCGGGCAGGAGCAATTCGCGGCCGTACTTCAACGCCAGGTTGGCGATGACGCTGACGAGGTCGACGTTGCCGCACCGTTCGCCGATGCCGTTCATGGTGCCTTGAACTTGTGAAGCACCGGCCCGCACGGCGGCGAGTGTGTTCGCCACCGCGAGTTCGCAATCGTTGTGGCAGTGGATGCCGACTTCGCACGAAACGGTTTGCTTTACCTCGGCCACGACCTCGGCGATCCGCTCAGGCATCGTGCCGCCGTTGGTGTCGCAGAGAATCACCACGCTCGCGCCGGCATCCGCTGCGGCCTTCAGCGCCTTCAAGGCGTAGTCGGGGTTGGCCCGGTGCCCGTCGAAGAAATGCTCGGCATCGTAAAACACCTCGCGGCCCTGCGACCGGCAGTGCGCCACCGACTCCGCGATCATGCGGAGGTTTTCTTCGAGCGTGGTGCCGAGCACGTGCGTCACGTGGAAGTCCCACGTTTTGCCGACGATCGTGACCACCGGCGTGCGGGCATCCAACAGCGCCTTCAAGCACGTGTCGGTTTCCGCTGGCGCGTTTTTGCGGCGCGTCATGCCGAAGGCGACGACCTTGGCGTGCTTGAGCGGCAACTCGCGAACGGCCTGGAAGTACTCGAAGTCTTTGGGGTTCGAGAGCGGGTAGCCGCCTTCGATGAAATCGATGCCGAGTTCGTCCAGCTTGCGCGTGAGCAGCAATTTATCTTGCAGGGAGAAGTTGACGCCTTCGCCCTGGCTGCCGTCGCGGAGCGTGGTGTCGTAGATGGAAACGCGGCTCATGATTCGTTCCAACAAAAAACCCCGAAGCAATGCTTCGGGGCCGGCGTGCGATGCGCTTGCGACCCCCGATTACCCGCCGATGATAACGACCGCGATGGCCGCCACGGCCTCGGGAATCGCGTTCGACGGAGTTGGGATCGAAGGTGCCATTGAAGCCATTTTACGGGGTGCTGAAGATTTCGTCAACTTGGACGCGCCAGCCGGAGAGAGCGGGTTCGGCGTCGGCGGTGTCGCCGCGGCGGAAGACGGTCGGCGCGGGGTCGGAGATCGAATACTTCTTGATCGTCTGAGCTTTCGGATCGACATCCCAAACCACCTGAGTGCCGGCGTCGAAATAGTCGCGGCGCTTCTCGTCGTATTCGCGATGTTTGGACGGCGTGTAGTCGTTCTCGCTGCGCACCTCGACGGCAAACACGGGGGCGCGATCGTTGAACTTCATTCCGTCTGGAGGGAACGGGCCGAAGTCGAACGAGGCATCGGGTGAGAACGATTGACGGCCGCTCGGAAGAGGCGGGACGAGTTTGAAACCCATGTTATCCGTGTAGGCCTCACCCGCACCCGTGCTATCGGCATAGCTCAGGAGACTACTGTAGATCCTTCCAGCCACACGATTCGGGATGCGTCCGCTGGGCATGAGATGAACGATCCTTCCGCCGATCAATTCGGCTTTGCCGTCCACCTTCAGGAGATCGTCGAGAGTGGCCGGCCGGGCCATCGTTGGAGTCATCGCCTCTCCTTCGCATCGTGCATGAGCGGGCTACCTGTTCGATTATCGCGAAATGGTCGTGGCTTCACAAGCTCGCCACATGCCGAAGGCCCCATTTCACGTCGTCCTTCGCGGGGTAGTCGCTGCGGAAGTGGGTGCCGCGGGATTCGGTGCGGGCCAGGGCCGAGTCGATCATGAGCCGCGCGACGGTGAGCAGGTTCTGCAGTTCCCAACCGGGCTTGCCGGGAAACTCGCGGCCCAGGGCATAGCGGCACCAGAAGCCCACGTCGCGCTTCGCTTCCAGCAGTCGGCTCTCTTTGCGGACGATGCCCATGTTGCGCACCATGAGCGAGCGCAGCGAGTTGGTGAGGTCGGCGCTGTCGAGGTGGTCGCCGGTTTCGTCGCGCGGAATGCGGCTGTTCAAGTTCGGCGCGGCAAGCGAAGGCGACATTTCCCGAATTGCCGCCGCCGCGCCGCGGCCACACAGCGCACCGAACACCAGGCCTTCGATCAAGCTGTTGGAAGCCAGCCGGTTCGCGCCGTGCAGGCCGCTCGACGTCACTTCGCCCGCGGCCCAGAGGCCCGGCAAGGTCGTGCGGCCCTGCATATCCACGGTCACGCCGCCGACCATGTAGTGGGCACCGGGGCGAACCGGAATGCGGTCCTTCGCGATGTCGAGCCCGAAGCCGCGGCAGACCTTCGCGATGCCGGGGAACCGGGTGCGGATCATCGCCGGATCGAGGTGAGACAAATCGAGGTAGACGTTCGGGTGCTGCGTCGCTTCCATGGTGCGGAAGATGGCGCGGGCCACGACGTCGCGCGGCGCGAGTTCGGCCCGCTTATCTTCCTTCGGCATGAACCGTTCGCCGTTCACATCGCGCAGGTACGCCCCTTCGCCGCGGACCGCCTCGCTGATGAGGTAGCGGGCCGAGCCAGCCACGTAGAGAACCGTCGGGTGGAACTGCATGAACTCCATGTCGCGGAGTTCGGCACCGGCCCGGTAGGCCGCCGCCATGCCATCGCCGGTGGCCACGGGCGGGTTCGTCGTTTCGCGGTAGACCATGCCGCAGCCGCCCGAGGCGAGGATGACCTGCTTCGCCCAAAGGAGCAGATTGCCGAACGTCGGGTGCCAGACGATCGCGCCGACGCAGGCCCCCTCGTGCGTGAGCAAGTCGATGGTAAAGGTGTCGTCGTAGAGCGTGACGTTCGGGGCGGCGCGGGCGGTCTCGATGATGGCCCGCATCACTTCGAAGCCGGTGGCGTCGCCGAGGGCGTGGACGATGCGGCGATGGCTGTGCCCGCCTTCGCGGGTGAGGGCGAGGTGGCCGTTCTCTTCGTCGAACTTCGTACCCCACTTCACGAGTTGTTCGATCTCGGCCGGCGCTTCGCGGACCACGAGGTCCACAACTTCGCGATCGCAGAGGCCGTCGCCGGCCACGAGCGTGTCGTCGACGTGATTCTCGAAACGGTCTTCGGGCGAAAGCACGCCGGCGATGCCGCCCTGAGCGTAGGAACTGTTGCTCTCGGTGATGCGGTCCTTCGTGACGACGAGCACGTTGAGATCGGGCGGCACTTCGAGTGCGGCCCGTAGCCCGGCGATGCCGGCCCCGATAACCAGCACATCGGTGAAGCGGTGGAAGGTGTTTCGAGCGTCGAACGAAACGAGATAGCGATTGGGGGAAGACATGCCGTTAGTGTAGCAGCCCGGCGAGCCGAGCACCGTGAGGTGCCGGGTGAATTGCGTCACCCGGCACCTCACGGTGCTCGGCTCGCCTGTTACTTCTTCGGCGTCTTCGTCACACCTTTGTTGAACTCCTCGAGCGCTTTGCCGTAGCCGGGTGCGACGACGGTCGGACCGCCGGCGGTGCCGGTACTCGCGCCGCCTTTCGACTCGATCTTGCTGCTCTGGCCGACGTTCTGCGTCGGCGGCTTCACGCCGGTCGGATCGGCCTTGTCCAGGTCGTCGGCATCCTTCTTGAGCTTCGCCACTTCCTTGCGGTAGTTGTCGAGGAACTTTTCGTACTGCTCCTGAGTCATGCCGGTGTCTTCGAGAAGTTGCGCGTTGTCCTTGTTCTTCTCGAACTGTTCGAGTTGAAGCTGCGACGACTTGGCACGGTTCTTGGCGTCCACCTTCATGGCTTCGCGTACGGGCACGGTCGGGTCGCCGCCCTTCGGCACGATGTTGCCGTCGGGGTCCACTTCGGCCCCGCCCTTCTTCGCCATCTCGTCGAGTTGCTTCTTTAACTCCTCGGCTTTCTTGGGATCCTTCGCGGTTTCCTGAAGTTTCTTGCGGGCCTCCTCGCCGAGTTGCTTGTCGAGCTCCTTTTCGGCGTCCTTGCGCTTGGACTCGTCCGGGTTGTTGAGGTCGTTCAACTTCTTGGCGAGTTGTTCGATCTCCTCCTTGGACAGTTCCTTCCTCTTGCCCTTGGGTTGCGGCTCGCCTGTCTTGGCCATTTCCTCGGCCTTCTTGGTCAAGTCGTCGCGGCCCTTGCGGCCTTCGGATTGATCCTTGAGGTTCTCGGAGTTCGCCTTCTTGTTGAACTCTTCGGCTTTGTCGCCGGTGCCTTTGCCGAGTTGGTCGTCGAGCTTCTTCTTGGCTTCGGCACGCTTGTTGGGGTCGTCGCTGTTCAGGTCGTCGAGCGCTTTCTCGACCTCCTTCGGATCGACCTTCTTGCCGCCGGCACCGGGGGCGTCTTCCTTCTTCGGCGGGTTGTTCTTGGCCTGATTCGCGAAGTCCTTCAGTTCCTTCTCGGCGGCGGCACGCTTGTCCTTATCCTCGGATTTGAGGTCGTTTTGAAGTTGCTCGGCCTTGTCGCCAGCACCCTTGCCCAACGCCTTGTCGAGCGCGTCCTTCGCGGCATCGCGAGTACCCTTGTCCGGACTCTGCAGGTCCTTCATGGCCCCTTCGAGTTCCTTGGGGTCGGGCTTCGCCTTGGGTTCGTTGCCAGCACCCTCCTTGGGTTGGGGCTGCTTGTCGCCCGCGCCAGCCTTCGCTTGAAGGTCTTTGAGCTTCTGCTCGGCCGCGGCCTTCTCCATCGGATCCTTCGAATTCAGACCCTTCTGAATGTCCTCGATCTCCTTGCGGTTCTTCTCGCCGACCTGATTGTCGAGCTTGTCCTGGGCGGCTTTCTGCTTCCCGGGGTCCTTGCTGTTCAAGTCTTTGACCGCGTCCTGGAAGTCCTTCATCTGTTCGGGCGTGGGCTTCTGGTCGCCCGCGCCGGGCATCGGCTTCGTGTCGGGGGAAGGTTTGACGCTGCCGGGTTCGCCGCCCATCGGCTTGGGACCTTCGGGTTTATTGGAAGAGGGCGTGCCCATGTCCGAAGGCATCGGCTTGGGGTCGCTTTCGCCTGCGCCTTTCATTGGGTTCTCGTCCTTGCGCGCGGGTTTGGCGTCGGCGGGCGAGGGACCGGATTGCGGCTTCGCGCTACCGCCTTCCTCGGGCTTGCTCTTCGGATCTTGAGAACCGCTCGGTTTGGGTTCGGGCTTGTCGGTGCCGGGGTCGTTGCCCGGCATTGGCTTCGACTTCGCGGAGCCTTCGGCCGGGTTCGGTTGCTCCATGCCGGGTTCGGGCTTCTGTTGGGTCGAAGGCTTGCCGCCGCCGCCGCCGTTCTTGTCTTCGGCGGGCTTGTCGGGGTCCATCGGCATCGGTGGGTTCATCGGCTGGGGCACGGGCTTCTCGCTGCCCGCGCCCTTCATCGGATCCATGTTTTTGGGTGCGGGTTTGTTCTCGGCCGGGGGCATGCCGCCCATCGGATTCATCGGCGAAGGTTCTGGCTTGGTCGCAGCCGGGTCCTCGGGCTTCTGAGGATTCCCCATCGGCTTCGACTCGGCACCGTTGGAACCTTGCATCGGGTTGGAGGGATCGTTCTCCTTCGGCGGCTCCTTTGAACCTGACTCCGGTGGAGGCTTCTCGCCCGACATCGGCATCGGCTTCGGTTCGGCCGGGTTCGCGCGATCCTCTTCCTTGGAAGGCGGTGGCTTCGCCGACCCCGAGCCCTTCTGCTCGTCCAACTTGTCCTGAATCTTCTGGGCATCGCTCCTGGTCTTCGCGTCTTCCTTCGTAGACGCCATCGGTGCCATCGGAGTTCCCACGTCCATCGGCGGCATCGCTGGGGGCATCATCGGCGGTTGGTTGCCCGTGTCCTTGGGCGTGCCTTCGGGTTCCGTCTTCTTCGGCGGCGTGGCCGGGTCCATCGGCATTGGCATCGGCGGGTTCGTGCCCTCGGGCGGCATCTTGTCCTCGGTCTTCGGCGCGTTCGGTTGGTTCGGTTCGCGCGGCTCCTTGTCGAGACGCTGCTGCTGCGTCTGGTTGTGGTTCTTCTCCTCGTTCTTGCGCTGGTCCTTCTTCGCGTCCTGATTCTTCTTCTCCTCCATCGCCAGGATGGGTGGCGTGAGACGCACCCGCTTCACGGCCGACTTGCCGAGGTTCGGGTCGGGCTCGGGGCCGCTCGCGCCGGGCTTCGTGCGGTTGTCCGTGGCTTCGAGCCAAAATTCGAGCACCATGCCGGCTTGAAGCACAACGGGTTGGCCGCCCGCGTCCGTGAGTTTGCTCAGTTCGACGGAGTCCTTGTACTCGAGGCTCGTGGGCCACGAGGAAGTGCCGTCCTTTTCGGGTCGTTGGAACGACTTGCCCTCTTGGTAAGGCTTGCCCGCAAGATCGCGCATGAGCGGTTCGACGAGCCGCATTCGCAGCGTCGCTTTGTCGATGCCGTGGTCGTCGGTGATAGCTCCGTCCACGGCGAGCAGTCCGTTGGCGGGAAGCGCGATCTCGGGTGCTTCCGGCTTCACGATCTCGACGCTCGGTGCCTGATCTTCATCGACCGCGATCTTGAACGGCGGCGGCTCGGGGCTCCGCTCGCCTTCGGACGACGTGAACGTCGGACGGTAGAAGCCGCTCGTGCCGAGGGTGAACTGGAACTGGACGCTGTCCGGTTTCTCGGCGAGGAGTTTGCCGGGAAGGGCGTCGCGGGTTGGCGGGTCGAAGGCGAGCTTGCCGTCCTTCACGGTGCGGTTCGTTTTGCCGGTGATGGTGACCTTCGTGCCGCGGATCGCGCGGAGGTTCGCATCCTTCGACGTCTCGGGCTTCAAACGAGTGTAAGCGGGGAATTCGTAGGTCACCTCGTAGTCCGAGATGAGCGGGAGCGAGCGAACGGTGACCTTATATTCGGCGGTCTCGGCGTCGCCGCCCGCCAGCTTGTACCAGAAGCCATTGCGAACGAGGTAATCGGGCACGCGGATCATCCATTCCCGCGAGTTCTCGCCTTTCTCCAGCGGCAGTTCCTCGAACTCGGCGTTCGCCTGGTTGTGCCGAATGAGGACGCGAAGGCGGTCGGGGTTGTCTGCGGAGGGAACCTTGCCACCGACGTTGACCTTGATGGTGACGGACTGACCGGCGGTGATGGTGACGTCGCCGGTCGGGGGTTCGAGGAGCGTGAGTTGGGTGCGGGCCGCGATGGCTTCCGAAGAGAAGGGGGCGAAGGTGCGAGCGGCCAGGGAGCGGAACTGCGCGGGGCGGAAGACGAAGAAGAGTACGATGAGCGCGAGTAGGAACACGACCGCGACGGCACTGGCGTAGACCAGATTGCGGTGATCGACGGCGTGGTTCACGTCGGCTTCGCCGACGCTCTTGGCGGCCCGGGCTCCCATCGCGGCCTTCACGGCTGGGTGAATGGCTTCGTTCTGTTGGGCTTCGACGTAACCGGCCAGGCTGTTCTTCGAATTCTCGATGGTCTTCTCGACCTGCACGGCGGCGTAGATCGGATTGATGCGTTGGCGGAGTGGCCGCACGATCGTGAGGTAAGCGATGCTGCCGGCTGCGGCGAGGAAGCTAACGAGCCCGAGTTGTCGGACCCATTCGGGCAGCACGGCGTACTTGTCGAGCACGATCATCGCGGTGGAATAGACCAGCAGGGCGGCGACGATGAGGACGCTGCCGAAGGCGAGGTCGTGGACGCGAATGCGGCTCGTGGCCTGGGCGAGTTGTTCGTCCACTTCGGTGGCGTATTTCGCGGCGGGTGCCGGTTTTTCGAGTACCGCAGCCATGAGGACTTCTCCGAGGCAGTTGTGCGTTACGAAGGCATTCGCTGGAAAAACCAAGGCATTTCACCACAAAGGCACGAAGATCACACAAAGCGACACCAAGAGGGCAAAACAGGAAAAGCGGTCATTGATTCTTGCTTCGTGTTCTTTGTGTGAACTTTGTGCCTCTGTGGTGAGTTCTAAGTTCGGAAACCCGGCGGCTGACGCCGCTCGGCTCGCCACGATTGATTCTAATCGCTCGCACCGGCCATGCGAAGGGCTTTCCGATCCCGTTACCGCCCGTTACACGACTCGCCCGCTTGCGAGCCGGGCCTCCCAAAAATAAGATAGGCCTACGAAGCCGGTAGAATGCCGGAGAGGGAACCATGGCCAAGAAAGACGCGAAGTCACAGAAATCCCAGATCGTCGCCTTCAAGGTGGAACAAGATCTGGCGGAGTTTCTGGACAAACTTCCGAACAAAAGCGAGTTCATTCGCAAGGCGATCCTCGCGCAATTCGGCATGACCTGCCCACTCTGCACCGGCAGCGGCGTCGTGCCGCGGGGGATTCACGATCACTACCGGCCGATCATTGCCGAGCACAACACCAAGGCGTGCGAGAAGTGCAAGACCGCCGTCGTGGTGCCGCGCAAGGCGGATGCGGCCCAACCCGTCGATCGGCGGCGCTTCGAGCAGTTCCTCCACGGCGGACCGCTTTATTGCGTAAAGTGCTATCCGACCGTGAACTCCTGCGACGATTGCGGCTGGCACGTCGCCACCGAAAAGATGGTCGATCACTTTAAGAAAGTCCACCACGCCCACGCTCACTAACGCCAAGCAGAAACCCGGTTTCTGCTCGGGAAACCGGGTTTCTGGGTCCCCAAAAGCCTGGTTTCCAAAGCAGATATTTGAAACCCGGTTTCTGCTTTGGAAACCGGGTTTCTAGGCCACAAAAAAAACCCGGTTTCCAAAGCAGATATTTGAAACCCGGTTTCTGCTTTGGAAACCGGGTTTCTGGCCCACAAAAAACCCGGTTTCTGCTTTGGAACCCGGGTTTTCTCTACCTTTAGGATTCGCTCATGGTCAAGGAGTTCGACGTTTGCGGGCTCGGTAACTCACTCGTGGACATCCTCCTCGAACTCACGGACGAGGAATTCGCCGACCACGGCTTCGAGAAGGGCACGATGCGGCTCGTCGAACCGCACGAACAGAAGGCGCTTCTCGACCAGTATCGCGATCACGAACCGCGATTGGTTAGCGGCGGGTCGGTCGCCAACTCGGTGATCGCCTGTTCGCAACTCGGCGGTCGCGGCGCGTTCATCGGCTGCGTCGGCGACGACCGCTACGGCCTCCACTACACCGAGGAATTCTCGCAACTCGCGATCGAGTTCGCCACGCTGCCGCTCGTGGGCGAAACGACGGGCACGTGCGTGAGCATCATCACGCCGGACGCCGAGCGGACGATGCGCACGAGCTTGGCGATCTCGAGCCACCTCGCGGCCCGGCACGTGCCCGCGGAACGGATCGCGGCGAGCGAGTGGCTGTTCGTGGAAGGTTACGTCTTCGCGAATCCGAACACGGGCCAGCACGCGATCAAGGAAGCCTTGAAGGCCGCGAAAGCGCAGGGCGTGAAGGTCGCGCTCACCTGCTCGGATGCGTTCATCCCCGAGGTCTTCGGCGACGCCTTTCACAGTGCCCTCGTCGCCGCCGATCTGCTCTTCTGCAACTCGACCGAAGCGATCGCGGTGGCGAAAGCGTCGAGTGCCGCGGACGCATTCGCCCGGCTCAAGCACATGGTGCCGAACTGCGTGGTGACGGACGGCCCCAATGGTGCGTTCGTTCGATTCAAGGGCGAGGAACACCACGTTGCCGCCTATTCGTGCGAACCGAAGGACCTGACGGGTGCCGGCGACATGTTTGCCGGTGCGTTCCTCTATGGGATTACGCATGGGGTGCCGCCCGCGAAGGCCGCGAAGGCCGCGAACTTCCTTTCCATGAAAGTGATTACCCAGATCGGCGCGCGGCTGCACCACGGTGCCAAGCAGTTCTGGGAAGAGGTTGTTGAGGTGTGATTCCCGTTGGCAAGGTCGAACTGAGCCGCTAGGATCGCGATTGAGTTTCCTCCTGGATCGGGGAATCAGATGTTGCCAGCCATCCCAATCTCGGCACCCGACTCGCCTGCTGTAACTCCGTTCGCAGGAGTCTCACCGAGCCAATCTCCGTCGTTGATTTACAACACGGAGGAAGAGCACCAGGCCCAACTCGACTCGGTATTTTGGTTTTACGACCAGCGATCCGCAGGAGCGTTTCAAGATGACGAGGGAATGTTTATTGCTGTGTCGGGGAACGCGATTGTCGACAAAGACTTCGACATCGATGCGCTCGCCCAGAGGGTCGAAAGTTCGCATCCCCCCTCGTTCATCCGCCGCACGATCATTCAATACGTCCCGCGACTTGGAGAGTGGGCAATACGGTGAGGGAACGAGTTGCCCCGCGTCCGCCTAAGCCTCGTACAACCGGGTATCGACCACACGTTTCGGTTCATCCGTCCCGACGGACGCATGGATGCGATTGATGCCGTGCGGTTGCGTGCCACCGTCGATTTTTCGGGGAGCGTTTCGACCGGCCTTCTCTCGACGTGGCCGGCGTACCCCGACTGCGTGCTCGATACTGGGTCTCACCTCACGACTGTGCCCGAGCGCCTCCATCGATACTTCAAACCTGGGGTCGTTACATGGCTTCCCTTCGACCCTTCGATGCGTGCTGATCTTCGTCGCCTCACGATCGGCGGAGGCGTATTTACCTATGCACTCGGAGAGATCGCGATTCGCCTTCGCGATCGATGGGGCGGTTCGCTGGATGTCTCCGTCGTAGCCCAATTCGTGCGCGACGGCGGTACATTGCAGCTACCGCTACTTCTCGGTTTACGCGGCGGGTTGCTCGAAGGCCGGACCTTGAAAGCAGAACCCGACGCGAATTCCCCGTACGGACAATCCTGGATTCTCGAAGAGTAACATCGTTATGCCCCGCATCCGCAGCTTCATCGGCATCGACATCGGCGACGAGATTCGCAAGAAGGCCGTCGCGCTCCAAGAACACCTCGCCCGCACCTGTGCCGGTGTGAAGTGGGTCGCGCCCGAGAGCCTGCACCTCACGCTTCTCTTTCTCGGCGAAGTGGAAGACCGCGATCTCGCGGCCGTTTGCAAAACCGTGGACAAGGTCGCGCGCAAACAGCAAGCGTTCCCGCTCCACGTCTCGGGGGCCGGAGCCTTTCCCACGCTGCGCCGACCGAAAGTGATCTGGGGCGGGGTGAGCGAAGGGGCCGATCCGGTTCGCAAACTGCACGGGCTCATCGAGGCGAAACTGCTCGAACTCGGCGTCTACATCAAGGAAGAAAAAGGGTACGCGCCGCACATTACGTTGGGCCGCGTCAAGAGCGAAGCCGACGGCCAAGAACTGGCACCCGAGTTGGCAAAACTGCTGGCCTGGGACGGCGGCCGCACGACCGTGAATCAGATCATCGTCTACAGCAGCGAGCCGCGCCGCGCCGGCCCCGAATACGTCGTCATGGCCCGAACGCACCTCGTCGGCGGGTAACTTCGCTCCGCGATTCATACACTTTCCGAGACCTCTCGCCTGACCGGAACCCTGCCATGAAGATCGCTCCCTCGATACTCTCCGCGGACTTCTCGCGGCTCGGCGAACTCGTTCGCGAGGTCGATGCGGCCGGTGCCGACCGCATTCACGTCGATGTCATGGACGGCCACTTCGTCCCGAATCTGAGCATGGGAGCCGTCGTGGTGAAAGGCCTGCGACCGATCACGAAGTTGCCGCTCGAAGTTCACCTCATGGTCGAGAACCCCGGTCGCTTCCTCGATGGTTTCGTGAAAGCCGGTGCGGATACGCTCATCGTACACCTCGAGGTGTACGACGATCCGCGCCCGATCCTCGATCAGATTCGCAACGGGCTCGGGAAGAAGGTGGGCCTCGCCTTCAACCCGGACATGCCCGTGTCACGCATCGAACCGTACTTGAAGGACATCGACCTCGCGCTGTGCATGACGGTGTTCCCCGGCTTCGGCGGGCAGGCTTACATCCCCGAGAGCACCGAACGATTGCGAGAACTGCGGAAGCTGATCGAGCGGAACAACCCGGCGTGCGAGATCGAAGTGGATGGCGGCATCGACGCGAAGACGATCGGCCTCGCGGCCGCCGCGGGTGCCGATGTCTTCGTCGCGGGTACGGCAATTTTCGATGCGAAGGGCGGGCCTGCCGCAGCGGTGAAAGCACTGGCGAGCAATCGCTGAAGTTGGTTAGGATAGCAATTCGCCGACGAGTATCGAGCTATTGGGTGCGGCCAGGGGAACGACCCTATCGGTAGGCCCAAGAATCTGCTGCTTTCGGTACGCAGTGGCACCGAGGCTCGCTGGGAGCGGTGCGGGATCGCGACAAACAATGAGCCTTCGACCGTTCAAATCGAGCACCCAGTAGTCTTCGATACCCGCAGTCGCGTATTGTTCCGCCTTCTCGGTCATATCGCTTTTCAGTGTCGTATCCGCAACCTCAATCACCAACGCTGCAGTGGTTGGGTGATCCGGGGAGCCCGTGAGGAGACCCGCGACCACCGCAATATCTGGCATGGGATCGGTATGCTGATTCAAGACGAGAGGCAGCTGAATTCGATACCTCCAACCGGCTCCGAATGCCGCTCGAACCGCAGTGTCGGCTCGTTCGACTCCATTGGCGTGCGGGGCATCCATCGGACCTTGCTCCAGAATGATCCCATTCAGTAGGTAGGGTCTCCTTCCGGGGAAGAAACCGAAACTCCACATCTGGTGGAATTCCTCGGCGGTCCATCTGATCTGAGTCGCCGGATGCGAGCGCGCTTTTGCAGTCGACGGTAGTGTTGTGAGAACGGCAGACATCGAGAGCTTCCTCCGCAGCCAACATAACGACACCGGACTCCTCACACCAGATGAGTGACGGCAAAACTGAAAGCCCTCTACCAATCGGATGAACCCGTTGTATTTCCCTGCTTCAGCCGGTTCACCTTGTCCGCGTCCACCTTGGTCCAGGTTTCGGATTCCGCGTTTTGGCCAGGCCACAGAATCGTCACTTTGTCGACCTTCGCGATGGGACCGAGCCCGACCGATACGACCAACTCCGATTGGCTGAGGTAGCCGCGACCGCCGGTCACTTGCCGGGAAAACTTCTTGCCGCCGGCTTCGACGATCACCTTGGCGCCGATGGCTGAGCGGTTGGATTTCACGCCGTCGCCGCGGAGGTCGAACCGCACCCAATGGTTCTTGTCCTTGGGGCCCTCGTTGCGAAGCACGCGGGCTTCGCCGCCGTTGGCGACGAGTACGACATCGAGTAGCCCATCGCCGTCGAAATCGGCGAAGGCCGAGCCGCGGCCGACCATCGGCTTGAAGAGATCGCCGCCGACCTGTGCCTCGGTGGTCGGCTCGAAGTAACACTCGGCGTCGCCAGTGTTCCAGAACAGTTGGGCGGGCTGAGCATATTTTTGGCTCGATTGGATCTTCTCGATGTCCGGCTCGATGTGGCCGTTGTTCACGAGAAGGTCGAGGCGTCCGTCGTTGTCGTAGTCGAAGAAGAAGGCCCCGAACTTCAGCGGCACACTGCTCGGACCCGCGAGGCCCGTGACCATGGCCGTATCCGAGAAGAACAGTTTCCCTGTGTTTTTCTCCAGGCAGGTGAGCGGTTCGTTGGCGAAGTTGGCGATGATGGCGGTCGAGCGGCCGGCGGCGAATTCGCCCCAGTCGATGCCCATGCCGCCGCGAGCCCGGCCTCCTTCCGCGTAGGCCGCACCGGTGGGCAGGCCCATTTCCTTGAAGATGCGTTGGCCGTCCGGGCCGGCTTCGTTGTGGAAGAAGAAGTTCCGCACCGTGTCGTTGGCCACGATGAGGTCCGGCCAGCCGTCGTTGTCCACATCCGCGGCAATCACGCCGAGCGCTTTGCCCACGGGTCGTTGCCGGGCGTTCGCATCGGTACCCTCGATACTCGTGACGTGGACGCCGGCCTTCGCACTCACGTCTTCAAACTTCTTCCCATCCACGTTGCGATAGAGCGTACACTGGGTCGCCTCGAACTCGGTGGGCCGGCCGAACGCACGCTTCCCGCCTTCGAGCGTCGAGGCAATCGAGAGATCGATGGCGGGCGACCACGTCACGTACTGGCACACGAGCAGATCGAGCTTGCCGTCGCCATCGTAATCCAGGAACGTCGCGGAGGAGCCGAACGGGATCGGCGACTTGAGCTTGAAGAAGTCTTCCTTACTGATGCCCGTAGGCAGGTCCGGGCCGGAACCGCCGACGCCGGCGGTGGCCGTCACGTCCTGGAATTTCTTGCCGTCCACGTTGCGGAACAGGCGGTGCTTGCCGACGCAGGAGATGAAGAGGTCCGGGCGGCCATCATTGTCGATGTCGCCGACGGCGACGCCCATGCCGTAGATCGCGACATCGAGCCCCGCCGCGTGCGTGACGTCCTCGAACTTCCAGTTCCCGAGGTTGCGGTAGAGCTTCATTGTGGCTTTGGGCGCGTTCGCGGCACCCGGCCACGGGCACGAGTTGACGAAGAGGATGTCGGGCTTGCCGTCGCCATCGTAGTCGAGGATGGCCACGCCGCCGCCCATGGTTTCGGGTAGCAACTTCTGACCGGAGAACCCGGTCTCGTGTTTGAAGCTGATGCCGGCGGCCGCGGTCACATCCGTGAATCGGCATTCGGGAACGGGGCGCTTGGGCCGTTCGATCGCGGTGCCGCCATCGATGCCCGCTGGATCGATTCGTACTCGCTTGAGGCTCTGGACGTAGAAGTAGCCTCCGACGCCGAGTGCGGCCGCCGCGACGAAGGAGAGCACCATTAACTGGGTACGGGACATAATAAGGTCCGTGAGTGGTGTACATTTAGCGGCCGGTTTACCGGCCGTCCGGGTGTGGCTCACCAAGACGGCCGGTAAACCGGCCGCTAAATGAGCTAGCGAGCGCCCGGCAGTTCGCCGTGGTCCAAGATCGAATCGCGGTGGTCCGGCGCGGTCGGATAGATCACGCGGTCGCGGGCCGCGTAGTTCGCAATCGGGTTCTTCTGCCGGTAAATCTGCGTGGCAATCGAACGCGCGATCTCGTCCGGCTTGTAGATGGCGTGCGACTCGCGATGCAGCACGGCGAGGGTCGCGGCCAACGCCTCTTTCATCTCCGGATCGGCCTCGGCGTGGAAGGCCGGACGCAGCTTGACGAAGGCTTCGCGAATGGACGCGAGCCGCGGCGCGGGCAATTTGGGAATCCCAACCATGAGTTGCGAACACGCCTCGATCCGAACGCTCTTCGACTCGTTCGCATTCGCCGCATCGGCAATCGCCTTGCTGGCCCAATCTGCGTTCGGCTGAGCGACGCTGCCAGTCGCATCGATCTTCCCGAGTTCCTCGTAGGCTCGCATCAGGAGGTCGTGCGCCTCGACATCCTCGGCGTCGAGTTCGAGCACGCGTTCGCCCGCCTGCACGGCACGAAGCAGGTACTCGCGACGAACCGGAGAGCCCTCAGCCTCATAGCTTCGCCGCTTGTACAAGCGGTTCGCCAGTGCATTCCAGACCACATAGTCCTTGGTGAAGTCGAAGCCGCGGTTGCGGGGCTGGCTGTCCGGATCGAGCAAGCCTTCCAGATCCTTGATGACGGCGTCGATGTGCTCCTTGCGGGTCGCAGTGCCGCTGTTCACGATCGAAGTGAACCACGCTCTGCTCCACGCAGGTGCCGGCGGGTTGCACGAACCGGCTTCCTTCAACCGCGTCGCGGCTTCGTTGAGCCGGCCTTCCTCGATGTAAACCCGCGCGAGGTTCAAGTGCCCGTGCGGCACGGCATCGGGCACGCCGAGCGTGAGCAACTTCTTAAAGGCCTCCTCGGCCTGCTTGAAGTTCCCGCGCTTGCCGCCGCCTTCCAAGAAGCTGCCGATGCCGTAATCGTTCCAGCGCTGCCAGCCGGCCTTGATCGGCGATACTTGTGCGGGAACCGCCGTTGCCACGCCTTCAACCGGAAGCGTGACGCTGTCCGAACAGACGTCCACGATCGGCAGCTTGGGAACGGGTTTGTCCTTGTGGACGAGTTGCATGTACTCGTAGTCGAACTTGCGATAGCGGACCTTCGCGCTCAGTTCCACCGGCGCGGAGAGCCCCGCCGGCACGTCCAGCCGGTAATGCACGACGGCCGCGGCACCCGGTCCGATTTGCTTGTCGTAGAGCGGTGTGAAGATGTCCTGCGGGTTGCGGCGATTGATGCGGTTGCCTTCGCGATCCAACATGTGAACGTTGATGAAGTGCGACCACCGATCGACCGGCCCCGTGTCATCCGGGTTGGCCAACGCCCCGTTGCGAGCCAATTCCTTCCCGCCGCTCGTGGCTTTGAAGTCGACCCAGATTTCGTTCGAATCGACGGTCCCCTGGCTGAACGGATGCCCGAGCCCGAGCGTTCGCACCACGACTTCCACGATATAAGACCGCCCCGGCTGCAACTTCGGCAACTCGGGCCGCAGTTGCTGCACCGGCGAATCGATGCTCGCGTTCGCCTTCAACCCGAACAGATCGATGCGAACCTTCTTGTCCGAGCCGTCGGGTGCGGTGCCGCGTAGGAAGTCCGCGTGCATGTCGATGGTCTTCTGGAAGCCCTCGGAGTATTGCTTGAACTTCGGCTCGTCTTTGAGCAGGGTGAAGAGGCCGGTGTTCGCGCCGGGGAAGCGGTGATTGTGGATCTTGCGGATGCCGGTGCCGTCGAAGTCCTTGGAGCCGAAGTCGTTGCTCGCGGCCAACGGCATGTGGCACGCCGCGCAATTCTCCTTGGCCTTCTCGGGATAGTAGAAGCTGCGGGTGCCGTGCCCCGAGACGCCGCTGAGCAAGTACGTGTCGTAGTGGTTCTGGCCGCGGAGGAATTCCTTGTAGTGGTTCAGTTCCACCGGCAAGCTCACCTTGTGGCACGTGGCGCAGAACTCCGCCGTCTTGTGGAACGGCTTCAAGAACGTCTGTTTGTGGAAGTCGGGCTTCGCCTTCACGAGTTGCTGATTGAGCCACTGCAAGGCCCCGTTCTCGCTCTTGGCGAAGGGGTAGTGCGCGGGTTCCTCCAAGGTATAGCCGCCGTTGCCGAGCGTGCCGTGAACTGCGGTCATGGCGTGGCAAACGGTACACGTGATCCCGGCGTTGGCCGTGGGGTGGTTCACATCGTCGAAGTTGGGATCGTCGAAAGCACCGCTGAGGAACGGCACGGGGTCGTGACAACCGGCACACCAGCGCGAGGCCTTCACGTTGTTGTCGCGTTCCTTCGCCACCTTGCGAGTCTCGCGCACGCTGAACAGGTACGCCGGGTTGTTGAACGAACTGAACTTGTGAGCCGAGTGGAAGTGATCGTTGGCCGCGTCCGCGTGGCACTTGGTGCAGTAGGCGTCCATCATGAGCGTGTCGGCGTTGATGAACTTGCCGTCGGCGGTGCGGGTGGCCGCCGGTTCGAAGTATTGGGCACCTTCCTTCGGCCCTTCGCGGAACCAGCGCTGCGGGTCTTGCGAGTGCATCACGACCATCGCGCCGGTGAAGGCCACGACGCCGAAGCCCCAGGCCTTGGCGAGCCGCCACTTGATCGGTGGCCCCGCCTGCCGGTGCCTCACATAGAGCCAAACCGAGACGAGCGGCACCGCGATGTGCAGCCAGTACGTGACCAGCCGCGCGACCGAACCCATCGGAATTTGAGGCAAGCCGTCGAGTTGAATCAAGGCGAAGCCCGTGGCGCAGATGAGCAGGCCCGAAAACAGAAGCAGCACGCCGAGGCGCACGGCCACGCGGTTCGCACGCTTGTGAGCGCTCAGCCAGTGGATCGCGCCGAAGAGCACGAACGGCAGCGTGCCGACGACGCCGATCACGACGTGGGCGAGAAACACCCAGAGGCTGAAAGGCGTGGTGTAATTCGAAGGCGATTTCGCCCAGTTCAGGGTCGAGACCGCGCCGAGGTAGACGCCGGTGGCCCCGAGTACCGCGAAGATGCCGAACACGGCGATCAGCAGCACGCGGAGCTTGGGGCCGATGGCTGGCACGTAGGGCGCGGCTTGTTTCGCCACGCGCTTCACGATGCCGATCGACGGCGTGGGAACGGAGGAATGATCCATCGCTAGGACTCGTATTCGGAATGAATGAATGGCCCGAACCGTCGCCGAAGGCGACGGAACATCCGCGAGACGATCTCTTAACATCTACGCACGAGGCGGATGAAAGATCGAACGGATGCTCGGTGCGAGGTGAACGGTGTTGGACTCACGACGGGCGAAGCGACACGAATCCGGGTCGGCATCGCCGTCCGCGAATCCGGCTGGAGCCTTCGTCGGTCCGGTGTCGTGGTTTAAAGATGTGAGGGGTGCAATCGGCGGAGTTTCGTTCCGGGAACACGCGGAACACGGTGCCACCGGCATTTCGCGGTGTTGATCCGGAGTCGCGTTCGCCGTCGGGTTAGTCACGGTCACATAGTCACCGCACGACGCCGAGGCTCGGCTGGGATTCAACAGCGACACCGCGAGGACGAGCAGGAGTGCTGCCGTCCAGGATGCGATCGATGTGGAAGGTCGCGTCGGATACATGGGAGTTGAGGTAAGAGTAGCCGCTTGCGGCAATGCGGTCAAGGAAGCCTTTGGATTTGGGTGTGCCTCTCGAAGTAGGCATTAGTTCGAGATCCGCTGAGTTCGCGGCTCCGGCCCTGGGAGCGCGGCCGTCCCGGCCGCACCATCGCCGGTGAG
>JAYTGN010000025.1:0-7734 GCA_043733485.1 Gemmataceae bacterium
CTTACGTCGCCGGTTCGCCAAAATCTATGGGTACACCCCCCAAACTGAACCGATTCTGGCGCGGGGGCTCTGGGTGCTGAAGTGCGAGATCAGAAGCTGCCGTCGCGTTCGGCCTCGAGTTTCTTTATTTTTGTACTTCCGTAAGTCACAATGAGTCAAGCACTTCGATACGAGTGCCCGCAAGGTCGTTAGGTGGAGATGGTGCGAGGATGAGCAGATGGCTTGGCAACGCGGCTGGGAGCGGGTAAAAATGAAGGTCCACGGAAGAACGCTCGCCGAGTCCCACCGGACTCACCCGCACGGATCGCGGCCCCTGGTTCTGGAGGTTCAAACCCCATGGCGCGTCGCAGCGCCGAGCCGGACAGTACGACCAAGTCCGGGACGATCGGCTTGCGCCGCTCGGATCGGTTCCTGGCCGGATTATTGGACTGCAACCGGGTCGTGTTCGTGTCTCACGTTCAACCCGATCCGGACAGCCTGGGCAGCATGCTCGGGCTGGCCCACCTCGTCGAACAGCGTCTGGGGAAGCCGACGCTCATCACCCGCGACGGCCTGATAAGCCGGGCCGAGAATCGCGCCATGGTGGACGTGCTCCACCTGGACCTCGTGAAGATCGAGAACGTGGAATGGGCCGAGGGCGATGCGGTCGTGATGGTGGACAGCCAACCGAACACGGGCCGGCACACCTTCTCGGACTCGGTGGAACTTTATGCGGTGATCGATCACCACGACACGCCGGGCGATTTGGAAGGCGTTCCCTTCACGGATATCCGCGCGAGCCACGGGGCGACGTGTACCGTCGTGACCAAGTATCTGCGCGAACAGGATGTCCCGATTCCCGAGAAGGTGGCTACGGCACTTCTGTACGGCATCGAGACCGAAATGGCGGGCTACCCGCGCGAAGCCAGCCAGTCCGACGACGACGCACTGCTCTACCTCTACCCGCTCGCGGATAAGGACACGATCGCCCAGATTCGCAACGCACGGCTGCCGCACAGCCACTTCGAGTGCCTGCTTCAAGCGCTTCAAGGCTCGTTCATTTACGATCGCCTCATCATTAGTTGGGTGGACGACCTTCCGCAGCCGGAGCAGGCCGCGGAGGTGGTCGATTTCATGATCCGCTTCGAGAAGGTGGATTGGGCCGTGTGCGGCGGGGTTTACAAGGATCAGTTGATCTTGTCGGTGCGGGCCGCGAAGGAAGAGGCTCGCGCCGGTGAGATCCTTCGTCAAGTGGTCGGGCGGCTCGGCAAGGCCGGTGGGCACGACCGACGCGCCGGCGGCTCCATTCGCCTTTCTAGCACGGCCCCCAGTGCGATCGAAGAGCTTCAAACGACGCTCCGAAAGCGCTTACTCAAGGCCATGAAGATCGAAGACGTCCGCGGCCAACGGCTCGTCCCGCTCCGCGAAATGCTCCAGAATTTACAGTCGTAACCGTTCTTCATTTCGGCTTCCGGGCCGACCACGTCCAGTGGCGGTCGGAGGAAGCCTTCACGCCGTTCGGATCGTACCCGAGGTTCATCACGAGTTCGCGGACATCCGCGAGCGTGAGGGCCGCGTGCAGGGATTCGGCGAACATCTTCCGCTGGTGGTCGTTCGCGCCGCCCGCATAGGTGTCCACCAAACTCCTCAGTGTGGCAAGGTCGTCCGGCCGCATCAGATCGCGGACGAAGAGAATGCCACCAGGTGAGCAGACCCGGTGCATCTCGGCGAAGCAAAACGTCGGATCGGGAATGTGGTGAATGATGCTGTTGGAAACGACCGTGCCGAAGCTCGCGTCGGCGAAGTCGAACCCCTTGGCATCCGCCTTCTGAATCTGGATGCGCTCGCCGAGCTGGACCTTCGCCACGTTCTCTCGGGCGAGTTTCAGCATGTGGTCGGCCAGATCGATGGCGACGATCTCGGCGTCCGGCGATTGGCGGCCAATCTCAATCGGAATTTGCGCCGTGCCCGTCCCGACATCCAGGATCGGGTTGCGGCCATCCCACACTGCAAGAAACTCCGCAGCGAACGCGTGGTTCACCGTGCGGTGATCCATCGAATCGTAGTCCCGGGCTTCTTCCGCGGTGTCCATCAGTTCCGGTTCGAGAATGCGTTCGAGCATCGGATGTTCCTCGGTGGTAGCGGATGCACTCACTGGACGGCGATGAGGCGACCAATCGCTTCCCCCACGCGATCGACGGCAAGTTTGGCATTCACCAAGACTTCGGCGTGGTCGAGTGGAGCATCGCCGAGCCCGGCGGCGCGATTCGTGATGCACGAGATGGCGGCCACTTCCAGACCCAGGCTCGCGGCGGCCTCCGCTTCCCGCGCCGTGGACATCCCGACGGCATCCGCCCCCATCGCAACCAGAGCGCGAATCTCGGCCGGCGTCTCGTAACTCGGACCCGTCAACGCGGCGTACACCCCAGACAGCATCGGAGACGCTTCCATCTGTTGAAGTAACTGACCTGAGTAGGGTGTCGCGACGGAGGCGGTTTTCCAGGCAGTTCGTTCGAGGATGCTCAGGTGGCCTCGCAGGGCCATGAGGCTACCGGGCGGGAGTTCGGGATGAATGCCGCCGGCCGCATTGGTGAGAACGAGCCGCTTCGCGCCGAGTTCTGCCGCAAGGCGAATCGGTGCCGTGACGGCGTCCCAACTGTGCCCTTCGTAGAAGTGCAAGCGACCGAAGAAGACTAGCGCGGGAACACCCTGCCATTCGCCCACGGCAAGCCGACCGGCGTGGCCGCCGACCGATGTCGCCGCGAGGCCGGGGATGTCCGAGAAGGGGAATGAAGCCGCTTCCTGGAAGCAGGAATTCATGACGCCGAGGCCAGAACCGAGTACCACCGCCGTTCGGGGTGCCCGCGACTCGACCCGTGCACGAAATTGGGCGAAGGATCCGGACATTAGGAACCTACGAGGTCGTCGATCCCCGCGACGCCGGGCGGGCCGATCAGGTCCACGAACTGTTGCTTGGTGCGGACGGCCCAGCCGATGAATTGCGCCGCGCCTTCCACTCCGAGCCGCCCGGAGTTCACCAAGACATCGTAGGCGGTAGCGTCCGTCGGATTGCAGTGCAGGCTGCTCGTGAGGTAGCGGGAACGGCGGTCGTCGCGCGTCCGGATTTCCGCCGCCGCCTCATCGTGCGAAAGGCGCAGCGACTGAGCGAGGAAGTTGACGCGCGATTCGAACGAAGCGACGATCCGGACGTGGAGGGTCGTCTCGGGGGGGAGCAGGAAGCCGGCTCCTCGGCCCACGATCACGGCGTCGCCGCGAGCCGCCACGGCCAACACGAGGCGAATCGAGCCGTCCGTTTCCCCGTCGACCTCGATGCCGCGTTCCGCTCGTAGTTCCTGGTATCGCGATTCGACCCAATCGCGGGCTCCGTCCGAGAGTTCCGCCGTGAGTTGCGCCCGGCCCGATTCGTTGACTAAAAGGTAGTCGAGCATTTCCTGGTCGAAGACCTGCCAACCGAGCAGCAGCCCGAGTTTGTGCGCGATGGTCGTGCCGCGAGCGCCGGCCTCTCGGCTCAAGGCGACCGTGAGGCCGTGCGGCTTCGTGCCGCGTTCGAAGGGTTCGTCGCCTCGATACCCGTGCATCGGAGGTGCCGCGAGTTCTTGACCCTGAGCAAGTATCGTCGCCATCCCAAACCTCACACATCGTCGCGATATTCGAATCGCGCGAAGAGCCACGATCCGAGGAGAGTCAAGGCTATTGGAACCGCAATCAGCATGGCCCAGGCCGTGGCGGAGGTCACGGGTCCGGGCACGTCGAGCATCGCGCCCGGATAGCCCGCAGCGACGGCTTCATTATACATCAGGCTCCGCACGTAGAAGGTGATGCTGAGCATCTTCAAGCTACCTGGCAGGGCGGCCACCAGGAACTCGAAGAAGAAGGCGTACACCAAACCGACGATGACGGGCCGGCGAAAGATCGCGCCGATCAGATGAAACAGCGCGGAGAAGGCCACGGTGCCCGCGAGTGCGGCCGGCCAGAACAGCCGAAGGGCGGTGCGGCCCTGTTCGCCTCCCGCCACGCACAAGACCGCAAAGCCGCCCACACTGAACAGCAGGCACCACGGCAGCGTCCCGAGGAACTTCGCCAAGTAGATTGCCGAGCGGGGGATCGGCCGCGTCATCAGCCAGATCAGAGAGCGGCTCTCGCGTTCGCTCCCGATCGCGCCACTCGCATACGCCAGCGTGAACATCGGCAGCACGAACCCGAGGTAGGCACTCAGCACGACCCAGCGCGCGAAATTCGCGAAGGCCCAGTCCCCGAGGAACTTTTCCGATTGCATCACGGCGTGCGGAATGGAGAGCAGGAGGCTCGTGAGGCTATCCCGAAGCGGATCGAGGGGTGCCGGCGTCTCGTTGGCCAGCGGAGGTCGTTTGGGAAAGGGATCGGCCGGCAGCATCAGGGCTTCGTAGCGGCTGCTCGGGCGCAGTTGCTCACCGTACTCGCGATGCGTGACCAGCGTGCGGCGAACGCGGCGATTCTCCAGACCCCAGCCGGGCGGGCTGAGTGTGACCGCCGCGTCCCAGATCACGATCACGGCGAGCAACCCGAGCGCGACCCAACCCATTTGCCGAACTCGCCAGTGCCGTTGGAAGCTTTGAACGATGAGCACCCCGAACGCGCGGCTCGCGGACGCCGACGGATCCGTTGGGGCTTCGGTGAATGGAGAAAAGCTCATGCAGTTTTCAAACTACTTCCAGGGCACGGATTCGCGCGGGTCCCTCGCGTTCAACTTCGCGAACTCTTCGATCAGGTTCCGGCTCGCATCGTCGAGAGCCCCGGAAGGCACGATGATTTTGAAGACGAGGTACTGATCGCCGCCGGCGATGCCTTTGCCGCGAAGGCGGAGTTTCGCACCGCTGGAAGTGCCCGGTGGCACCTTGACATCGAGCCGCGTGCCGTCGAGTGTGGGAACCTCGACCTTGCCACCGAGCAGCGCCTCGGGCACGCTGAGCGGCACATCGAGAAACAGATCGAGTCCTTCGCGGCGGAAGTAGGGGTGCTGTGAGATTCGGACGCGGAGGATCACCTCGGTGCCGCCGGTCGCCTCGGGCGGCACGCGGAGTTTCTTTCCGTCGTCGATGCCAGCGGGCACTTTAACGTCGATGCGTCGACCGCCCACTTCAATCGCCACGCTGCCGCCCATCGCGGCCGTGTGGAAGGGGATCGCGACATCTGATTCGACGGGTTCGGCTCGCCGAGCGCGCGGCTTCTTTTTTTTCCCACCGCCGAAGATGTCGCCCAAATCGGGGCCGCTGCCCCCGCGACTCCCTCCGAAGAAGGATGAAAACAACTCCTCGGCCATTGCGGGATCGACGTTTCCGCCGCCCGGAAATCCTCCGCCTCCAGGAAAGCCGCCTCCGCCTCCCGTGCCGGGGAACCCACCGGGACCCGTGAACCCGAAGCGGTCGAAGTTCGCTTTCTTGGCCGGGTCCGAGAGAATCTCGTTGGCGTTCTGCACTTCCTTGTAGGTGGCCTCGGCCTGTTTGTCGCCGGGGTTGCGGTCCGGGTGGTGCTTCTTGGAAAGCTTGCGGTACGCCTTCTGGATATCGTCCGCGCTGGCAGACTTGGAGACGCCGAGGACTTCGTAGGGATCGCGGGCCATGTTCAATCAAACGGTATGAGGTGGTGGAGGATCGTTCGAGTGTTCGGTAGCGTTCAGTTCTTCTTGGGAGTCGAGGACGGCGGATTGTGAAAGCGATCCGCAGCCGGGTCGAGTTTCATCGCGAGCAGGATCATTCCGGCCAAAAAGACCGCGCCGAGGGCGAGTCCACCGATCACGAGATACTTGCCCGGCGTGCGGCCCCGTGGCGGCACCCGCTTCCCTTCTTCTGCTCCATCCCTCACGTTCGGTACTCCTCATCGCTTGACAGAACTATCCTATTCGCCGAATGCAGGACCATCTCCCTTTGTCGTGGGAAAGCCGTGCAAAAAAGAGATCCGAGTGAGGACGCGATTTCTTCGGGTTTTCGATTGACAGGACTCGGTACCTCATCGTAGTCTCGAACCAATCTCTCTCCTCCCGCCGCCCGAAGTTCTCGCAAACTCCTGGCGGTTCTCGTCTGGTTTTGAGGAGTTTCTCATGTTTCATCCCTTTCGAGGTGCGCCCTCGCGCGCAGCCACGCCATCCCGTGCGTTCACGCTGATCGAACTTCTGGTGGTGATCGCCATCATTGCGATCCTGATCGGGCTGTTACTCCCCGCCGTCCAGAAAGTGCGCGAGGCCGCCGCTCGAGCCAAGTGCAGCAACAACCTCAAGCAGCTGATTATCGGCATGCACAACTACCACTCGGCGAACGGAAAATTTCCTCCGGGGTTCAACACGCCGGCCCCCTGGGTCAACACCTATCCCGACTACTTCAGCGGTGCGTGGTCCTGGTGCTCGTTCATTCTTCCCTACATCGAACAGGACAACATCTACCGACTGATGGGCGTCTCCGAACAGACGATGTTCGGAGGAGGAGCGCAAAGCACCTTCCCCGCGAACGTGCCCGGGCAACTCAGCCAGACACCGCTGAAGATCTTCCGCTGCCCGGCGGACACGGGGCCGGACCTCAATCCGATCCGAAACAATCACGCGATGTCGAATTACCGCGGCGTCGCCGGTCCGTACACGTATCCGTCCATCTCCATCAACCTGGATTTCGGCGGCATCTTTTACCAGAACAGCCGCGTCCGGATTACCGACATTTCCGACGGATCTAGCAACACGATGTGCATCGGGGAATGCAAGTACGACGAGAAGGATGGGCACACGGCGTGCATCTGGGCGGGGATGAGCGGCTGGGTGGCTCCGGGAGCCGGTTCGGGATCGGTCCGAATCAGCGACGTAATGTGGTACGTGGACAACGCCTCGGCGACGGTGAATGGGCCCGCGCCGCAAGCGTTCAGCAGCCGCCATCCGAACGGCGCGATGTTCGGGTTTTGCGACGGCTCGGTCCGGTTGTTCCGAAACGGCAGCGATCCGAACATCATCCGATACCTTGCGGGACGCGAAGACGGCGTCGTCGTGACCCCGGATTTCTAACCGCGAAGTACGCGAACATGAAACGGTTTCTCGCGTTCGGCTTATTCGCGTCACTCCTGTCCACCGGCTGCAGGGGGAACGAGGAGCGGCCGGAAGTTAAGAGTACCTTGCCGCAAGCGGATCAGCGGTTCGACAAATCGAAAGCGCCGGGGTTGAAGGCTGGCTCCGTGAACAAGAGGGAGAAGGCGATCGGCGAATAGTCTGCATCGGGCTCGGGTATAATTTCTCGCCCCTGACAATCGTGGAGGCGGGAGATGGCCGAGCCGCGAATTCTGATGTGCCCGCCGGACCACTACGGGATCGAGTACGAGATCAACCCGTGGATGAACCGCTCGCTCGGCGCGGTTCGCGCCCTCGCGTTCCGCCAGTGGCAAGAACTACACGATACGCTGGTCTCACTGGGCGTCGCGGTCGAGTGCATGACCCCGCAGCCGAACCTGCCGGATCTCGTCTTCACGGCAAACGCCGGGCTCGTGTTCCACAATCGGTTCATCAGCAGCCGGTTCAAGCACGAAGTGCGGGCTCGCGAATCGAGGTTCTTCGACGCCTGGTTCGGGGAGCACGATTTTCGCGTGGAACATCTGCCGGAGGAACACTTTCACGAAGGTGCCGGCGACGCTCTGTTCTGCGGCAACTCGCTGTTCGCAGGCTACCGCACCCGATCGGACGCGGCCTCGCACCATTGGGTCGGCAACAGTCTCGGCGTGCGCGTG
>JAYTGN010000026.1:0-7728 GCA_043733485.1 Gemmataceae bacterium
CCCCTAACAGCCGGCTCACGCCGGCCGCTCGCCTAGTTCGGCAGCACTTCGGAGAAAAAGCGGATCCAGTTGCCGTGCATGATCGCCTCGATGTCGGCCTGCTTGTAGTTCCGCTTCTCCAGCAACTCGGCGACCTTCTGAATGTCGGCAATGGTGTTCAAATCGGATGGAGTCTGGTCGTAGCCGTAGCCGCCATCGAGGTCGCTGCCGATGCCCGAGTGCCGGCAATTTCCGGCCAACTGGCACACGTGGTCGATGTTCTCGACCACGCGGTCGATGGTCACCTCGGGCTTCGAGGTGCCGCGAATCCAACCGGGCTGAAGCATGACGGCGTCGAACGCGACGCCGAGCACGCCGTCGCGCTCAATCACGAACTTGATTTGTTCATCGGAGAATTGACGCTGCCAATCGCAGAACTTGCGAGCGTTCTGATGGCTGGCCAGCACGCGGCCACCGAAGCGATCCGCGACCTGCCAGAAGGCTTTATCCGAAAGGTGCGTCATGTCCAGGGCGATGCCGAGTTCCTCGATGTTGCGCAGAAGGGGCAGTGCTTCGACGGCCAAGCCCACTTCGCACTGGGTGCCGCCGCCGTATCGGTTCGGCCCGTAATGCGTGATGCCGATTGCCCGCAGGCCCATCTCGTAGAACTCGCGGATGTTGTCGGGGTCGATCACGGCATCGGCGCATTCCATGCTGATGATGTAGCCGTACGGCGTCTCCTTCGGGTCGTTCTTCCAATCGGTCACGTGCTGTTGAAGGTCCTTCTTCGTCTTGATCTGCCGCATCCACCCGGCCTTCTCCATCGCCCGATAATAGTAGACGTGGCTCATGGCGACGGCGTAGCAAGCTTCGACGGTGGTGTACCCGAGGAAGTGGTTGATCTGCCGTTCCTGGCGAGCGATCAGGGTGGCGACGCCGAGGCCGACCTGACCGCGTTTGAGTTCCGGAAAGCTGACGGTGTTCGTCCGCCGTCCGGGGTCGGTCATGTTCAACTGGCATTCTTGGGCGCGTATCTCGGCGATGCTCATGCGGAGGTCGCGGTTCCAATCCACGGCATTGAGCGCGAGGTCGAGGTGCGAATCGAAGATGAGCACGAAACGTTCTCCGGCGGGTGTGAGAGAAGAGTGTACCCGAACGGAAAGCGAAGTGTAAGAGCCTCAGCACGCGAAAGTCGGAACCCAATGGAAATGACCTCCATTGGGGCCGACCGCGCCAGCCCGTTCACGGGAGCGACGCTTCATAACGACTCCTGAAGGATCCGACCACATTACGAAGTTAAATATCGAACGACTTCTCGGGCCACGTCCACACCGCTGGCGGCGGCCAGCGCTCGCCAGCCGGGGACGGCATTCACTTCAATCACGTACAGTTCGCCGCCCGGCCCCGGCAGCAAATCGACTCCGGCCACCGGACACCCCACGGCTTCCGCCGCCTTCAAAGCCAACGCCTCGTGTTCGCGGCTCAGTGTCGCGCCCTCCGCGAGGCCACCCTGGGCCACGTTCGTTCGCCAGTCGCCGCGCGAACTCCGCTTCATCGCGGCCACGACCCGCCCGTCGATAACGAACACCCGCAAATCCCAACCCGGATGCCGCACGAACTGCTGCTGATAAATCACCTGGCCCGTGCGTTCGAGCACGTGAAAGGTTCGCCACGCGGTCTCGGGATCGGTGAGCCGCACCATGCCGCGACCCTCGGAACCGAAGATCGGTTTCAGCACGACATCGCGGCCCAAGCGTTCGAAGGCTTCAATCGCATCGTCGGCCCGTTGGGCGACATGCGTGGGTGGCGTGAGCAGCCCGGCCTTCGCGAGTCGCACGTTCGTGAGGTACTTATCCACGCACGTTTCCAGGGCGCGCGGCGGGTTCACCACGTTCACGCCGTTCGCCGCGGCCGCATGAAGCACATCGATGCGAAAGACGATCTGTTCCAGCGAACCGCTCGGCATCGTGCGCACGATCGCGGCATCGAACCCCGCTAGCGGCGCGGGCCCCGCTTCCACACCACAGGCGAGATGGCGGAAGTCCACGGCCCGGGCCGCGTGCCCGAGTTCGCCGGCGGCGCGGATCAAGTCCTCCACGTGCCAGCCACCAAAGCCGGAGAGAATCGCGATATGCATCAGGCGGAAGGGGGTGGGGTGTCCAGGACGGGCGGGTACGGGAAGAGATCGCGTAGTCGCACGCGAAACCCCGGGAGTACCGATTCCCCATCGAGATACTCGTTCTCGTCGATCTCCGTGATGGTCCGGTCGGGCCGATGGACGCGAGCGATCCCAAGAGCCGGATAAATGAGCCACACGAGGCGGACGCCCGCATCGCGATAGTCGAGCATCTTCGCTTCCAGTTCGTCGACCTCATCGTGAGGCGAGATGACCTCGGCCACGAAATCCGGAGGGATTACCATATGCCCCTGCGGCAACTGTTCCCCAGGCAATCGCCCGTAGCGAACGACCGAGACATCGGGAAAACGGACCGGCTTCCGCTGGAAACACCTAAACCCGGCATCCGCGACCCAGACCCAGCCAAAGCGATTGGTGCGACAGTAATCCCGAAGCCGTGCGTACAACTCGCCTCCCACCCAACTCGACATTGATCCCATGTTGCGCTCCACGAGTTCGCCGTCGACGAGATCGTAACATCGCTCGTCATCATTCTCGATTCTCTCGGCCGGCAGGTGTTCTTCCAGGATCGCGGTGGACATGATGCTTCCTCCTTACTCCTTCCGTTATACCAGCCCGAACGACTTCCGCACCAGTCCCGGTTCTAGTTGGCCGAAGCGGAAGCAGCGGCCCGTCTTCAGATTGCGGAACTCGACCTCGGCCGGCGAGAAGAGCAGCGGGTCGATCTTGTAGAAGTCGCCGTAGCGCTTGAAGATCTCGGCGAACGGTTCGCCGTGATCCTTCGAGGAACTCGACGGCACTTTGGGTCCGATCGCTTCGAGCAGTTCGTCGTCGGCCCGGACCCAAAGCACGACCGACCCGCCGTAATGGATTGCGTCGTTGGTGCGGCCGATGGCGGCGAGTTCGTCCGGATGCACCGGCGGCAGCGGAGCGATGCCGTACCCCGAGACCACCTGCGTCACGTCGAACTTCAACTCGTGCAGTTTGTGCAGTGCCGTCTCGATGGAACGCGCCACGACCTGTACCGTGCCTGCGAGGCTGGACGCCGGAGCGACCAACAGCGTGAGCGATTCGGCACTCGCGGGAAGCTTCGCCACGATGCTCGCGATCACGTCTTCAGTTGGGTGCTTGCGGGTTTCGAGAACGCCGACCGCGACGGCAGATTCTTCCTTCCCCGGGATGTGCTGGAAGATGTCCTCGCGGGCCGAGAGTGCCCGCATCGGCCCGGAACCCATCGCGAAGAACTTGTCCACCTGCACCTGCCACCCGGCATACTGCGAGGCGAGACACGCCCGCACGGGGTCGTCCGTCGTCACTTGCACGGCCGGGCCGCCGACCACGGAGCACGGCACGTAGCTCACGTCGGCCAGATCCGCCAGGCAGGCACGGGCCATACCGAGCCCAGCCGCGAGGCTCCCGGTGACGGCTCCGCCGCAATCGATGACGCGAGCCCCGGCGACCTTGGAAACGGAAAGCCGCAACCGATCCGCGTTGCGTTCGAGTTCATCCGCGATGAGATTGGCGCGTTCGTTAAGGGTCATGGTGTTCTCGTGGCGAGCCGAACACCGTCAGGTGCCGGGTAAGAGTGCATCGAGTTCCGCTGCTCGTGATTGTAGCTGTTCCCGGCACGATGCGGCCGTCGAACCCGACGCGAAGAACGTCAGCACGGGCGAACCCGCTTCCATCGCTTCCTCCGGTTCGGGGATGTCCGCGAAGCCGGGCAGCCGCCACGGGTCGAACGGAATCTGAAGGTCGGCATCCCACGGGCCAGATTTTGGAAAGCGGAAGGCGTGCGGCGCGAAGTAGATCGCCTTGCCGACGGCGCGATCGAGGTGAGCGGCGTGTTCCAACACCTCGACGGACGCCGGGTACCGAGGGTTCACCTCAACGACATACGGGATTCCATCCTTCTGGATGAAGTCGATTCCGAAGTAGCCGCTGAGGCCGAACGCGGAGGAAAGATCGTTGCCGAGTTGTTGCATTCGAGCCCGACGCGCAAGCAAGGGATGATTGTCCAACCTTGCTTGCGCGTCGGGCTCGAACGCATCGGGTTCGTGAATCGTTCCCGCGTAGTGGAAGGGTTTCGCGTGGAGCCAACTCGTGCCGATGAGTTGCTCCGTGACGCCGAGCATTTGATTGCCGAGGAACGCGGCGGACATCGAAGGGCCATCGATGAATTGCTGCAAGTAATGGCCAGCGGGTACGATTTCGCCCGGGATCGCGGATCGCACACCGAGACCGCCGGAGGATCCCCGCGACTTGAGAAGCCATCGGCCGGTTTCTGGTACTGGCGAGCCGGGAGCGTAAGCGACCGGAGTAGGGAATCCCCGTTTCATCAGTTCGAACGGATCGCGAACGTGCTGGAGTACGTCCGGGTCGTTGCCCCAGAGTGGGCGATGGCGGGCGAGTTCGCGTACAACCTCGGGATAGTTTTCGAGTCCGCCCGTGTACAGGACCGGACCGGAGGGGAATCGCTCGGCGAGTTGGGGCATCGCCTGGGGGAAGTCGGCGAACGGGCAGCGAACGCAGGGCGCGATCCGCTTCAAATCGCGGTCGTTGAACAGGTCCACGGCCCAGGCCTCGAATCCGGCCCGAGCCAAGGACATCACGGCGGCGCGGGCGCTGGCACCCACGACGCCGACGATCGGCGCACTCACTCCTTCACCGGCACTGGCAGGCCGAGCTTTTCTCGAACCCACTGTACTTCCTTCAACATCATCACGCGGAGCACGTCCGAATAATCGTCGGTCCAGAGCGGCACGTCGTCGAGCACCTTGAGCTTGTGGAACATTTGGCCGAAGACGATCTCAGAGAGGTCGCCGAGTGAGAGTTCCTGCTTCAGCAAGCCGCCCTTGCGGACGTACTCGGCGAGCACCGCGGCCTGCCCGCCGAACTTCGTGCCGAAGTCTTCCAGCGCGAGGTCGTCGCCGCCGTAATGCTCGGTCATCGCCTTCTTCGCGGGGTACTCCGCGCCGTACTTCCGGAGCAAGTCGACGAGTTCGAGGTTCTTGGTCCCGAAGGACATGATCTGCTGGGTGGGCGGGGCCGCGAGCGTGCCGAGCGTCTTCTCGTCCTTCGCCAACGCGACCCAACTGGAAGCCGTCTTGCCGGGACGGCTCTCGCTGTCGTCGTTCCAGACCCGAGAGGCGAGGCCGAGTTCCTCGGCGATCTTGGCGACCACCGGTTCGAGCTTCACATATTTGTTCGAAATGTGGAGCGCGAGGATGCCGTCGTCCGTCATGCGTTTCAGGTAGAGTTCGACCGCTTCCTTGGTGAGCAGGTGAACCGGGATGGCGTCGGAACTGAACGCGTCCACGAGCAAGAGCGCGTACTTCTTGTCCGCGAGTTCCTTGAGCTTGAGTCGGGCATCGCCCATGTGAATGTCGAGCGTCGCGCCGCGGTTGCGAGCATCGCGCACGTACGTGAAGAACTTGTCGGTGTCGGCCACGAGCCGCTTCACACCGATGTCGATTTCGTAGAAGTCGAGCTTCTGGCCCTTCAAGGCGTAGCACGATGCGGAGCCGGTGCCGAGGCCGACCATGGCCACGTCGGCTTTGGCATCCGCGCCGTTCTTGCGGGTGCGGAGCTCGCGGAACATCGCTCCGACCGGGCCGGTGCGATGGTAGTACGTCAGCGGCTCCTGCCGCGGATCCCAGGCGGCGAGGCCACCTTCGAGGGCGAGCACGTCCCACGGGCTGAACGAACCGAACGGCACGGGGGCATCGGCCCGCACGAGGTAGTACTGGTTGATCTGGGTGCCGTGGAGTGTGGTGCCGTGAACGAGGCGGGTGAAGACGCCGCGTTCCTCGACCTTGAGAATGCCGAAGAACGTGCGTTCGGTGTACACCACATCGGTATCTTGATCGCGGTAGGTGTGGATGCCGAGCAACACGGCCACGGCCAGGGCGAAGCGGAACGGGCGATCGACGTAGAAGAAGCACGCCATCACCGGCACGGCATAAACGAGGATCGCGACCACCGTGTTGTCCGAGACCGGCGCGTGTGCCACGATCCACTTCACCATCTTGGAAAAGAATTCGCGTTGCGAGACGACCGACACGAGTAGCCAGAAAAAGAAGCCGGTGAGTGCGGGAAGCAGGAAGTTCAGTCCGAGAGTGATCTTCTTTTTAAAAGCAGCGAGCTCGGGCGATGCCGGCGTAACTCGTTCGATCAGAACCGGCACCATCAGGCACCCCACGACGATCACGATGTCGTACTCGTAGGCGAGCGCGAAGAGGAGCGGCGCGATGAGCGCGTTGAAGAGCCCGCCGAGCACGCCGCCCACGGACATCATCAGGTAGAACTTGGTGAGGTGGGTTACGTCCTTCGGGCGGTCGCGGACCAGTTCGTAATGGCACATCAGCGACACGGCGAAGAACGTCAGGATGTGGAGCATCAGCGCGATCGCGGGCCGGCCGCTGACCACGTTCGAGACCTTCACGAAGACGAGCAGCAGAATCATGACCGGGGCGAGGTTGCCGATCACTTGGCGGAACCATGACGGCACGCGGCCGAAGGCGATGATGAACGTGACCAAGTACAGCGCGAGCGGCACGACCCAGAGCAGCGGAATCGAGGCGATGTCCGTCGTCATGTAGAACGTGACGCCGAGCATCCAACTCGATGGAACGAAGGCGAGCACGATCCACTTCGCAACTCGCGGGCCGCTCGGTGGCGGCTCAATTTCCAGCGTCGAATCGTTCTTCCCACTGGGCTGTCTCTCGGCAATCGGAGGCACGCCGATGGGGTTGGCCGCGGCCCGGCCGCAGAGCATTATCAGCACGAAGAGGATGGCGAACCCTGCCGCGAAGAGCCACGCCTGCTCGTTCACCGTAAGGTTCGGCTCGATGAACAGCGGATACCCGAGCAGCGAGATGAGGCTCCCCACGTTGCTTGCGGCATACAGGTAGTACGGATCGCTCGACGACGGATGGCCCGTGTACGCGAACCACTTCTGAAGGAGCGGGGCACTCGTGGACGCAACGAAAAAGGGGATGCCGATGGCGACGCTCATGAGAGCCATCACGGCGAGGAACGGGCTCGTGTCGCCGGACGGGGCGAGGCTCTCGGCCACGGCGATGGGCGAGTGCTTGGGGCTGAGCGCCACCGCGAGTACCATCGCGAACACGGGCACGATCAGCACGATGGTGTGCAGCGCCCACTGTCGCTTCGGACTGTACTTCGTGGAAACGTGATGAGCGTAGAGGTAGCCGAGGAGGAGGAGTGCCTGGAAGAACACCATGCAAGCGTTCCACACGGCCGGGCTCCCGCCGAGAAGGGGCAGGATCATCTTCCCGACCATCGGCTGAACCATGAACAGCAGCGAGGCGCTGACGAACAGCGTGACGGCAAACAGCAGCGGCACGGGCAACTCCAGGTGCAGTGTCAGCGCGGTGTGAGGCTAAGAAGGGGTTTTATTTGCGACGTGGTGGAAGGCGAGCTGCAATTTCATGACAGGAGTTTGGCGAACCGGCGACGTCAGTCGCCGGGTTTCTCATGCACCCGGTGGGACGTCGCCGGTTCGCCAAACTCCTGTCATGAAATTGCAGCTCGCCTTCCACCACGTCGCAAATAAAACCCCTTCTTAGCCTCACGCCGCGCTGACACTGCCC
>JAYTGN010000027.1:0-7682 GCA_043733485.1 Gemmataceae bacterium
CGCGCAGTCCTCGGAGCGGAGCGCGACGGCACCGACGATGTCGCGCTCCGCTCCGAGGACTGCGCGTCGCGGCCAAACGCGAGTGCTTTTGGCGAACCGGCCGATCACTTCTCCACCTTCAGCATCACGGCCTTCGCGGCGTGTTCGGTTCCCTTGCGCTCGGATTTGGCGAGCACCACGAGCGGAGCGGTCATCGGCTGCACCCAGGTCTCGGCGTAGATCACGATCTCGCGGCTGGTGTCGCGCTCGGTGATCAGGATGCCGTTGAGGCCGATGTCGAGTACGCGGACGCCGTGAGGCAAGCCGCGGACTTCCACCGGCACGCGGCCCTTGAAGTCGCCGCGGCGTTCGATGTCCACCACGAGGCGCGTTTCCTTGCCGGGTCGAATCGTCGCGGAGGCTTGCCGCGTGGTGGCGATCACGTCGCCGGGTTCCTGCAATTTCAGCGCGCCGCCCGCGACTTCGTGCAACGCGTCCTTTCCGTCGATCGTGGCGCTGGCGGTAAGTTTGAAGGCGGCATTCGCGGGAACTGCGGCTGTCGCTTCACAGAAGAGGGCGAACGACGTGCTGAGTTGATTCGCGCCGATCTCGGCGGCCGGCGCGCTGAAGCCCGGCGGCAGGCCGTCGAGCTTCACCCGAATCGGGCCATCGAAGCCGTCGAGGCGCGTCGCGTTCACGGTGATGGGGATCGCTCCGCCCTTCCACACGGCGGGTGCCGTGGGGCTGAAGCTGACCGTGAAGTCGGGCTTCGGCGGTCGCACCGTGAGCCGATACGCATGGGTCGAACCTCCCGCTCCGCGAGCATCGCTCACCCGCGCCTGATACGTGCCGTCGGCGGGAGCGTCGAAGAAGATCAGCGAGTCCTTGCCGTAGCCCGGACCACCGTCGTCGTTTCGGTAGTTCAGCGAGAAGACGGGCAGGCCGTTCGGTGGGAAGGTGCTGCCCGGCGGATGGAACTCCACCTTGTACATGGGGCAGCCTTGTGCGTGGGCGTTCGGCGTGGTGCCGAGGAACCCGAGCCGCTGACCGCCGAAGGTGTAGAACTGGCAATCGTCGTCCGGCCCCTTCGGCATCGAAATGATTCGCATGAGTTCGCCGTCGGCGTAGAGGTAGTCGTCGATGCCGAGTTCGCTCCACGATTCGAGGCGGATGCCCGGGTTGGCGGCATCGTGATCGCGGAACGTGCTGTACACGCGGGCCGTGCTGCGCAGCACGGAACGCGGCACGGGCTTGCCGGCGGAGTCCAGAATTTCCAGCACGGGATCGACGGGTGAACCGGCCCGGCGAGCGTTCACTTCCACAATGAGGCGTTCGCCTTTCTTCGCGTGGAAGCGCACGGTCTGGGTGTCGTTCGGCTTCAAGAGAATGCCATCGGCGGTACCGGGCACGCGGAGTTCGGCACCGGCCGCGGGATCGACCACGAGGCTGGGGAACTCATCGACGACGATCGAGGCATTGCCCAGCGGCGCTTCGCCGAGTGCGGAGAGCGGCAGCGGAATTCGCGAACCGGGCAGCGCGTCCGCGGGCACGCTCAATTTCACGGCTTGCCCGGCGTTCGCTCCGAGGTTCACACCTTCGAGGTGAATGCTGGCGGTTTTGCCGCGCTGAACCCCCAGCGGGAATACTCCAGTGACGACCGGCACGTCGCCGATGTGCAGGCGATACGTCATGTCTTCAGCCCCGCGGTACTCGCGGTCGCGAATGCCGACGGAGTACGTTCCGGCCTTCGGAACGGTGTAGCCGAGCATGGCATTTCCCTCGGCGAGCACCAGACCCGTGGCATCGGTGAGCGTGAGAACGGGATCGAGCTTGGAGCCGAGTTCCGCGGCAACGACTTGCACGCCGACCTGCTCGCCGGCCTTCGCCTCGAAGCGGAAGTAGTCCACGTTGCCGGCGCGGTCGATGGAACCCGCGATCGTCGTGGGAAGCTTCACCGCCTGAGCAGCGCGGGCCGAATCGGTGACGCCCGCCTCCGCAATCGCCGGGTAACGATCGATGGCGATCGTGAGCGGAGCGGCCTTGCCGACTTCGTTCTCGACGACGAGTTGAACCGCGCCGGCCGGGGCCTCCGGCTTCACGACGACATCGACGGCGAGTTCGTTCGAGTCGAGCGAACGCAGCAGCACGCTGACGCCGGGGCTGTTCGAGATCACCTTGCTCACCTGCCGCAGTTCGCTGCCGGTGAAGACGACGCGGGTGGTGGTGCCGCGCGGGATCGCCGCGGGGTTCAGCTTCATCGGCTTGGGCGGAGCCGCGGCTACGGGCAGCATTTCCACCACGGCCTTGCCGGTCGCGGCGTCGAACGTCGCTCCAATTCCCTCGAAGCGGGCGACCGCGAACTTCTTGCCGTCGGGCGACAGCGCGAAGTCGAGAATCGCGTCCGGCATCGCGGCATAAACCTTGGTCTCGGTCATCTTGGTCGCGTTCCAGGCCTTGATGATGCGATCTTCTCCTACCGAGAAGAGAGCTTGCCCGTCGCGGGAATAGGCGAGCCGCCAGACCGGCTTCTGATGGGCGAAGACGCCGAGAACGAGCTTGCCGCCGTCGCGATCCGCGGCCCAGATGCGGATGCTCTTATCGACGCCGGCCGCCGCGAGGTGCTTCTTGTCCGGGCTCCATTGAAGTGCATAAAGCCAGTCGGTCGGTTCGCCGAGGGTGTAAAGTCGCTGGCCGGTCGAGGCGTCCCACACCTTCACGGTGCGGTCGGCGGAGGCGGACGCGAGCAACTTGCCGTCGGGATGAAACGACACGGCATACACGGCGTCGCTGTGATCCTTCAGCGTGAGTTTCGGCTTCGCGAGCGTGGACGGCTCGGAGGCGGACTTTGCGGGAAGTTCCCACAACTGAACGACGCGGTCGTAACCGGCGGTGGCGAGTGTGGCCGAATCCGGCGAGAAGGTGATGGTGTGGACGATGTCCGTGTGGCCCGCAATGGTGGCGAGCAGAGTCGGGGCTGCATCGATGGCATAGAGGCGGACGATGCCGGCCTTGCCGGGCGAACCGCTCGCGACGGCCAGTCGCTTACCATCGTGCGAGTAAGCGAGTGCCGAGATGCGGCCATCCTGCCCCTTGAGCACGCCATTGGCTCCTCCGCCGTCGCCGAAGATTCGCACTTCGCCGTGGGAACCGAACGCGATGCGATGACCATCGGGCTGGTAAGCCACGGCGGTGACGGCCGGCGGAGCGGCGAGCAACGACGAAGCGAGAAGTGCAACCGCACCGAGGAACAGCAGGCAGCGGGGCATGAGAAGAACCTCGATGGTGAACCCGAGCGGCACGGCGCCAGCCACTCTGGTTATAACTCATCGCTTCCCAAAGAGCGACCACTTGCGGCTGCCAGATCCAGTTTCGGGATGCAACTTCATTCGTCGTCCGGGTCCATCACGGGCGGTGGGCTCCCGGGAACGGCTGGAACCTTCACGCCGTTGAGGTTCTCCCGCTCGCGCTTCGGCTTGCGATCCGGTTGCGATTCGGCAGGCGTCGCGTCGTCGTCCTTGTCCGTACCCTTGTCGCCGCTCGAACTCACGGAGGCGACCAGGAAGGCGATCAAAATCATGTTCGCGGCGAACGTCATCACGTTGAGCGCGCCCGCCGAAGCGTTCGTCTCCCAGGTGTCGAGATCGAATTGCGTCATGAACAAGCCGAAGGAGATGAAGCAACTGATCGGGAAGATGAAGAAGGCGGGGATCCTCATCCATTCGCCGATGAGCCAGATGCCGTTGGCGACGAACGTGATGGCGGACATCTTCAGGATCGCGGGCCAGAGCCGGCCGTAGTTGATTCCCATCAGCGTGCCGACGACCATGAGCGCGGCGATCGCCAGCGGCACGTAAATGAGAACGAACAGCGTGAGCGCCCCGATTGTGAACAACCCGCTCACGCCCTTCGAGGCACCGAACGCTCCGACGACCGAAAGGAGGAGGCCGATGCCGAGCAAGACGGCCGGCATGGTGTACTCGTAGCGGCGCAGGGCCGCGTCGCGCCGTTCCTGGTCTTCGTCCTGGCCTTCCAGCAACTTGTCCGCGAGCGACAGTCCCTTCTTCTTTTTCTTTTTGCGCGGCTTCTGGGGCTTCGGTTCCTCGTCCGGTTCGGGCTCAGCGCGGAGCGCCTTCTTGGGCTTTTCCTCGACCACCTCGAAGTCCGCGTCTTCTTCGACGACTTCGAACTTCGGTTGAGCCGGTCCGGATTTGGCGTGGCCGAAAGGAGGGCGGCGAGGCGGCGTGGAATCGGACACGAGAAGCTCCCAAGGGGTGAAGGGATTTTCGCAATTGTGTCCGATCGAAGGCGGAGAGGCAAGAGCCTACTGGCGAACCGGCGACGTGAGTCGCCGGGCTGATTGCGCACACCCGGCGACTCACGTCGCCGGTTCGCCAAAAGCCAGCGAAATCATCAGTATCGGGGCATGCCGGGATCGACTTTCTCGGCCCAGGCCGCGATGCCGCCGGTGAGGTTCACCAGCTTCGAATAGCCCTGCGATTTCAGGAATTCGATCGCCTTCGCGCTGCGCATGCCGCTCTTGCAATGCACGATCACCTCGCGGTCCTTCGGCACCTCGGCAAACCGGGTCGGCAACTCCGGCAGCGGCAAGAACACCGAACCGGGAATGCGGCAAATCTGGAACTCGTTCGGGTTCCGCACATCCAACACGAACAAGTCTTCCCCGGCATCGACGCGCTTCTTCAACTGCTCGGCCGCGATCTCGCTTCCGGTGGAAGTTGCGGCCGGAGTGGGGCCGCCGCGGATGCCGCAGAATTGCTCGTAGTCGATGAGCCCCGTGATCGTCGGGTGCGGCGCGCCCACGGCCCACTTCGGATCGCGGCGAATCTTGAACGTCTTGAACGTCATGTTCAAGGCATCGAAGAGCAGCAGTCGGCCGATGAGCGGTTCGCCGATGCCGAGAATGAGCTTGATGGTCTCGGTGGCCTGGATGCAGCCGATGACGCCGGGCAGGATGCCGAGCACGCCGCCTTCGGCACAACTGGGCACCTCGCCCGGCGGCGGCGGCTCCGGATACAAACAGCGATAGCACGGCCCGAGCGCGGGATGGAATACCGTGGCCTGGCCGTCGAAGCGGAAGATGCTGCCGTACACGTTCGGCTTGTTCAACAGAACGCAAACGTCGTTCGTGAGGTATCGCGTTGGGAAGTTGTCCGTGCCGTCCACGACGATGTCGTAGGGCGTCACGATCGCGATCGCGTTCTTCGAGGTGAAGCGTTCCTCGTGAAGGACGACGTTCACCTCGGGGTTGATGTCGCGAAGTGTGTCCGAGGCAGACTGGCACTTGGAGCGACCGATGTCCTTTGTGCCGTGAATGATTTGACGTTGGAGGTTGGAGGCATCGACGGTATCGAAATCGACGAGACCGATGGTGCCGACGCCGGCCGCGGCGAGGTAGAGCGCCAACGGCGAACCGAGCCCGCCGGTGCCGATGATGAGCACTTTCGCGGCCTTCAGCTTCTTCTGACCGTCGAGCCCGACCTCCGGCATGATGATGTGCCGCGAGTACCGGGCGAATTCACTTTGCGTCAGGTCGGGAAGCGTCATGGTGAGATCCCAAGGTTCGAGATTAGCCGCGACGCGGAGTCCTCGGAGCGGAGCGCGACATCGCCGGGTACGTCGCGCTCCGCTCCGAGGACTCCGCGTCGCGGCTAAACGTTAATTCAGCTTGATTCCCAAATCCTTCAACTGGCGTTCGTCGACCGGTGCGGGGGCACCCGTCATCAGGTCGCGGGCCTTCTGGTTCTTCGGGAACGCAATCACGTCGCGGATGTTCGTCGTGCCGGCGAGTAGCATCGCCCAGCGATCGAGGCCCAGCGCGATGCCGCCGTGCGGCGGAGCCCCGCTTTGCAGCGCGTCCAACAGGAAGCCGAAGCGGGCTTTCGCCTCCTCCGGTTCCATGCCGAGCAGCTTGAAGACCGTATCCTGCACGTCGCGGCTGTGGATTCGGATACTGCCGCCGCCGACTTCGTACCCGTTGAGCACGAGGTCGTAAGCCTTCGCCCGCACCTTGCCTGGCTCCGACTCCAGCAGGTGCAAGTCTTCATCGCGAGGCGACGTGAACGGATGGTGAATCGCGGCCCAGCGCTTCTCTTCTTCGTCCCAGGCGAACATCGGGAAGTCCACGATCCAGACGAAGTTGAACGCGGTGCTCTTGACAATCAGGCCGAGCTTGTTGGCGAGGTAGATGCGGATGCCGCCGAGCGCGTCGCACACGACCGCTTCGCTGTCGGCGACGAAGAGCAGCAGGTCGCCGGGTTCGACCCCGAGGCGTTCCTTGAGCCTCGCCTTGAGCGCGTCCGGGAAGAATTTCTCGATGCTTCCCGTCATCTTCTCGCCCTCGGCCTTGAGGAACGCGAGCCCCTTCGCCTTGAAGGTGGACGCAACCTTGGGCAGTTCGCCGCCGGGCTTCAGGGCCGTGTTCGAGAACTTGTCCGCGGCTCCCTTCGCATTGATGGCGCGGACGACGCCGCCGGCCGCGACCGCCTCCTTCAAGAAGGTTGCGTCGCTCTCGTTGGCGAGGTCGGTCACGTCCACGATCTCGTAGCCGAAGCGCAAGTCCGGCTTGTCCGAGCCGTACTTCGCCATCGCATCGGCATACTTCAAGCGTGGGAACGGCGTCGGGATCGACACGCCGAGGCACTGTTGGAACACCTCGACCGCGAGGCCTTCCATGAGGCCGAGCACGTCGTCCTGTTCGACGAACGACATCTCGACGTCGAGTTGGGTGAACTCGGGCTGTCGATCGGCGCGCAGGTCTTCGTCGCGGAGGCACCGCGCGATCTGGAAGTACTTGTCGTAGCCGGCAATCATGAGCAGTTGCTTGTACAACTGTGGGCTCTGCGGCAGCGCGAAGAACTCGCCGTTGAAGATGCGGCTCGGCACGAGATAATCCCGCGCTCCCTCCGGCGTACTCTTCCCGAGCAGCGGCGTCTCCAGTTCCAAGAAACCGCGGGCATCGAGGTGATCGCGGATCACTTTGTTCACGCGGTGGCGCAGAATCATAATCCGCTGGAGCGAGCGCCGCCGCAGGTCGAGGTAGCGATACTGTAGGCGTAGGTCTTCGTTGGCCGGTTCTTCGTCGGGAAATTCGGTGACGCTGAACGGCAGCGGCGGGCTCGGGTTTAAGATGCGAAGCACCTTCGCTTCGAGCTCGATCTTGCCAGTGGGGATGTCGCGTTCCATGCCGGGCAGCCGCTTGCGAACCAGACCCGTGACGGAGATCACCCACTCGCGGCCGAGGTCGTTCGCCTGCTTGAAGAGTTCGGCATCGTCGCTTTCGAACACGATCTGCGTGAGGCCGTAGCGGTCGCGGAGGTCCACGAACGCCTGCTTGGCATAGTTGCGGGTGATGAGGACCCATCCATTGAGCGTGACGGTTTGCCCGACGTGTTCATCCCGCAGTTCTCCGCAGGTCTGCGTCCGTTGCCACTCGGCCATGACTCTCCTCGGTTCGACAAGATTCCAGGTAGGTGCATTGTAGAGATGCGTTCGACGGCGGGCCGGTTCCGAAGAGGCTGTGCCTGGGGAAGTAGGCCGTGCGGGCCGCGTTGGCGGAGGCTGACCGACTGGTTGGACGGGGCGCGACGGGTGCAGTCCCGTAGGTGTCCTTACTTTCCGTTCCGTCCGAGCCGGTGGCCACCCACGGCACGGCCTCGTGGACGTGGCCGCTTCGCGTACCGCTC
>JAYTGN010000028.1:0-7680 GCA_043733485.1 Gemmataceae bacterium
ACGTTGGCGTCGGAAGAACGTCCGCGCCATGGCGAGCCTCGTCTGCGTCCGCAACTCGCCACAGTGGAACGCCTACTGGCAACTGGTCGCCTGACCCCCAAGAAATCTGGGTACACCCTCGGCTAGCGAGAAAGGTTTCCATCTTGCCTGAACGGCCCAAATTCGTCATACTCCTTCTTACATCATTTCGGTCCTTCGCGCGAACGGCTCGCTCGCTCGCTGAGTCGTTTTCGTTGCCGGCTCGATTCCTACATTCTATCCGTCATTCTGGTGAGTCATGCCTGCTCGTCTGAACTCGCGAGTGTTAGCCAAGCGCCTCTTAACTGCTCATTTTCGTCGGCGAATCAAGCGGACGCGGCTCGAAGTTGAACGACTCGAGGAGCGTGAAAACCCGGCTCCGATCCCGAGCGTCGTCGGCTTGCCCGGCAACGGCATCACCATGCCGCTGCTCGGTGAGACCGTCACCTACACCTTCAACTATTCGAACACCGGCGATGCGACGGGCTTCGCCCCGTTCATCGAACTCGCGGTCGATTCGTCTGGGATCGACGGCGCGACCTCCGCTCCACTCGATGGCATCGGACTTCCCACGGTGACGGCTGCTGGCTTGCCGCTTTCGCCCGCCGGGTCGGTCACTCTCACGCCGGGGCAGACGACCTACACCAACCCGCTGACGGGCGAAGTGCGGACGATCTCGAGCGTTTACGGTGCCCGCTTCGGCACGAACGACACAATCTACTTCTACACGCTGCCATTCGGGAGCTTTACGCCGGCCCAGACCACGGGAGTGAGCGTTTCGCTGCCCACCAGCAACCTGGCGGACGTGAACTCGCCGCTTCCCGTGTCCTTGGTCGGCGGGTTCCGGGATAACGATCCGTCGTTGAACGGCCCCGGCATCTACGGCCCGACAGCCGCCTCCGACATCACGCCGCAACTCTACCGGCTCCAGAAAATCTACACCGGCCCCGAGAGCGAGACCGCGACCGGCCCAAACTACATTCGCCGCTACCGGCTCGAAGTCGATGTCGCCACCGGGCAGACGCTGAACAACCTGCGCGTCAGCGACGACCTCGCGGCCAGCATGCAGATCGTCGGCAAGAACAGCACGAACATGGCGGCCTACCTCTTCGCTTCGGCCGGGAACCAGGGTGCGAACACGTTCGTAGCGGGGAACCTCACGGGCACGGCAGTGTCAACCGCGCCGGACGGCACGCTCACCTACAACTTCGGGAACAAGCTGGGCGTGGTCGGCACCGATGCCGCGTTCGAGTTCGACTTCTACGTTCCGCGCGATCAGTCGGCGGCCGGTACGCCCGCCAACGGTGCGACCGTGGCGCAAGGCACCGACAGCACCACGGGAATCGACGTCGCATCTTCGCTGGCGAACTGGACACCGCTGGATCCCCGCGACTTGCCGCAAACGAACCTCGGGCCGGCCACCTCGGGTTCGGTGCTTTCGCACACGCTGGAACAGCAGTCGATCGCGGTGCAGAAAACAGTTCAGGCAATCGACCCGACGACCGGCGCAGCCCTCGCCCCCGGAGTGCCGATTCAACCGGGTCAGACTCTGCTCCGCTACACGATCAACTTCCAGGTCTCGGATTACTTCGCGTTCGAGAACGTGGTGCTCCGCGACGTGCTCGGCGACGGGCAGCGGCTCTTCCTCGATCCGATCGGTGCGACCTCGACGCTTCCGACGCTCTCGGTTCAGAATGCGTACGTGACGGGTACCCCGAACGGAAGCCGGACCACGACGACCGGAGCCTTCCAGGGCGCGGGCGTCGTCGACTATCAACAGCGGTACACGTCGCAGGCGTCGCTGCCGGCGGGCACGAGTTCGGACCCGACGGCGGGCACGCTGACCCAACTGGGAACGAACCCGATCTTCACGAACTCGGCGGGCGCGGCCGATGGCACCTCGCGGCTCCAGTTCAACATCTCGGCGGAGCTCATCGCGCGGCTCGGGGCGAACGCCGGGCGGTTGATCGGCGGCGAAATCAGCAACGGCGGAGTCGGCCCCACGAACAACGCGATCCCCGGCCAGCAGTTCGGACCCACCCAGGGCACGCTCGTTTTCTATGCGAAGATCAACCGCGATTTCAGCGACAACTTCCCCTCCGGCGACCGCTCGGTGGATCAGGGCGACGTGCTGGTCAACACCGTGAACGATCCGACCACGGCTCCGCGCGATGGCATCTTCGGCGATCAGATTTCCGCGATCACCATCAACGCCGTCACGCCCACGATCATCGGCCGCGGGTCGGACGATAGCGCCACCAGCGTCGCGATTCCCTACGGCCAGCAGACGAAGCAGATTTACGCGATCAACGGGCAGCTCGTCCCGGCTCAGAGCGCGACCGACCCGCCGTTCTCGGTCCAGCCCGGCGACCGCGTCACGTATCGGCTCACCTACACGTTGCCGATCAGCAGCTTCGAACAGTTGCAACTCATCGACTTCCCGCCGCTGCCGGTGATGGCGGTGAATGCGTCGTCCCCGTATTCGTTCATCCGCAATCCGGCGACGTACGGCTTCTTGCCGGGTCAGGTCGGCGTACTCGATGCCGCCGGCGCGAATGCGACCGACGACACCTACTTCGCGACCTTCGACTCGGCGCTTGCTGGTACTCGAAACCCGACGATCAGCACCGTGCCGGCGAACAATCAACTCACGCTCGATTTCGGAACGCAGGACGACTTGCAGCGGCGCTCCACGCAAATTTCGCTGCTCGTCACGTTCCAGGTGAGCAACGATCCGTTCGCGGCGGACCTGTTCCTCACCAACCAGTTGCGGGTGAGTGAGAGCTCGACGAACGCGGGTGCCACGACGGTAGAAGACCTGCGCCGGTTCGAACTGGTGCGGCCGTTCGTGACCGTGAACAAGGGCGTCGTTGGGACCAACGCTACGGGTTCGACGCTGGCCGGCATCGTCTTCGACAACCCGACGCAGCCTTTGAACTTCACGGGAACCGTCGACACGGCGGCCGAGGCCACGGCGATCGGAGCGCCGAACGCAAGTGGGGTCGATGCGGGGGACCGAGTTCGCTTCGCCATCGTGCTCCAGAACACGGGCAAGGGCGATGCATTCGACATCACGATTCGGGATCAGGTACCGGCTGGGTACGTCGTGCCGGCCACGTTCTCCGGGGCCGGCGGGTTGAACCCCCTCGTCAAGCGCGGCGACAGCACGACGGCCGCACTCACGCTCGGCGTGGACTACACGCTCGTGTCCTACGACAACACGACCGGTACGTTCGTGATTCAATTGGTGGACAACTACACGGCGGGCAACGTCGGCGGTGCGTCCGAGGATGCTCGCAGCGGGGCGCTGAGCCGCGGGCAGCGAACCGATCAGGCGACCGGGAACCAGCCGATCACCAACGGCTCGAACACCGTGATCGTGCTCTACGACCTCGTGCTCGCGCCGACGGTGGCCCCGAATCAGACGCTGACGAACATCGCGAGTGCGACGACGTATTCGAACAGCGAGGGTGGCCCCAATCTCACCGACTCGGCGGTCGTGCCCGGTGCGACCATCCCCACCGACCCGGCCGATGTCGTATCCGCACTTCCGACGGAAGCCAAGACGCTGATCGGAACGGAAGTCACGGCTCCCGGCAACGCGGCGTTGAACCAGGCCACGATCGGCGAATTCGTGACCTACCAGATCACGCTCACGATCCCCGAGGGCGTCACGCCGTCCGCTCGAATCGTCGACACGATGGACAATGGCTTGGCCTTCGTGGACATCGATCCGGGGTTCGCGCCGGTCGTCACGTCCGGCCTCACATCGTCGATCGGGGCCATCACGGCCGCGAGCCTGACGAGTAACCTCACGCTGGCCAACGGGGCCCGCGATGTCACGTTCAACCTCGGCACGCTGACCAACAACACGAATGCGAACAACGCGGGCACCGAGTCGATCACGTTCCGCTATCGCGCCGTCGTGCTGAATACTTTGGGGAACCAGGCCGGTGGCCTGCGGAACAATTCGGCTCAGTTCTCCTGGACCAATAACGCCACGACCGTCCCCGCTTCGTCGGCCAACGACGTCACCATCGTCGAGCCGACGCTGACCTCGACCAAGCAGGTTCGCAACGGTACGAGCGGCGCGTTCGGTGCCAGCGTTCAAGCGGATGCATTCGACACGATCCAGTATCAGATCGTCATCGCGAACGGGAACGCGCTCACCGACACGACCGCGCGCGAAGTCTCGCTCACCGATACGGTACCGGCCCCGGTGCAGACGCCGAGCGTCTTCTCGGCCACCTCGACGGGCACCATCCGGTTCAACGGAACGGCTCGCGCCATCAACCCCGCCACCGATCTCGCCTTCACCGGAAGCACGCTGACGTTCGTGGCCGGGCTCGACGTGGACATGGATCCCGGTTCGTCCATCACCATCATCGTTCAGGGCACGTACTCGGGTGCGACCGGGTTGAACATCGCGAATACGGCGGACGTGCGGTGGACCAGCATGGACGGCGACGTGAGCGCGCCGCGCACGCCAAACAATGCCGCGAGCGTGGAACGAAGCGGTGCCGACGGCGTGCTCGGCGGCGGGACGCTCAACGACTACCGGACGACGCCGAGCGCGATCATCGAGTCGCCGCCGCTCGTTCGCAAGACGATCGTGGCGACCTCGGAAAGTGCCACGCCGCAGGCTTCCGCCACGGCAGCCGAAGGTGCCATCGGCGAGATCGTTCGCTATCGGCTCTCGGTGAGCCTGGGTGAAGGAGCGAGCCGCAATTATCAGATCTTCGACAACCTGCCGGCGGGCATCAGCTTCATCAACGACGGCTCGGCCCGCTTCGCGCTCCTTTCGACTGGCGGCAACGTCATTGCGTCTGCCGGGCTCGTCAACATCCCGGCCGTGACCGGCGGCGGCGTCGATACCGCGACCACACCGATTACCGCGCTCACCTCGGCTCAGGTGACCGGCCTCTTCAGTACCGGCAACATCGCCACCGCGAGTTCCGGCGCGGGCACCGCGAGTGGAACGCCCGCCTTCTACACCAACGGCCAAGACGTCTTCTTCCGCTTCGGCGATCTCACGAACACCGACAACGACGCGGACAACGAGTTCGTCGTGGTCGAGTTCAACGCCATCGTCGAGAACTTGGGCGGGAATCAGAGCGGCGTGAACCGCGCGAACTCGTTCGCGGTGCTCGCCGATACCAACGGCGACGGCGTGCCCGGGTTCATTCCCGTGGTCATCGACGCCAACGGCAACGGGCTTCGCGATGCGACGGAGAACGCGATCGCGCCCAACGACCCGAACAACGACGGCACCGGCACACCAGCCAGTTCCAACAACGCGACGGTGACGATCGTCGAGCCCGCGTTGAGCGTGAACAAAGAGGTGATCGCGACCACGGGTGCGGTCGTGACCTACCGCGTGACGATTGCGAACGGCAACGCGGCGAACACCTCGACCGCCTTCAACTCACGCGTGTTGGATACGCTCAACGGCGTCACGCTCACCCTGGTTCCGGGCAGCGTCAGTGCGGCAACGCTCACCGGCGGAGCGACCGGCGTCACGAACAACACCGCCGGGAACACGGTCGATCTGACCATCGACGCGATGCCCGCGGGCTCATCGGTTGTCTTCACGTATCAAGCCAACGTGCTGGCCACGCCGACGGGTGCGACGACGCTCAACAATACGAACACCGTGACGTTCACGAGCCTGAACGGGACCGGCAGCGTGATCCCCTTGCCGGGCATCCCGACGCCTCCGGACCCTCGCACCGGGGCGAGCAGCCAGGACGGCGAACGAACCGGCGTGGGCGGCGTCGGCGGGTTGAACGATTACGTCGTTTCGGACACGGAGCGGCTCGGCTCGCTCGGCGACTTCGTCTGGGTCGATGTCAACGGCAACGGCGTTCAGGACGCGGGCGAACCCGGGATTCCCAACGCTCCAGTCACCGTGCGTTGGGCCGGCCTCGACGGCCTCTTCAACACGGGCGACGACAGCACGATCAGCACGACCACGAACTCGCTCGGGCTCTACAGCGTCACGGGCTTACCGGTCGGCGGGCCCGGCCAGTACCGCGTGAACGTCAACACGGCCGGCGCGCCCTTCACCACGTTCGGATTGAACTTTCAGACTTTCGACGCCACGGCACCGACGACCGATAGCCAATCGCAGGTCGATCTCACCGTTGCCGTGCCGAACCCGCGAACGCAGGACTTCGGCTACCGCGGCACGGCGAGCATCGGCAACTTCGTCTGGCACGATCTGAACGCGAACGGCCTGCAAGATTCGGGAGAACCCGGTATCCCCGCCGTCGGCGTCACCGTGACGTGGCTCGGATTCGACGGGGCCGCAGGCGGCGGCGACGATGTCGCGTACACCACGATCACGGACGCGAACGGCCTCTACACGGTGAGCAATCTCCCCGCCGGGAATTTCACCGTCACCTTGAACACGACGACGCTTCCGGACAACTTCATTCAGACGTTCGACCTCGATGGCCTAGCCACGGCGAACACTGCGGCGCGAACGCTGACCACGGGTGAAAACGCGACCGATGTGGACTTCGGCTATCGCGGAACTTCAAACATCGGCGACCGCGTCTGGTACGACGTGGACGGCGACGGCGTGCAAGACAACGTGCTCGGTGATGGCTTCGAGCCGGGCATTCCCGGCGTCACCGTCACGCTCACCTTCGGCGGCGACGACGGGAACCTCGCCACCATTGCGGACAACATCACCTACACCACGGTGACGGGGGCCGATGGCGCGTACCTGTTCCCGAACCTGTTCGGCGGCGACTTCAACGGCGCGGCTCCGAACTACTCGGTGGTCGTGACGCCGCTACCCGCATACCCGACGCAGACGTTCGACGCCACGAGCCCGACCAACGACAACGCCTCGACCCTGCAACTGGCGAACGCCACGACCAACTTGCTTCAGGACTTCGGCTACCGCGGCCCGGCCACGCAGGCTCTCGGCAATTTCGTATGGGAAGACACGAACGGTAACGGTCGTCAAGACGCTGGTGAACCGGGTCTTCCGACCGTGACGGTGGAACTGTGGGCTGCTGGGCCGGACGGGAACTTCAACACGGCGGACGACGTTCAACTGGACGTGACGACGACGAACGGCGTTGGCTTGTACTCGTTCCCGAACTTGGCGGCGAGCGCGGCTTTCGGTGCGTATCAGGTGCGGGTGCAGCCGCCGAACGGTTACGTCTTCACGGTGCAGACCTCGGCGGTCGCCACGGTGAACACGGATAGCAACGTGGTGCAAACGGGTGCGAACGCCGGCCGCACGGCCGCCATCTCGCTTCCCGCGACCACCATCGACAACTCCATCGACGCAGGCTTGATCCGACTCATCACGCTGGGTGATCGGGTGTTCCTCGATCAGAACGGCGATGGCGTGCAGCAGGGTGCCGAGCCGGGCATCGTCGGTGCGGCCGTGGCCGTGACGTGGCTCGGGCCGGACGGCGTCCTCGGCGGCGGCGACGATCAGGTCTTCAACACCACGACCGGCGCGAACGGCATCTGGAATGTGGCGAACCTGCCGCCGGGCAACTTCTCGGTTCAAGTGACGCCGCCCCTTGCAGGCGGATTCATCCTCACGGACAGCATCGATAACGCCGTGTTGAACGCGAGCAATCCCGCCCTCATCACCACGACCTCGGGTGCGAACCGTTCGGATGTGGACTTCGGCTT
>JAYTGN010000029.1:0-7678 GCA_043733485.1 Gemmataceae bacterium
AGTCGCCGGGTTGCATCTCCAACCCGGCGACTCACGTCGCCGGTTCGCCTGGAATGCCAGTGTCCTTGGTTTCCTGACTGTCAGTAGCAGAACATCCGAGCGAGTGAAATCAACTCGTCCAGGTCGAAGGGCTTGGCGAGGAAGCCATTCGCACCGGCCGCCAGGGCGTAATCGCTGTGCTCGCGGGACGTATTTCCCGAGATCATCAGAACCGGAACCTGGCCTTCCGATCGCTCGACCACCGACCGAATGATGCTGAAGCCGCTCGCACCGGGAAGCATCATGTCCGTAATCACGAGGCAGGGCAACCCGCTATTCAACGCGGCCTCGGCATCGACGGCATCCGCCACGGCTCGAACCGCGAACCCGCTCTGCTCGAGCGCGCGTTCCATCGCATCGCGAAGGTCCGGATCGTCTTCGACCAGCAGGATGGTGCGAGTGGTTCCCACGAACGGCCTCGGGCGTTGGCTTCGTCGCGTGAACTCTGGAACAGATATACTGGCGGCAAGAACCTGCGGCCACGCTTTCGCACTCTTCCCACTCGCCCCGACCGATACAACCTCTCTTATGCTCGAAATCGACACAACCTTTACGCCCGCGGCTCAGGGCTACCGGATGCCCGCCGAGTGGGAACCTCACGCCTCCACGTGGCTGGCCTGGCCGCACAAGCTCTCAGACTGGCCCGGCAAGTTCAGCCCCATTCGCTGGGTGTACGTCGAGATCATTCGCGCCCTCACGCGGCACGAACCCGTGAACCTGATCGTGCGCGGGCCGAAGATGCACGACGCCGTGAAGAAGCGCCTCGCGATGGCGAGCATCGATCTGGCGAAGGTGCCGTGCTGGGAGTTGCCGACGGATCGGTCGTGGGTCCGCGACTCGGGGCCGATCTTCGTCGTGAACGATCGGGGCGAACGCGCCGTGCTGGACTGGCACTTCAACGCCTGGGCCAAGTACGACGACTGGACGAAGGACGACCTCCTTCCCGCGTTCGCGGCAGAAAAGCTCGGCATGAAGTCGTGGCAGCCGAGGTTCGAGGAATCTCCGGGTGGCACCGTGCTTCCAGCCGGTGCAGTACCTCCTACACCGGCTGGAAGCACGGTGCCACCCAAAAGATCCGCATCTCATCGCGTCGTGCTCGAAGGCGGCAGCATCGACGTGAACGGCCAAGGCCTCATGCTCACGACCGAGGAATGCTTGCTCAGCAAGGTGCAGGAGCGGAATCCGCCGTTCGACCGGGCCGACTACGAGCGCGTCTTCGCCGACTACCTCGGCGTGAAGAAGGTTCTTTGGCTGAACCGAGGCATCGCCGGCGACGACACCCACGGCCACGTGGACGACCTCGCTCGCTTTGTCAACGTCAAGACGATTGTCGCGGTGGAGGAGAAAAACCCGGTCGATGCGAACTACGCTCCGCTTCGGGAGAATCTCGAACGCTTGCGTGGGATGTGCGATCTCGATGGCGGGAAGTTGGAAGTGGTGCCTTTGCCGATGCCCGCGCCGCTGGTGTTCGACGGAATGCGCTTGCCGGCGAGTTATGCGAACTTCTACATCGCCAACGGCGCGGTGATCGTGCCGACCTTCAACGACCCCCAGGATCGCGTGGCCCTCGGCATCCTCAGCGACATGTTCCCCGAGCGCGAAGTACTTGGCATCCACTGCGTCGATCTGGTCTGGGGCCTCGGAACCTTGCACTGCATGACTCAACAGGAACCGGCGGCCAAATTCCAGCGGCAAACCGAACTTCACAATGGGTCGGTTCGGAGCTTATAGTGCCGCGACCATTGCCACAGGCGAGGAGGCCGACGTGAAGATTCGCAATCGACATCTCGTTCGCGCGGCGGGCTGGCTCGGAGCCACTTTCGCACGCAGCCTCATTCGCAGCCTCTCGAGCCGCATTCACAGCATCGGACCCGATGTCGGCCTCGGTCGCACGCAGCACGCGGATCGCTTCATCTACTCGATTTGGCACGAGAACCTGCTCCTGCCGGCAGCACTCTACGGCGGCCCAGACCTGGCCGTCCTCATCAGTTCCCATGCCGACGGCCAGATTCTCGGCGGGCTCATCGAAGCGATGGGAATGGAGATGGTGCTCGGCTCCTCGACCCGCGGCGGCGTGGAAGCCGTTCGCCAACTGATTCGGCCCGACGTGACGTGGAAGAACCTCGCCATCACGACCGATGGCCCGCGCGGTCCGCGCCGCGTCGTGCAGCCTGGAGCGGTTTACATCGCGTCGCGCACCGGCATGAAACTCGTTCCCGTGGGCATCGGCTATAGCTCGTCGTGGCGTTTGAAAAGTTGGGATCGCTTCGCGGTGCCGAAGCCTTGTTCGCGTGCCCGCTGCATTTTGGGCGAACCGATTGCCGTGCCTCCGAACCTGCGGACCGCGGGCCTCGAAGAGTATCGGCAGCGCGTGCAAGCCGAGATGGATCGGCTCAATTCCGCGGCGGAGGAATGGGCCCGCAAGGGCCGGCTCAACATTCCCGCGGCTCCATCCGCCATGCCTCTCAAGCTCGCATCGTGATTCAACCCGTACAACGAACCCCATAGCCCTGGGGATTCCGTTTTGGGTAGCAAGCACGAGCGTCGATACGCGATCCCGCGGCGATTTTGGGCCTGGGCCGCGGACCGCCGCGTACTCAACGCAGTCTTCTGGCTCGTCGCGCTCGGCACCGCGGTACACCACCTCCGCGATGGCCGCGAGTGGCTCGCCAATCAACCGGACACTCCAGAACACCTCCTTCGACCCCACCCCGGCGGGCACGGGCACACGCAAATCGACTTCGGCGGGCAGTGGGTGATGGGCCGCATGTTCGTACTCGGCCACGGCCGCGAAATGTACCACCGCCAGCGTCAATGGGAAGTGGTGCGGGCCGGCTATCCCGCTTCCGCCGAGACGCCCCTTCAACGGGAAGAATCGATCTTGCCCCGGCATCGACGCACGCGCGCGCGAACCGATGAAGAACTCGGGCACGACGCCGACCGCATGATGTACTGGTTCATGGGGAAGGATTCGCCGAGTTGGAAAACGGTGGGGGGGGCCGCGGTAGCTCCGCTGATCGCGGACCTCTCGGGCAATCCCTTCATGACCATCGCAGCTTCTGAAGCGGCCGCGAGCCAAACCACGCCAGCAATTGTTGCAGAGGTTGAGAAGCCCGAGGTCGGAGGGCCGCTCTATCCCCCGATTCACGCGTTCCTCTATGCTCCCTTCGGGCTCTTCGAACATCCCCAAGATGCCTTCTCCCTGTTCCAATTCCTCGCGGTCGGCTTCGCCGTACTCGCGGGTCGCGGGGTCGCGATCCTGACCGGTGGCCGCATCTGGTGGTCCGCCGCGACCGTTGCCGTGCTGCTTTATCCCGGTTGCCGCGTGAGTATCGACCTCGGCCAAAACCCGACGCTCTCGCTGTGCATTGTCGTGTGGGGCTGGATCCTGGTGACGCGCCGGCGCGAGTGGCTCGGCGGCGCGGTCTGGGGGCTCTTCGCGTTCAAACCGGTCTGGGGTCTGGCCTTCTTCCTGGTGCCGCTGCTCATGGGTCGCTGGCGCGTCTGCCTGGCGATGGTGGGAACCGGGGCCGGACTCGCGGCGATCACGCTTCCCATCGTCGGCTTGCAAACGTGGTTCGACTGGTTGAAGGTGGGCGCGGAGGCCGCGGACCTTTACAACCGCAGTCAGAACTGGATCAACCTGAGCCGCGACTTGCAGGGCATTCCGCGCCGATTCCTCCACGACTTCACGTTGCCGGAATCGGAACGCGAGACGCCGCTGGCGAAATGCGTGGCGTGGTCGCTCTGGGGGCTCGTCTTCGTACCGACGGTCCTCATCTATCGGCTTCGCGCGGATCGGAGCAAGACGCTCGGCCTCGGCGTCGCGTTCCTCTTCCTCGGCGCGTGGCTCACGTGCTACCGCTTCATGTACTACGATGTGCTGCTCTCGATCGTGGGGGTTGCGTGCTTGTTCGCGGAACCGTGGCGGCTCTTCCGCACCCGCGTGTTCGGGTTGAACTTCGAGCCGCAACTGCTGGAAGTCGGCCCCGCGATTCTTCCCGTGGCCGCCCCGACTCGGCCCTTCGGTCCGCGTGCGATCGGATACGTCAACTCGTTCCCACTCACCGTCATCCTCGGCCTCTTCGTTCTGGATAACCTGCTCACGGGATTGGCGGTCGAAGCGACCTTCGGCGTGCTCGGCTGGGGCCGCCCGACGACTTCGCCCGACGGGTCCACGGCGATGTCGAGCCCGCGCGTTCGCGCGGACTCGTCCATCTCGTATCCCTGGGACACCGTACTCGTTCTCGCCCTCTGGGCCTGGTGCGGCTGGCGCTTGCTTCGCGGCGACGAACGACGACGAGCCGGACATTCTTGCGATTCACTTCTTGACTCGCGTGCTTCGATGCCCGATACTGAATTCATCTTGAGACGCAATCTCATTTAGAATTCAGGCCGAGGGCGGTGATGTTGCCCCTGGACATGTTGCGGGCCGGCGAATGGGCCGAGGTCGAGGAAGTGAGCGGCCAGCCCGCATGGGTCGGCCGGCTCGCGGAACTCGGCATTCGCCAGGGCTGCCTGCTTCAGGTGGTGCAGCCGGGCTCACCGTGCTTGCTGAATGTCGAGGGTTGCCGACTCTGCCTGCGACCGGATGATTCGTCGCAGATCATGGTGCGGCCGGTGGCGGAATGACCACACTCGATCAACTTCGCCCCGGTCAACAGGCCACCGTGCTTTCACTGGTCGGCGATCCTGCTCTCGTGCAACGCCTCTACGAATTCGGGTTGTTTGAAGGCGAGTTGATCGAAGTGTTGGCCCTTGCTCCGCTCGGCGACCCGATTGAAATCCGCCTCGGGAATTCCCGCCTCAGCCTCCGCAAAGCCGAAGCCGCCGGCATCGGCGTTCAACTCGTCTGAGCCTCCATGCTGACCAAGACCCTTACCGTGGCACTCGTCGGCAACCCGAACGCCGGGAAGACGACGCTCTTCAACGCGCTCTCCGGGCTGCGCCAACGCGTCGGGAATTACCCCGGCGTCACCGTCGAAATGAAGAAGGGGCACTTCAACGCCGGCAGCGTGCCCGTCGATCTCATCGACCTGCCCGGCACTTACAGCCTCGCCGCGCGAAGCCCCGATGAAATGGTCGCCGTCGATCTACTCCTCGGCCGCCGGCCCGAAGAGCCGCGACCGGATGTCGTGCTCTCCATCGTCGATGCGACCAACCTCGATCGGCACCTTTACCTCACGAGCCAGCTACTCGATCTGGGCGAACCCGTCGTGCTTGCCGTGAACATGATCGATGCCGCGAAGGCTCAGGGCATCACCATCGATTGCGCGAAGCTGAGTGTCGAACTCGGCATCCCGGTCGTTCCCATTCAGGCGAACAAGGGCCTCGGCCTCGACGCTCTCACGAAAGCACTGCTCGAAGCGGCGGAATCGGGAACGACACCGCGCGGACCGGCCTTTCCCGTGGAGTTCGAGAAAGCGGTCGCGGCACTCCAAACGGAACTCGGCGACGAGGTGCCCGCGTTCCTCACTCGCCGATTGCTTCTGGACATTGGCGGATACGTCGAGCAATGGCTCGTCGGCAAGCACGGTTCCCAACTGAGACAGCATCTCGATTCCGCGCGGCAGCACCTCGCGGCTTCCGGCCACGCCGTGCCTGCGGTGGAGGCCCGCACCCGCTTCGGGTGGATACGCCCGATCGTCGCGGTCGCCGTGACCAAGCCCGCGGTTCGTGCCGTGATGTGGACCGATCGCCTGGATGCCGTGCTCACGCATCGCGTCTGGGGCACGCTCGTTTTCCTGCTCGTGATGTTCGCGGTCTTCGAGTCCATCTTCGTGCTGGCAAAGCCGTTGATGGATGCGATTAGTGAAGCGCGCGACCTCGTGGCCAAGGGCGTGGAAGGTGCGATGGCGGCCGGCCCGTTGCGGGCGTTGATTGCCGACGGCATCATCAAGGGCGTCGGCAGCGTGCTCGTTTTCCTTCCGCAGATTCTGATCCTGTTCGGCTTCATTGCCGTGCTGGAAGACTGCGGTTACATGGCTCGGGCCGCGTTCCTGATGGATCGCCTGATGTCGAAGTGCGGCCTCAGTGGCAAGTCGTTCATCCCGATGCTGTCGTCGGTGGCGTGTGCCGTGCCGGGGATCATGGCGGCCCGCGTGATCGAGAATCGCCGCGATCGGCTGGCGACCATTCTGGTCGCACCGCTCATGAGTTGCTCGGCACGGCTTCCGGTCTACTCGCTGCTCATCGGTGCGTTCCTCACCGAAGGCCATCCGTTCTGGGTGCCGGGCTTCACGCTCTTCGCGATGTATCTGCTCGGATTCATCCTCGCGCCGCTGGTGGCGTTGCTCTTGAAGCGCACTTTGTTGAAGGGGGCGACGCCGGTGTTCGTGATGGAGTTGCCCGCGTACAAGCGGCCGACACTGCGAAACATTTTGCGCCGAATGTGGGACGCAGGATATGCCTTCGTCGCCCGTGCTGGCAAGGTGATTCTCGCCACCATGATTATCGTCTGGGCGCTGCTTTACTTCCCCGCTACCGACGCGAATGGTGTGAAGTACGAAGACCGCATCGCGGCAGCGGAAGGGAACCCCGAGGCCACCGAGTCCGTCGAATTTTTGAACGGCGAGTGGAAGCGCAACAGCTATCTCGGCCGCACCGGCCGCTGGCTCGAACCGGTCTTCGAGCCGCTCGGTTGGGACTGGCGCATCGGCACGGCGGCCCTGGCTAGCTTCCCGGCCCGCGAGGTGATCGTCGGCATGCTCGGCTTGATCTACGATGTGGGCGAAGACCCCGGCGAAGGCGGCTCGACACTGCAAGCGGCCGTGAAGAGGGAATGGGCGACGGACCCGATCCGCGGACGCTACGGCGTGCCGGTCGCACTCTCGATCATGGTCTTCTTCGCACTCTGCATGCAGTGCGCTTCGACCTTGGTCGTGATCCATCGGGAAACGCGCAGCTGGGCGTGGCCCGCGTTCACGTTCGTCTACATGACGGTGCTGGCTTACGTCGGCGCGTTCGCGACGTTCCAGTTGGGTAGAATGATTGTGGGTTAGAGGAGCAGTTCCATGCAACTCATCGCGACATACTTGATCATCGGCTTGGCGACGGCGTACGTGCTGCGCGCGTTGTGGCGAACCGTTGCGGGAAAGAAGGCCGGCTGCGGTTCGGGCTGCGGGAAGTGCGCGGCTCCCGCGCCGGAGCAAAAGGGCCGCATTTCTCTGCCGCAGGTGTAGCCGACGTAGGCTTTTCCCACATTCCAGGTAGGCGTCAGATTTGTTGCTGGTCGTGCTAACAGGTTGGGAGTGTACCCAAGGTATTTACCCCGAAGGGGTTGGAGCCCTCAGCCCAGGGTCGCCGCGGTAGCGGCGCACCCTGGGGGGCGTTTGGTGACCCAAGAGTGCGATCGCGCCACCCCAGGGTGCGCGAACTTCGTTCGCGACCCTGGGCTGAAGGCTCCAACCCCCTTCGGGGTAATTCCGTCATCGAGTGTCGCTACCTGTACATAATTCCCACCAACTTTGGAGCTGCTTACCCCCACATTCCCACAGTGGTATTTTCCACTTGACAGTAATCCCACTTCCTAGTTACACTGAACTAGATCACCATGGCTGAAAGCCGTTGCCACGAGGGTGGAGAAACTGCCCAGCTTACCGCCTATCGCCCCGATTCTGTCTCAACTTCCGTCTCTGCT
>JAYTGN010000030.1:0-7677 GCA_043733485.1 Gemmataceae bacterium
GACTCGAGGAGTGAAGCCTCGGACAGCTTCTCGGCGAGCGCGGGGGATTCGAGTGTCGCAGGCATCGGTTACTCCTCGGCTTCAGATTATAGTATCACGCCTTGCCCACGCTTTTCAAATACCACTCCACGGTTCGCTTCAAACCGTCCTCGAAATTCACCGCCGGATCGTAGCCGAGGTCGGAGCGGGTGCGGGTAATATCGGCGAGGGAATACTTCACGTCGCCGGCGCGCGTGGGGACGAACTGCGGTTCGAGCTTCGATCCGAAGATGCGGTTGAGCGCCTCGACGAGTTGAAGAATCGTGATGCTCCGCCCGGTTCCGACGTTGTAGACGTTGCCCGAAACGTCCGGGGCTTCTGCCGCTTTCATCATCGCTTGAACCGCGTTGGCGACGTAGGTGAAGTCGCGCGATTGCGAGCCGTCGCCGTGGATGGTGGGAATGCGGCCCTCGCTCATCGAGGCGATGAAGAGCGCGATGACGCCCGAGTAGGGGGAATCCGAACGCTGCCGCGGGCCGAAGATGTTGAAGAAGCGGAGGCGAACGGTTTCGAGCCCGTAGGTGTGGGCGAAGGCCTGGAGGTAGAGTTCGCCGGCGAGCTTGGCGGCGGCGTACGGCGACTTCGCCGCGACGGGTTGATCCTCGGTCTGTCCGCCTTCGCCGCTCGCGCCGCCGTAGGCACTCGAACTCGCGGCATAGACCACGCGGCGAACGCCGGCTTTTCGCGCGGCATCGAGCAGGTTCAAAGTGCCCGTGGCGCACGCAGCATGAGTGGCGATCGGGTTTTCGACGCTTCGCGCCACCGAGGCGAGCGCCCCGAGGTGGTAAACGACGCGGACGCCTGCCACGACTTGCGCCACGGCGGCCGGATCGGTGAGCGAACCCTCGACGATTTCGGGTGCCGGATCGAGGTGGGCCAAGTTCGTTCGCAGTCCGGTGCTGAAATCGTCGAAGACGCGCACACGCCGGCCGGCCTGGAGGAGTGCTTCCACCAGATGCGAGCCGATGAACCCGCCGCCGCCCGTCACCAAATTGATTTCGTCCATGATGAATCTCGGTGGTCAACTCTGATGGGGCCGTAGAGTGAAGATCGCGACCTCGGGGCGCACACCGAAGCGGAACTGCCAGCCGAACCCGACGCCCTTGTTCACGTAGATGTGCCCATTCCCGTAGGGATAGAGCCCGGCGGCCCAACGCTTCGCATTCTTACTGAGTAGCACGCGACCGAGGCCGGGCCAGTTCACTTGGCCGCCGTGCGTGTGGCCGCTGAGGAGTAGATCGAAGCGCTGCCCGTCGAACTGTTCCACGGATTGCGGATTGTGCGCCAGTACGATTCGCGGCGTCTTGGGGCAGGTTCCGGCGAGTGCGGCAACGGGGTCGCTCTCCCGGCTCCAAAGATCGTCCACCCCCGCCACGATCAAGCTGTCGCTGCCGCGCTCGAAGCGGACCGATTCGTTGCGAAGCACCTTCACAGACTGTTCGGCGAGCGCGTCGGAAATGGATTGATGCAGCCCCGGGTAGCGGCGGACGCCGCGAGCATTGTGGACTGAGAAGTCGTGGTTGCCGAGTACCGCGAAGACGCCGAGCGGGGCTCGCAGTTGGCCGAAGAGTTTCGCGGCCACTCGAACGTGATCGCGCCCGCGATCGACGAAGTCGCCCGTGAGCGCGATCAGGTCTGGCTTCTCACTCGCGGTGCGTTCGAGGGCCTTCTCGAGGTAACCTTTCGGGAGGTGCTTGCCGTAGTGGAAATCGGAGAGTTGAGCGATCTTCGTACCGTGGAACGCCGCCGGGAGATCGCGGATCATCAGATCGATGCGGTTGATTTCGAGCCACGTGGGCTCGATGTGGTAGGCGTAGTTCACGCGGGCCCAGTTGCGACCGAGGAACCGAGCCACGCGCGATTGAATCGAAGGAGGAACGAGGGGAACCCGATGCGGGTCCGGCGAAGGATGCGGGAGCGGATCGTGAGGCTTCACGGAGCAACGTCCTCTTCCATCCGATTCCGAGGCCACCTGGTGGCCTCTCCCTGATTGTAGTCGGTGAAGCGCAAGAAAAAACGGGACGAGCCGAGGCTCGTCCCGTTGGTGCTGCTGTCACGCTTCGCCCGGTCCATCGTCTTCTTCCTCGTCGTCGTCTTCGTCGTCTTCATCGTCGTCGTCGAAGTCGTCGTCGAAGTCGTCGTCGTCGAACTCGTCGTCGTCGAGTTCATCGTCGAGATCGTCGTCTTCGATGTCGTCGTCGAGATCGTCTTCGGCGTCGTCGTCCTCTTCCTCTTCCGCGTCATCCGCTTCTTCGGCCATGACGATGAACGATCGGGGGAGCAGGTCGGCAACGGGCCACGGCGATACGCTCTCGGCCGCGGCGAACTCCGGCACGGTCAGCAGGGAGCGACCAGGCATTCGGGAAACCTCTCGTACGGGTAGTGGACGGCGACCCAATTTCACTTGCTATCGGCGTCTGCCAGTCCGAAATCCAATCGGAACCGACCGCGTTCGGGATTTCTCGGGCTCTCCAATCGCGGCAAACATCGCAACGATGCGGTGCCTCCTCGAAGGCACGAACATCGACAGTTTCACTCCATCCGGCACCGGTCGATCTAGGGTAGGTGCTTCTTAGCAATCGCTTCCAGTGCGTCAAGACTGCCCGTGCGATTTGTTTCGTTCCGTAAATTCTTTACTAAATAAGGACTTGTGCCGATTCGCTCGAAATTCCTAGAAATAGATTTGGAGCGAAGCCGAGCTGTCGAGTCATTCCCAGGACGAGAGATGCCCGATACTTCGGAAGCCGCCGAGCCCGATCTGGCGATGTTCGCGAATGCAGAACTCCACGACCGCGGCCCCCGCTACACCGAGACGCCTCGCGATCCCTATGCGGCGGATGCTCCGTTCGTTGCCGAACCGTGGAACGCGGTGACGGCGTCGTTCTTCGTCTTCATCGCCGTGGCCTGGCTCGTTCGACTTCGCGGCCGCTATCGGAGCTTCCCGTTCCTGATGGCGTGCCTCCCGATTCTGCTCGCCGGCGGCATCGGCGGCACGCTCTACCACGGGCTACGCACGCGCAGTTTCTACTTCTACCTGGATGTGATCCCGATCCAATTGTTGGCGCTCGCGGGAGCCGTGTTCATCGCGATTCGCCTCTGGCACCGTCGCGGCTGGCTCTACCTCGGCGGCGCGATTGCCGTCTACCTCGGGATCAGTTCGCTGCTCTTCTCGCTGGTGATGCCGAAGAGCCGTCAACTGGCCGTGAACCTGAACTACGCGGCGCTCGCCAGCACGATCGTGCTGCCGATCGCGATCCTGCAAATCCGCACGCGATTCCGCCACGCTCCCTGGTTCGTGTCCGGCGTGCTGGCCTTCGCGATCGCGTGGTTCTTCCGCCTCTGGGACGAACGTGCGGGGCCGTATCTGCCGCAAGGCAGCCACTGGCTCTGGCACACCTTCGGAGCGATCAGCACGGCCCTCGTCATCGAGTTCTTCTACAAGGTGGAAGGGGAGAAGAGCGTGGAAGCGGAGGACGTACCCGATCCGGGATGGTAGGCCAAGCCAGGTTGCGATCTGCAAGATGATGGGTTATCGTCTGCTCAAGGATCAAGGAGGATGCGATGATCGCATATACGCTCTGCATTGCATGCGGGTTCTCCGCGTGTGGAGTGAAAGAACCTGGAAGCGGCGACCAATTGCTCAAGAATCCACCGGTGCTCGTTCAGCCGGTGATCCCGATTCCGACGGGTCATGTAGGAGATGAGAACTACACTCTCTTCGAGTGGTCGCCGTTTGGCAGCGTTGTGCGTTTCGGCCGTCGAAACGATGATGGGATTTATACTGAGTGGGCGGTCGGTCGAGTAAATGAAAAGAGAACCATTGCACCCTTCGCACATACCGATTCGTCCAAAACGACCCTGATCACTCGATGGAACTCCAGAAAGAGCGCGACGACCGGAAAAGGCGTTGAATATAAAGCATTTCTTGCAGACCGGTGGGACTGGCGATTTCACGTAGAAGCGACGAATACTGGACCCCGGCTCGCCACTCGAATTACCTACTGGCTATTCGATGGTGTTGCATTCGGTATCGGTGTCGATTCCAAAACCGGGTTCGTATTCCATATCGATCGCTCCTTCGATGACGATGCCTATGGCGAAGTCCTCCTATTCTGGCACATTCACGCAATGATTGCGTTCGATCCACTCATCCGGCAGGTGTCGGCATTCCTCCACACGCTTCGAGAACTTTTCCGAAGTCTGCTCGCCGAGTGACCGTGGGAATCCGCGCGGGTCGGTATAAAGCATCATGACACACCTGCCCGAGGCCCGCGTTCATGCTCGTACTTTCCAAGTATTCCATCGGCGTCGGCGACCGCTTCGCCCATCAGGCAAAGGCCCAGCTTCAGGCGTGCCTCCTCGCCGCGGAGCAGGGTGTGGACGTCATCCCCGTCTGGAACAAGTCGAACCGCGAGCACACGATCATCGGCTCGGAACCGGGCAGCGTGCGAAGTGCGGCCGATGCCGCCGTGCGCGAACTCGGCTGGACGAAGCCTCACCACCTCGATGCCGATCACATCCGCCTCGACACGGTGGATCGGTTCCTGGCCGCGTGCGACTTCTACACGATCGACGTGGCCGATTCCATCGGTCTGCCTGCGGAGGCGAGTGCCGTGAAGGCATTCGTCGAGAAGCACTCCGGACCGGGTGGCACAGGCATTCCTGCCTGTGTTCCCGATGCACAGGCAAGAATGCCTGTGCCACCCGTTGCTGACATCCCTCGTGCAGAAATGCAGCGCGTCGCCGTGAAGTATCTGAAGGCGGTGCAGGACGCCGGGGCGATCTACCGCAAGATCGCGGCCGCGAAGGGAGCCGAGAACGTCATCGCGGAAGTCTCGATGGACGAGACCGATTCGCCGCAGACGCCGCCGGAGTTGCTGTTGATTCTGGCCATGCTCGCGGATGAAGGCGTGCCGGTGCAGACGATCGCGCCGAAGTTCACCGGGCGGTTCAACAAGGGCGTCGACTACGTCGGCGACTTGAAGCAGTTCGAGAAAGAGTTCCGCGAGGATCTTGCGGTCATCGCGTTGGCGGTTCGCAAGTTTGGCCTGCCAGCGAGTCTCAAACTCAGCGTGCATTCCGGCAGCGACAAGTTCTCGCTTTACCCGATCATGCGGAAGGCGATCCGCGATTACGGTGCTGGACTTCACCTGAAGACGGCCGGCACCACGTGGCTGGAGGAAGTGATCGGCCTCGCCGAGGCCGACGGCGATGGGCTCGGTCTGGCCAAGGAGATTTACGCGAAGGCACTCAAGAAGAAGGACGAGCTTTGCGTGCCGTATGCGAGCGTCATCGACATCGACGCCGGGAAGTTGCCGAGCGAGACGGTGGTGAATGCCTGGACCTCGGAGCAGTTCGTCGCGGCGTTGCGGCACGAGCCGGCGAATCCGGCGTTCAATCCTTCCTTGCGGCAACTCATTCACGTCGGGTTCAAGGTCGCGGCTCAGATGGGCGACCGCTACTTGAAGATGCTCGAAACCTGCGAGCCGAGCATCACCCGCAACGTGACCGGCAACCTGTTCGACCGGCATTTGAAGCCGTTGTTTATCGACATTTAGCCCGGCGTTTACGCCGGGGACATGACCCGGCGTAAACGCCGGGCTATTTGAGGAAATCATGAACAATCTCTTCGACCTTTCTTCGGAAGTGGCCGCGGTGCTCGGCGGCACGGGCGTACTCGGCGGCGCGATGGCCGATGCGCTCGCTGCGGCCGGTGCCCGCGTCGCCATCATCGGCCGCAGCGCCGAGCGCGGCGCGGAGGCTGTGCGCCGCATCGAAGCCGCCGGCGGCCAGGCGATGTTCGTCGCCGCCGATGCCATGAGCAAAGACTCACTCGCTGCGGCACGCGATGCCGTCATCGAGAAGTGGGGCAGCGTCACGGTGCTGGTCAACGGGGCCGGCGGCAACAAACCCGAAGGCACCGTCATGCCCGGCGGCGACTTCACCAAACTCGCGTTCGATGGCTGGAAAGACGTCTTCGACTTGAACCTCAACGGCGGGGCACTCTTCCCCTGTCAAGTCTTCGGCGAAACGATGCTCGCCCAGAAAAAAGGCAGCATCATCAACATCGCGTCGATCTCGTCGATCCTGCCGCTGTCGCGGGTGGTGGCGTACTCGGCGTCGAAGGCCGCCGTGCTCAACTTCACGCAGTGGCTGGCCCGCGAGTGGGCGACCAAGGGCGTGCGGGTGAACGCGATCACGCCCGGCTTCTTCCCCGCGGAACAGAATCGCCGCATGTTGTTGAAGGACGATGGCACGTACACCGAGCGCGGCCAGGCGATCGTCGGGCACACCCCCATGGCCCGCTTCGGCGAGGCGAGCGAACTCGCCGGCGCGGTCGTGTGGCTGGCTTCGCCGAAGGCGTCGTCGTTCGTGACGGGGCAGAACATCGTCGTGGACGGCGGGTTTTCGTCGGTCACAATCTGAGGTGTTCCGCGCTCCCCCCGCGGACTCCGGGTCGCGGCTAATCTGTAAGGCTCCGGATCATGTCCAGTATCACATCGTTGTTGGCTGCGTTCGATCCGGACCTGCCGCTCGAGCGAGCCCGCACGATTCCGAATGCGTGGTACACCTCGGCGGAGGTGTATGCGGCCGAGCGCGAAGCGGTCTTCGCACGAACGTGGCAAATGGTCGGGCGCTCGGAACAGGTGGAAGCACCGGGTTCGTTCCTCACCGCGAATATCACAGGGGAACCGATCCTCGTGGTTCGCGGCGAAGACGGCGTGCTGAGAGCGTTCTTCAACGTGTGCCGGCACCGCGCGGCACCGATTGTCAATGAAGCCTGCGGCACGGCGACGAAACTGCGCTGCCGGTATCACGGGTGGACCTACGACCTCGCGGGTCAACTTCGCGGCACGCCGGAGTTTGAAGGTGTGCAGGAGTTCTGCAAAGAGGAGATGGGTTTGCCGCCGGTGGCCGTGGCCGAGTGGGGCTCGTTCGTGTTCGTGCGCACAGGTCTGGAGACCTGTGCCACCCCGCGCGAACCGCTCGCGGACTACATGCGTCCGTTGCCTTCGTGGCTCGAAGCGCGAGGCGGCATCGGCAACTTGAAGTGGTTCGCCCGCAAGAGCTACGACCTGAATTGCAACTGGAAGGTCTACGTCGATAACTACCTGGACGGCGGCTACCACGTGAACACCGTGCATCCGGCCCTGGCGGGCGTACTCGACTACCGCGAGTATCGCACGGTGTGCGACGGCCGCACTGTGCTGCAATCGAGCCCGATGAAGCCGGCCGAATCTGCCGCGGGCCGCACTCGCACCGGCGACTTCGCGGCCTACTGGTGGCTCTATCCGAACTTCATGCTCAACTTCTATTCGGGCGTCATGGACTCGAACCTGGTGCTGCCGTTGGGCGTGGATCGTTGCCGAGTGGTGTTCGACTTCTACTTCGCGGAAGGCACCGACGAGAGTTTCGTGGCCGATAGCGTGGCGGTCGCCGATCAGGTTCAGGCGGAAGACATGGGCATCTGCGAAGAGGTGCAGCGTGGGCTGAATAGCCGCAGCTACACGACGGGCCGCTTCAGTGTGAAGCGCGAGAACGGCGGTTACTACTTCCACCAGATGCTCGGCCGGGCACTGCGAGTTAACGTTTAGCCGCGACGCGGAGCGGAGCGGGCGACGCGCCCAGGGCACCGCG
>JAYTGN010000031.1:0-7672 GCA_043733485.1 Gemmataceae bacterium
CCGTTTCATAAGTTCGCGGCCAGTGTACGGCCATTACCGAAAGCGACTTGTACCAACTGGGGATTTACGAAACTGTCATTTAAACCTACAGCGCGCCACGATGTCGTAAGACGTTATCAGGACTATGTTTGCGACGAATTCATCCTATGGCATAATTGTCTGTAACTAGAATGCGCTGTAGGTCTAAGACCAGAATCCCAAACACGTCGTCGTCGCTGGTGGAGGCGTCGTTGGCGAAGATCAGTGTCCACCGGTCGGCGGACGCCATTCCGCCCGGCACGAGGTAGAGGCCGCCGCCCTGGCCCAGCCCGGCGTTGCCGCCGACCGACGCTCCGCCGTCGGCCTGGTTGAGTGCGATGAGACTTCGTTGGAGCGTCAGGCGCGACGGTCCGATCGGGATGGCCCCGCCGTTGAAGATGCCGCCGCCTTGGCCGTTGCCGCGGCGAGCCCTGCGTCTCGTTGTCCAGGCGAAGCTCCGCCGTTGAAGATGCCGCCGCCTTGGCCGTTGCCGCCGTTGCCGCCGTTGCCGCCGTCACCCTCGCCGCCGATGGCCCGGTTCAGGGCGATCAACGAGTTGGACACGGTGAGGATACCGCCGTTCAGGTTCGCGATGCCGCCGCCTTGGCCGTTCCCGCCCGTGGTGCCGGCCCCGCCGATGGCTTGGTTGCCGAGAATGATGCTGTGGGTGACAGTGACAGTGGCAGTCGCGGTTACGGTCACGGGCGGGGTGAGTCCGCCGAAAATGAAGTTCGCGATCGCGCCGCCCCGGGTTCTTCCCGACATCCGCTTTATGTCGGCGATGCGACCCGCGTGGTCGTCAGCACGCGCCACGGCTTGGTCGGAGAAGGTGTCCACGAACACTGGCTACAAATCGGCATCTTCACCCATGCTCTCGACTGGCTGGGCGAAGGATGTGAGTCGATACTCAAGTCTCTCTCTCGCGCCCGAACCTATGTTCTACTTTCCCTCGGAGTCGAACCGTCGCCGCACGAAACGGACCTGATGCGAATGCGATTCTGGTTCGCGGAGATGATGGTTCCGTCTCCGGGCTTCGACGAGCGAACCGTCACCGTCGACTGGCGGAAGGTGCAGAGCGGAACGTCGAAGAACTACGACAACTCCTTGAAGCTGATGCATTCGGAGATCTGGCACAACGAGATTCGAAACCCGCCTGGTCGCGAGCACGGCCAAGGAAGTGGACCGCGAAGCCGGAGCGGTTGGCGGCCGCACGCTGCTACTCGTGATGAACAGCGAGCACGCCATCGCGATCGCCAAACGATTGCGGTGGCCGGTGGTCGGCGGCTTCGTCACGAACGATTTCGGGCTTTCGGACACTGAAATCGACCTCTTCCGCGAGCACCGCAACCCGTTTCAGCAGCCCCCCTCGCCCGCGATCGTCACCTTCGAGGGTCTCGCGCGGTACGACCTCGCCGAGATCAGCACCATCATCCGGGCGGACGGCGGCTCCGGCTTGCCGCCGATCGAGCGGCACCGGCTGACTTGCCGTACGGGAGCCGCGCCTTTGGCGATCGTCGATATCAACGGTAATCGAGCCCCTGTACTTCGGCGTGCCGCACGGCGGCGTCACGATGCCTACGAGGATCGTGGATGGTACGCACCGGGCGTTGAACCGATCGACGGTCGCATTGCGAGGTTCCTGGCACAGCGGGCCAAGCTCGCCGGAGGTGCCCGATGAGCGATACACGCCCGATGTGGAGTTTCGCGCACCAGCAGTCCGCGGACTCGGCCCCGTACTACACGAGCAACCCGTACAAGCCGCGGCAGAACCCGCGTCGGCACTTTCACCCAGCCGGGACGCTGCCGACGGTCGCCGAGATCGCGGACCCCGAGCACCTCATCGCCACGTACTACGCGATCAAGTCGCGGGGCGGCTGGGCGGCCGGGCGGCCGGGCCGGACGGCACCAGTTATCCGGATCTCGGCGCGTCTGAAGTCGCGAACCTGATGCGGGCGTTGAGCAAGATCGTTCTCGACGGCAGCTACTGCCACGGACCGACGCGGGCCCAAAATCGCGAAGCTGCGCGGCGGCACCCGCACCCTGCAGATCGCCAATCTCTGCGACCGGGTTCTGTCCGCCGCGATCCACGGCATGATGACGCCGTTCTGGGAGACGGTGTTCATGTCTTGGTCGATGGGCTGCCGTCCGTTCCCCCGCGGCCCGCTTTTTTTTTTTTAGCAACCCGGCGCCGGAAGACCGCGAACCGGCAGCCTACCTGGCCGGTTCGCGGGTGTTCGTCAACAACAATTTGCCAAGGAGATCGAGACCGGCATCGGCACGATGGTTCAGTTGACGATCACCCGCGTCGACCAGGAACCCCTCGGCGACTGGCGCGAACTGCAGCGGATCAAGAACGAACTGGTCGGGGCGGAAGCCGAGGGGGTGGAACTGTTCCCAGCCGAAAGCCGGCTCGTGGACGCGACCAACCTCACGATCATGTACGTGCTCGGCCAGTTGATCCAGGTGAAGGTCGACGAGAACGGCCAGCCGGAACTCGACGACCAGGGTCGCCAGATCCCCCGGCTCGACGACCGGGGCCGCAAACAACCGGTGATCGACAAGGATGGCAACCCGACCTTCCCGATGTTCCCGTTCGGCCACCCGGTCCGCTACGTCGCCGAGCACGCTCCGTTCGGGAAGCGGCAGAGGCCGTTTCGGCCCGATCAGAAGCCCAAGGACCTCCGCGTCATCACGTTCGCCAGACCTTCAAGGTCTGGCAGGAGAACCAACCCAAGGAGGAGGCACCGCCCGCACCGGAGCCCGAGCCGGTCAAACTGTTCGTTCCGTAACCCCAAAACCGGTCATCGCAATTCCATCTCAATTCGCGCCGGAATTGCGATGACCATCGGGAGGACCGACTTGCAGTACTTCCCGGATCATCTCCAGGCCATTCGGCACGCTTCGTTTCGACCACGTCCGGTACAACCCAAGCCATAACTGGAAGATCGCCGGCAATTACGACTACGACTGTCATCTCGCCGAGTGTTTCGGGATCAACTGGATCGATTTGGCGCGTCCGTGGCCGCCGATCGCCGGGGTAAACATTCAAGTCCGGTTCGGCTGCCACCGTCTCGTGTATCGCCAGCCGGATGATCGCAAGGGTCAACACGAATTCCTGGACCTTCTAACGATCTTCTACCCGGTCGAGGTGACTTACCTTACCGAAGAAGTGGACATTCAGATGATTGAGACCGCGACACTGCCGGCTGACGCCAGTCCGACTGCGGTCGCCGAGAACATTTGGAGGATGGTCTGTATCCGGACAACGGAGATGAGACAGATCCTCGCCGCGATCAAGATGTGACCGAGTCCGCCCGCGGAGCGGGCCACCTCGGAATTGTTTCAAGATGGCCGTGCAGGACCTTTAATACTGCAACATACCGCAACATACTGCAACAAGATGCAACAAGATGCAACAATCAATCGATACCACTGAAACCCTGGAGGGGGGTCATCGGGGCGATTATGAGCCCGACCCCCCGGACAGGGGTGATGGGGTAATCTCATTCTGATGAGATATACCATAACTAGCGTTATACTTTCTGATCGGAGGCCTCAAAATGGCCATCCCGTTGGCGATCTACGCACCCGAATCGTTGCTCAAATCCGATGCCGCCAGCGCGGCGAGACTGTCGACCATCGTGCCGTTGTACTCGAAGGAGATGCTGGCCGGGAAATGGAACATCGCTTTCCATTCGCTGATGCTGAGATGGCGATCCAGAATCCGCACTTTTCGCGCGCATGAAGTGATCAAAGGGAAGAGGTATCTCGTCTCGGCGAACTGTCTGCCCCACGCCGTCAATCTGAAGAACCAACCTGAGTCGCCCAGGTTTTGCGGGCGAGACGATCTCTGTCCGTGGTGCCACATGCGGCAGGTCCACGACACTTACGACTTCGTCGACACGATCATGAGGGCCGAGATCGAGAAAGAGCCGAAACTGAAACTCTACTCTCTGCGACGGATCAAGCGGGTTCCGGACGACCAGTTCGGGTTCCTGTCTCAGCGGTTGACCCGGATCCAGAAGGAGGCGATGAGCGCCGCCTACGTTCACCAGAAAACCTCTATCGGCGGACCGGGTCGGGCGATCGGCACGATGTGGATCGCAACCGTGGCCCCTGGCGTCGGTCGGTACAGGAAGACCTGGGAGGTGACGGGGAGGTCGCTCGTGCTCATGAGCCGGGAAGAAGTGCTGATCCGTCCCGAGAAGTGGACGAGCAGTTCCATTGAAGAACCGAACTCGGACCACTTGCAGAAGGCGGTGGCGGCTTTTCTGAAGTATCCGTCCGGACTCTTGAGGGCCAACCCGGACAAAGCCGTTCTCGCCATCAGGCTGAAGACGACAATGAGAGAAGAAATGAAGATGCACTTCTCCGGCCGCGGAGGTGCGTTTCGATCTTCCAAGGAGAAGTAACCGTGGCTGGAATCGGTGAAGTGTTTCACCTTCTGGTCGAACTCGTCGATGAGAACGTCGAACTCGCCACGGACGGCCGTGAGCTTTACGTGTTCATCGGGCGTTCCGACCGTACGCTTGATCTTCTTGATCGTCACCGCTGAACGACGCGCCTTCCTCGATCCTAGTGCGTTTTTCGTGCTCCATCCCTGTCCCTCTCCTCGATCGTCATCGCTGAAGGACGCGCCTTCCTCGATCCTGCTGAGATGTGACTCAAGGAGTCGACCGGGTACGCCGTTGACCGTCACGTCGCGGCGATGTTCGGTAGGGCCTGCGGCGGAGAGTTGGTACTCGGTCGCGGCGGCGCGGCCTTCTCTGCACCATCCTCAGCATCTCGGGCATCCACCGCTTGAACTGCGTGTTGTTGATCGGCCGCGAACCACTGAGAAGTTCGTAGAGCATCACTTCGAGTGCGTACGCGACGGTGCGGGTGTCCATGTCCGTCGAGAACGAGGATGGTTCGGCCTGCTTTGGCGACATGAACGCCGGGGTGCGCGATCGCCCCGGGGGTCGGCGAAGCTCATGTCGGTCAGCTTCAGTTCGGTCGCGTGTGTGCGCCGCGTGAAGAGTTCAGCGTCGCAACTCTTGCGTTGTGGGACTGGTCCTACCGGGCCAATGAGTTGGAACACTCGGGCACGGTGCGCGAGAACGAGATCAAAGAGTATGAGCCCGGTTCTGGCACCAAGCTCATTAGGTTGGATGCCCCGTTGCACGTTTGGCTTACGAGCCTTTATCGCAGTCGCTATCCGCTCGATGAGGTCTGGGAGAAGCCCGAGCGGCTTGAGGGGCCGCGGCGGTCGGCACTGGTCTGGCGGAGGCATCCGTCGCATCCGTGCGTCCAGGTCCTTCCCCTCACTCAGAACGCCGTGCCCGCGAACGCCCTGAGTCCAAGTCGTCAACTCGTGCCGTTCAGCCTCAAACTTCAAGTCGTACCCTTCCAGACTCCCGACGGAAAGGACAACAACTATCTGGCTCCGGTGGACTGGCGATTTCGATCCCTCCCCGCCGATTTCGCCTTGCGCGCAGTTGGCGGACTCACTGCCGATGCGGACTGGAAAGCCAATCCCCGGCTGGCACTGGCACTACTCGGCTTGCCCGGCGCCGCTCTCGCCGTTGCGTCGTCATCTCCCGTGGCTGCGATTCCCGACACGTCGGCATTTCTGGATCGAGCCCTTTACCGTCACGATCTCCCCGTGCTCGATCAACCGAATGCCCTGGCCGATGTACCGCCCGAGAAGCGAGCCGGCAATTCTCCGCCGCCGCCACCCAAGGTACCGCCCGAGAAGCGAGCCGGCGATTCTCCGCCGCTGCCACCCAAGGCCCTGTTGCGACGAGATTACGCCCGGCATTGGAGCCTCCTCGAAGGAAAGGCCGTGTTCGCGGAGATCGATGAAGCGGAAGCCGCGCTGAGTACCGATGGCGGCGTCGCGGTGCGCGGTCTCATGGAACCTCGCAAGTGGCCGGCGAAGCTCCAAATCGATTGGTCCGGCTTCCCCGGGTCTCACGCCTTCGTCGACCGCAGCGACCCAACCTTGAAGCTGCGTCTGATGGGCGATGATCCCCAGGAAGACGCCCTCCGCGGGTTCGACGGTTACTTCGACATCACCGGTGCACACCTCAAGCTGAGCACCAACTCATCGGCACCGATCCAGATGGTGGCCGGTGCTTTTACGGCTACCGTCGAATCGACTGCGACGGGACGGAAACTCCGCGATCAGCGCAGGCTTCTGCGCGGTGAGACCGCGGCGGGTGCGTCGCTACTGACTACTCCATTAACGCTCAACACGAGCGCGGGTGATCAGTCGCGAATCCTCTGCACGATGGTCAACCCCATCTCCCTCAATGTGGCTGGCAAGACCTGGCTGTTCTGGGTGAAGGATCTCCCAGCCCAGGGTTCCGGACCCTTCTCGTTCGAACGGAGTGAGACGCTGTCGGAGGCACGGCGCGGAGTCAACGACCCCGCTGCCGAGGGCCGCGATCTCGGCCATCTCAATGCCTACGAATGGCGGCTCGGTATTGAGCCGGTCGTCCCCGATCGGGCGTGGTTGCCGATCGGTCCGTTCCGCTTCTATCCGCTCTCCCTGGAGAAAGCCGTACTCACCGCGGATTCCAGCGTCGTGAGCGGGGAGTTTGTCGGCCGCCTGCAGTTGCCCGCTTGGGATAGCACACCGGATGGCCAGCCGGCCGATCGCGAGCTCGGCGATCGCGATTCCGCGGTGGTGTTGACATTTACCGACAACATGCTGACTGGAATCGCCCGAGCACTGGCCGATCCGGATTTCGGAAGTGATATCGCACAGTCCTCCGCCGCGTGGCCGCTGGTCGATCGCAGACTCGATACCGATGCACCGGTGCTCTACTGGGATGCGATCGAGTTCCAGGCCGGGAAAATCGTACTGCCGAAAAAGAAGTATCGCCTCGTGTACTCCCGGCAGGGAATCGTGTGGACGATCGTCGGCGACAAGGACATCCATGTGCCACCAATCAAGGAAAGTGCCAGACTCCTTCAGCCCATAACCCGCTTCAGAGCGGACCCTGCCGAGCAGAGACGGAAGTTGAGACAGAATCGGGGCGATAGGCGGTAAGCTGGGCAGTTTCTCCACCCTCGTGGCAACGGCTTTCAGCCATGGTGATCTAGATCGATGAACCGGCCTTCCCAGATGCCCAAAGTCAGATCGAGGGCTTCACTCCTCATTCGACCGTTCGGCTCTACGTCGATGGCTTCATATCGACTGCCCTCCATCCGCCTCCAGCCTTCCAACAATTCTTCCTCGGGGTCGTAACAGAAGTACTCGTGAACCCGGAAGGTCTCGCAGTAGAGTTTCTTCTTCTCGCCCCGATCGATGGACTTCGTCGATTGCGAAAGCAATTCGATGATGATGTCCGGCAATCGTCCGCGCTCGTCCCACGAGATCCAACTCGCTCGATTTTTATCCCGCTCGACCCCCTTCACCACAAAGAAGTCCGGACCTCGAAAATCGCGGTTAAACTCTTGTTTGTCGCTGTAGTACACGAACATGTTGCCACCGATAAACACGTCGTCTCGATCTTTCCAGTGAGTCGCCAAAGAGTCGATGAGCAAGTACATCTCATTCCGATGCCAGGGCGATTCCATGGGTTCACCGTCGTCGTAGGGGAGGTCGGTTCCACGCGGCATGCCGTTGAGCGCAGCCTCCTCGTTCTCCATCAGGTCTTCACCCGTG
>JAYTGN010000032.1:0-41511 GCA_043733485.1 Gemmataceae bacterium
TCTACTGGGCAGTGCCCATGTCTGAAACGGGTCTGGGCGGATGGAGTCTGGCACCTTCCGGGATTGGTGGCACGTGGATTCCGCCAGGGTGATCTAGCCCCATGACCGGCACGATGCCGCATGGGGCCGACCGGTTGCGATATCACTTCTTGATCTCGGGCCACTTCACTTCCACCTCGGCCGATTCGTAATCCTTCTTCTTGCCTTCATCTCACGCCTCGCTTACCAGCACCAGAAGTGAGTACGCCTCCAGCACGTAGTAGCTCCCTTCCAGCACCACCGGGCCGAGCCCCTCCGCCACGAAATCCTCCGGGGCCTTCTTCGCCGTGTCCACGACGCGACGCCACGTGCGGCGAGTCGGCGATGGCGGGATGCGGACCTTCACGGCTCCGTGCCACGAGTTCATCGCCACGTAAAAATCGCCGTCCAGCGGCTGCATGCCGCGGCCCACGTCCTGACCGGGGAAGCGACCGTCGAGGCTGAACGCCAGCACCCGCGAGTAGTGCCCGAAGTCCGGCTTGTAGGGCTCGGTGCCGTGCCAGTGGATGTCGGCCACGGCCGGCGGCATCACGGTGCGAGGCGTTTCGATCGCCGTTGCCAGCGTGTGCTCGCTCATCTCCACGATCAGCGGCGCGACCTCGACATATGGAGACTCGGGAACTGAAGTCAGTCCCGCTTCTTGCCACTCGACGCTGCCGGGCCGAATCTCCCCAGTGAAGAACCGCCGACGGCGCAGCACGGGGTGCCGCTTGCGCAGGGCGGTCATTTCTTTCGTGAAGCGCAGGAAGTCCTCGTTCGCCTCCGCGAACGTCCAGTTCACCCACGACGTTTCGTTGTCCTGGCACCAAGCGTTGTTGTTCCCGTGCTGCGTGCGGAGGAATTCGTCCCCACCCAGGAGCATCGGCACGCCCTGCGACAGCATCAAGGTCGCCACGAGGTTGCGGCACTGGCGAAAGCGGAGGGCGAGAATCTCGGGGTCGGTCGTTTCGCCTTCCGCTCCGCAGTTCCACGAACAGTTGTCGTCGAGCCCGTCGCGGTTCCCTTCGCCATTCGCGTCGTTGTGCTTCTGGTTGTAGCTGACGAGATCCCAGAGCGTGAAGCCGTCGTGGCAGGTGATGAAGTTGACGGTGTGGCGCGGGAGGCGGTTGTTCCACTGATAGAGGTCGGCACTGCCGCAAACGCGGGAAGCGATCAGCGGTGCGAAGCCAGCGTCGCCGCGCCAGAAGCGGCGAACGTCGTCGCGGTAGTGCCCGTTCCACTCGGTCCACCGGCGGCCGAACGGGAAGCCGCCCACCTGATACAACCCGGCGGCATCCCACGGCTCGGCGATCAACTTCGTGTCCGCGAGTACGCCGTCTTCGGTAATGCTTTCGATCACCGGCGGCTCGACCATCACGTTCCCTTTTCGATCCCGCCCCAAAATACTGGCCAGGTCGAAGCGAAACCCATCTACGTGCATGTCGCCGACCCAGTAGCGGAGGCAGGTCATGATGAGATCGCGGACGACGGGATGGTTGCAGTTCACGGTGTTGCCGACGCCGGAGAAGTTGAGGTACCGGCCGCGATCGTCGAGCAGGTAGTAGAGTTCGTTGTCGAGGCCGCGGAAGGAGTAGGTGCGGCCGCGGTCGTCGCCTTCCCCCGTGTGGTTGAAGACGACGTCGAGAATGACTTCGAGCCCGGCGGCGTGGAACGCCTTGACCATGTCGCGGAACTCGTGAACCTGGCCGTGGTCCTTGGCCGTCGCGGCCAGCGCCGCCTTCGGTGCCGCGAACGCGATCGGGTTGTAACCCCAGAAGTTCGAGAGCTTCTCGCCAGTGTCCGGGTCGAAGAAGGGGCAGTCGCACTCGTCCCATTCGAAGACGGGCATCAGTTCGACGGCCGTGACGCCGAGTTCCTTCAGGTAAGGAATCTTCTCGATGAGTCCGGCGTAGGTGCCGCGCTGTTCGATGCCGCTAGTCGGGTCGCAGGTGAAGCCTCGAACGTGAATCTCGTAGATCACGGAATCTTCGAGCGGGGTGCGGGGCGGGTGGTCTTCGCCCCAGTCGTAGCGCGGGCCGCGGTGGTAGAGGCTGCGGCGCGAGGTGCGGTCCGGGTCGATCTCGCAGGTGCCGGCCCAGGTCGCACCGTCCGAGATCATCGCGGAAGCCGGGTCGAGCAGCAGTCGCGATGGGTTGAAGCGGTTCATCAAGGCTTTGGGACCGGCCGCTCGCCAGCCGTAGCAGAACGTCCGGGGCAGGTCGTAGACGGCAACGTGCCAGTGGTCGCCGGTCTTGTTCTTCTGGGAGTCGAGGTCGAAGGTGAAGAGCGGCTCGCCTCGGCCTTCGGGCGGCAGGATCACGAGAGTGACGGCTTCGCCGTGCCGGCAGAGTAGTGCGAAATTCACGCCGTCCGGGATGGTGGCGGCTCCGAGCGGCAGCGGCCGCCCCCGTGTTGTGCGAAAGTTCGGCATCGTCGATCCTGGTGTTCGGCAAGTTCGCTCCATCATAGGGTGACAGCACCCGAATGGGGACGCAATCCGAATGGTGTCGCGGAGCGGGTGCGGCGCGGCCGCAAAGGCGATACAATCGGCCAACCACAATGCGAAGGAGCCCGTACCGATGGCCAAGATTCGCGTCTATCGCGACGAAGCGCGCGGCGAAGAATTTCCGCCGCTCTGCGTGAGGTGCGGCGGCGGCGTAGAAGAAACGACGACCACCCAGCACTTCAGTTGGGTGCCGCAGTGGGTGATCGTCATCATTCTCTTCGGGCTCTTGCCGTGGCTGATCGTCTCGCTCATTTTGCGCAAGACCATGCGGCTGACGATGCCCGTGTGCAACCGGCACCGCAATCACTGGCGCAACCGCAAACTCTACGTCTGGCTCGGGCTCTTGTTCTGGGTCGTGTATGCGATTGCGCTGATCGTGGAGTGGAACGATCTGCCGAAGGATGCGAGTTCGCTGGCGCTGGGCATCATGATCTTCGGTGGCCTCGGCTGGCTGATCAGCGCGGCGATCTACTCGAACAGCGGCATCAAGCCGGGACAGATCACCGACCGCTACATCGAACTCGTCGGCGTGAACAAGGCGTTCGCCACCGAGTGGAAAGCGAGCGTGTCGAAGCCGAAGAAGAAAAAGCAGTACGACGACGACGACGACGAGGAATAATCGGCGAGCTGAGCCGCGTGAGCGGCCGGGTTCTGAAGTCGCGGGAAATCACTTCAACCCCTGCTGCCAGACTTCGCGCAGGGCCGCCTCCAGATTGCGGACGTACTTCTCACCCTGCGTCAGGGGGCTCGCTTCCATCATTTCCCGAAGGCTGGCACGCAGGTCCGCCAGGCCCTCGCGCTGGTCGCTCCAGATCGCCGCCAGTTCCACCAACTTGTTCGGCGTGTCGGCCACGAACTCCGGCAAGCCCAGATTGTTCGAGATACTCACGCCCTGCCGCGAGCGGTAATCCTTTCCGGCCACGGTGAGTACGGGCACGCCCATCCAGAGGGCATCGCAGGTCGTCACGCCGCCGTTGAACGGGAACGGGTCGAGGGCCAGGTCGATCGGTTGATAGGCTTCGAAGTACTCGTTGGTGGGAAGCCGATAGACGAGTTCGAGGCGGTCGGAAGCGATGCCGAGCGCGGTGAAGCGTTCGGCGGTGGCGCGGGCCGCTTCGGCGGACCGGCCCGCGAGCAGCACGAGCCGGGATTTGGGTACCGCCTGAAGCACGCGGGCCCAGGTTTCGGTACAAGCCGTCGAGAGCTTGGCGGGATTGTTCAAGCACCCGAACGTGAAGGTACGGCGCGATTGCGAAGGGAGTGCGTTGGGCGTGGGCGCGTTCGCCGGCGGGCGGTAGGCCCAGGCCACGTCCGGAAGTCGCAACAGCGACTCGACGCTCAGCGATTCCGTTTCACCGGGCGGGTCGGCGAAGGCATCGGTGATGCGGAAGTCGATCGCCTTCATGCCGGTGGTCGCGGGGTAGCCGAAGAGCGTGGCCTGGACCGCAGCGGGTCGGTGAGCGAAGACCTGGAGGCGATTCCCGGCCGTGTGGCCGCTCAAGTCGATGAGTACGTCGATCTCGTCGGTTCGAATCATCTCGAAGACTTTGGCGTCCGGGAACGCGGCCACGGGTCGCCACGCATCCGCGAGCCGCCGGAGCCGGTCCGTCGTTTCGTCGGCCTTGGTTACGTTCGCATAGCACGTCACGTGAACGCGGTTGCGGTCGTGGTGCGTCAGCAGCAGTTCGATGAGCCCGGCCACGGTGTGATTGCGAAAGTCTCCCGAGAGGTAACCGAACTTCAATCGACGATTCGGATCGCTGGCCACGCGGCGAAGCGGTTCAGCAGGTGCCAGTGAGTCGGTGAAGCTCGCGGCCCATGCCACGTGTTCATCGCGAAGTTGCTCCGGCGATTGCTCTGACGAGTAGCACAAGGCGAGCAACAGATTGTCGCCGGTGCGGGCATCGAGGCGAAGGTCCTGGGCCTTCCGAAGCGATTCGATCGCTTCCTTCACGCGGCCCTGCTCGGTATAGCTGGTGCCGAGGTTGCTCCAGGCATCCGCATGTTCGGGCCGCAGTTCGGTGGCTTGCCGATAGTGTGCCTGCGCCTCGTCGGTTCGGCCGAGTGCCTCGAAGGCGACGCCGAGCGAGTTGAGAGCCTCGGGATACTCGGGGCGAAGCTTGAGCGCGAATTCGAGTTCCAGCACGGCCGCGTCGTAGTCGCCCCTTAAAGCGAGGGAAAAGCCGAGGTTGTGGTGCCCGCGGGGGTCGTCCGGGCAGTGGACGATGAACTCGCGGAAGACCTCGAGGGCGTCGTCGAGGTGGCCGGTGCGGCCGAGGGCGTCGCCGAGCAGGTTGTAGGCATCGGGCAGGGTCGGCTCGAGGCCGACGGCCCGACGGAAGCACTCGATGGCCGAGCCCCAGTCGCCGGCGTCGCTGACGGCGAGCCCGAGGTTGAGGTAGATGCGCGAGTTGTTCGGGTCGATTCGCAGGGCGGTTTGATAGGCGTGGGCGGCGTCTTGGGAGCGGCCGAGTTTGCGGTACAGGTTGCCGAGGTTGAAGTGGGCATCTTTCAGGCCGGGGTTGGCGGCAATCGCGGCGCTGTAAAGCCGCACGGCTTCCGGCCGATCGGTCTTCGAGACAATGACGCCGAGATTGCAAAGCGCCCCGGTGTGGTTCGCGTCTTCGTCCAAGATGATGCGATAGAGATTCTCGGCACCGGCGATGTCCCCAGCCTGATGCCGGCTCACCGCGTCCGCGAATCGCGCTTCGAGCAGTTCCGTCACGAGGAATCTCCGGTCGAATGGGTCGGGTGGCACCGTGCTTCCAGCCGGTGCATCCGATGCAGCACCGGCTAGAAGCACGGTGCCACCCAACCGCTCCCTCTGCGTTCGCCTCTCCGACCTCGGCAAGAACCTGCTTACCGGTGGACCCGACCCGGTCTCGCCGCCCGCGTTCCCGCAAACGCTGCTCGTGCAACCGAACGCTGAAGTACTCGCTTATCGGCAGGGGCTCACGCCGGAACTCATCGGCATCTTGTCGCGGTTCGCCCGTTGGAAGGGAATCGGCCCGGCCTGCACGCTGGAACTGAACCCCGAGCAGACGTATCGCGGGCTCGAATCGGGCCTCACGCTTCCGATGATCCTGCAGACGCTGGCCCGGCACGGCACGCGACCCGTGCCGCCGAACGTCGCCGACCTGCTTCAGCGATGGTCGAACAAGCGCGAACGCATCACAGTTTACAGTTCGGCGGTACTCGTCGAGTTTCCCACCGCCGCGGATCTGGATGAAGCGGTGGGCCGCGGTATCGTCGTGGTCCGCGTCACGGATCGCATTGGGATGACGGCCGACGGCAAGGAACCGGCCCTTTCGCAACTGCGGCTCATCGGCAACCGCGACTATGAGGGCAAGCCGCACCGCTGCATCACCGTGGCCAACGACGGCGTGACGCTGACCGTGGACGCGGCTCAAGCGGACCTCCTGCTCGAAGCGGAGATCGGCCGCTACGCCGACCCGCTGACGAGCGAGACCCCAACGATTCGGCGATTCCGGCTCAGCCCGCATTCGCTTCGCCGCGCCGCCGATCTGGGTCTGGCCCTTTCCGATATCGACTCGTGGTTCGTGGATCGTTCGGGCTTCCCGCTTTCGCCCGCGGGCCGCCTCTTCCTGCTCGGCAAGCAACTTCCACCGCCGCGGGCCGAACGAAAACTGGTCGTGGAATTTCCTTCGCCCGAGATCACGGATGGCGTGATGCAGTGGCCGGAAACGCGGCAGATGGTGTCCGAGCGTCTGGGGCCGATGGTCGTTGCGATTGCCGAGGACGCCTACGAGCCGATGCAAAAGGTGATGGCCGAACTGGGAACGGCAATGATTCGGACCGATGAAGTGAATTCGCCCATCGACTGACATCGGTTACAATCTTCTCACGCGGCAAGCGAATAGCCTTAAACTCAACCCACCGAGGATGCCATGAGTACGCCAACGATTCCCGACTCCCGCACCAATCAATACGAGTTCACGGACGAACAGAACAAGACGATCAGCGAACTGGCCGAGGGCATGGGCAGCGTCGCGTTGCTCATGAAGTTGCTCGGGCTCGCGTTCCTCGTCTTCTTCGGGCTCACGCTGTACCACGCGATTCAAACGCAAACCAACTACGCCCCGGCGGCGGGCCTCGGTGCCGGCACGTTGCTGTGCCTTTCCATCGGCTTCTGGACCGGAGGAGCTTCGCACTCGTTCCGCCGCATCGTTCAAACCAAGAACGAAGACGTGTGGCACCTGATGAACGCGCTCGAAGGCCTCCGGAGTATGTACGGCCTGCTTCGCGGCATCACGTTGCTGAGCCTCGTGCTGCTCATGGTCGGCCTCGGCGTGACTGGCTTCATGATGGTGTCGAAGGGCTGATCAGAGGACGATCATCGCGTCGCCGTAGCTGTAGAACCGATACTCGCGCCGGATCGCCTCTTCGTAGGCCCGGCGGAGCAAATCACTTCCCGCGAACGCACCCACCAGCAAGAGCAGCGTCGTCTTGGGCAAGTGGAAGTTCGTGACCATCGCATCGACGGTCTGGAACGCGAACGGCGGAAGAATGTACAGGTCCGTCTCGCCGCGGAAGGGCTTCCCACCGGCGGTTTCGAGCGTTCGCGTGGCCGTGGTGCCGACGGCTAGCACTTTCCCGCCGCGCGCTTTGCACGCGCGAATTGCCTCGCACGCGGCCTCAGTCACTTCGCACCATTCGCGGTGAATGGCGTGCTTCTCGGGGTCGTCCGCCTTCACCGGCGCGAACGTGCCCAACCCGACGTGCAGGGTTACCCGCGCGTTCTCGATTCCCTTTTCCTTCAAGCGGTCGAGCAGTTCCGACGTGAAGTGCAGCCCGGCAGTCGGTGCCGCGACCGAGCCGAGTTTCTCCGCGAACACCGTCTGGTAGCGCTCCGCGTCGTCGTCTTTCGCCCGACCCTTGCGGATGTACGGCGGCAGAGGAATCTGCCCGAACCGCGCGAGCAACTCTTCGGGTGAACCCGGCTGGTCTGGCTCCATGAGCCAGCGGCGATCCGCTGTGCGACCGCCAAGGATGAGGCGAAGATTGAAACCCGGTTTCTGGCCTCGAAACCGGGTTTCTTCCTCAGACAGAAACTCGGTTTCCAAAGCAGAAACCGGGTTTCGCTGCCCTGGGTTCCCTCGAGCCACCGCAAACGCCTCGCCCTCCTTCGCATAGCCTCGCGTCTGGGCGAGCATCTCCCACAGGCCATCGGGGTTCCGCTTCAGATAAAGCCCTTCCCACTTTCCGCCGGTCGCCTCGCGGGTACCGACGACGCGGGCCGGCAGCACCCGCGTGTCGTTGAGTACGAGCAAGTCGCCGGGCGAAAGCAACTCCGGCAACTCACGAAAGACGCGATGTTCGATGTCGCCGCTCGCACGGCGAACGACGAGCAATCGCGAGTCGTCGCGCCGCGCCGCCGGGTGCTGCGCGATCAAGTGCTCAGGCAGGTGGTAGTCGAAGAAGTGCATCTTTTCCAAGTTCTAGGTTCCAAGTTCCAAGTTCCAGATTGGTTTTCAACTTGGTACTTGGAACCTGGAACTTGGAACTCACTTGAATCCCTCGACCCACTCGTCGAAGCCCTTCTTGTGCTTCTCGACGGTCTTCTCCGGACCGCGCAACCAGAGCGAGGCCACGGCCCCGTCCTTGGTTTCGAAGATCACGTAAATCTGCTTGTAGCCCGGCATCAACGTGCCCTTTTCCGCCATCGGGAAGGGCTTCTTGAGGAAGGATCCGGTCACGGTCTGGTACACGGCTTCGGAGCCGCCGAGCTTCAGTTTCTTCTGAACCTCGCCGACTTTCTCCTTGCCCTCGGCGGGCTGGAACGCCGCGATCTGCCGCTTGAGATTGGCCTCGACCCCGCCGCCGCCCGGCGAGAAGAAGATCGCCACCTCGGCGTCGTCCTTGTCTCCTTCGGCCTTCGGCAACTTGAACTGACCCTGCCGCAATTTGCTGGACGGCGTCTCTTCTTTCCAGTCGCCGGGCGTCGTCGATTTCAGACCGGCCCATTCGACTGCCGTGCCCTTGTCGGCAGCGGCTTCCGTCGCGGTCTTGGATTCTTCCGGCGTGCAGGCCCCGGTGAGAGCCGTGAGAAGTGCGACCCCGGCGGCCGCGAACAACGAACGCATGGTGTGCTCCGGTGTGAGTGCGTGAACGACCGGAGGCATTGTAGAGGGGAATGAAGTCCGGGAAAGCCGCGATCAGTTCCAACTCATGACGCCGATCCAGAACGAGAACAGTTCCCGCCGCTCCTCCTGATCAGACCGCTTGCGCGGTTGCTCGGCGAGAATGGCCGGAGCGAACGACATGGGAAGTCGATCATTGCCGTACCAGCGGGTGTACCAGTCGAGCCGCGAGGTCGGTGCTTGACTTGCCGCCGAGTGGAGGCTGGAGGAGGGGCGGACGACGACTTCACAATGAGCCTTCGCGATTGATCCTCGTTCGAGCAAGTCCGAGTCGCTGAGGAAGAAGAGCGGCGCGAGCGACGTTGACTTGGCGTGAACTTCAAATGCCGTCGGCTTCACGACGCTCGGAGGCTGGTCGAAATCCCACTCACCGGCGAGGTATGCTTCGAGAATCTTTCGCGGTCGAATTCGCGGTGCAGCTACCGCATCGCTATCGAGGAGCAACGCTCCGGGCTCCGACCGGAAGATTTCCTCTTCCAGCGCCTTCGGGATCGGCTTCACGTCGACCGACGGTTGCACAACCGGAAGCAATTCTTCGTAACCGACGCGAGTGATCACAGCCCCGGGGCTTACGGACTCCGCTGACGGGATCGCTGGCGGATCGAGAAGTGGCTCGAGATCCGTCACGTCCACGACTTGCTGAATAGCCAGTGGTGGCGGCGTCGGTTTCGGTTCCTCCGCCAGCACGATTGCCACGTTGGGCGTCTGAGCGGGGGCGGATCGCTTCACGGCCGCGAGGTAGAGGCTGACGCCGAGGAGGCCCACCAGGATTCCACCGATCAACCAGAGTTTCATGGCCGGCCTCCTGCGCGTTCGGGAACGTCGCGGGAAGATAGCCACTCCGCGGAAGCAAGCAAGCTCAAAGCGGAGCGAGTGCAACTCGAGGTGACGGGCCGGCGCCGCCAGTCGTGGGTTCGCCAACGAAGGCGCAAGGCACGGCTCGCCCGGTTCAGCGCGTCTCCGTATCTTCTCCGCATGAGTGTACCGACTGAATCGAAACGGAAGGGCTCCGCCCTCTTCATCGTCTGGCTCGTCGTGTTCATCGACTTGCTCGGCTTCGGCATCGTCTTGCCGGTGTTGCCTCGGCAAGTCGATCGCTACCTCACCGATCTTTCGCCGGAAGCGAAAGGCGCGATGATCGGCATTCTGTTCTCGTCGTTCTCGCTCATGCAGTTCATCTTCTCGCCTGTCTGGGGCCGCATCTCGGATCGCATCGGCCGCCGGCCGGTGCTGCTCATCAGCCTGCTCGGCTCGGTGATCTTCTACGCGCTCTACGGCTACGCGGTCACGCTGCCGGCGAGCGAGGCGACCCTGGCCGTAGCACTCCTGTTGGTCTCGCGCGTGGGAGCCGGCATTGCCGGGGCTAGCGTGGGTACGGCCGCCGCCGTGATCGCCGACTGCACGACGCCCGAGAAACGCGCCAAGGGCATGGCCCTCATCGGCATCGCCTTCGGAGCCGGGTTCACGCTCGGGCCGCTCATCGCTTTTTTCGGACTGGCACTCTTCGACGATCAACGCTGGGGCGTCGGGGCGCTGGCCTCCGTACTCTCCGCCATCGCGCTCATCGTCGCTTTGATCAGCTTTAAAGAAACCCGCAATCCGGCGAACAAGGCCGGCAAGGAATTCTTCAGCATCGGGCGGACCGTTGAGGTGCTGCGGATGCCCACGGTCGGCACGTTGATCCTGATCTACTTCCTGGCGATCTTCGCCTTCGCCAACTTCGAGGCCACGCTGGCCCTGCTCACCAAGTCCGCGTTCGGCATGTCGGACGACGACAACTTCCTCGTGTTCGCCACGGTCGGATTCGTACTCCTGTTTGCGGGCGGCTCGTACCGGCCGATGTTGAAGAAGTACACCGAAGCGAAGTTGTTGAAGGTCGGAGTGGTGCTGATGATCGTCGGCCTCGCCGGACTCGGGGGAGTCGCCTGGTTGGCTCCCCGGCCGAATGCATTAGCCGCGGTCCTCGGTAGCTGGGTATTCGAGGACAGCTCATTTCGACCCAGTTGGCTGAAGCCTGCTTTCTACATTGCGATGTCGCTTGCCGTCATCGGCTTCGCGTTTGTGAACCCCTCGGTCTCGGCGCTGGTTTCAAAGCGTTCCGATCCGGCCCGGCAAGGTGAAGTGATGGGCGTGAATCAATCGTTTGCGTCGCTCGGCCGCATTCTCGGGCCGCTCCTCGGTTCGATCTTGTTCCAGGTACACGCCTCGGGCACACTGCCATTCGTGCTGGCGGTCGCGCTGTTGGCGGTGGTGCTGATGTTGCTGCCACGGTTGTTCCCACGGTCTGACCAAGTTTAGCCGCGGCGCGGAGTCCTCGGAGCGGAGCGTGACCGGCGATGTCGCGCTCCGCTCCGCAGACTGCGCGTCGCGGCTAAACGGGAAAGGACTCCGATGGTTCCGCTGGCGGAACTAAATCCGCGACGGATCGCGCTGATCAAGCCCAGCGCGCTCGGCGACATCGTTCACGCGCTGCCGGTGCTCTCGGCCCTTCGCACCAAGTTCCCGCAAGCCGAAATCATGTGGGTCGTCAACAAGGCGTACGAGTCGCTCCTCGCCGGGCATCCCGACCTGACGGATACCGTAAGCTTCGATCGGGGAGCGCGAAAGCGTGGCCTCTTTGGTGCCGCGTCGTACGCGGTTCAATTCGCGCGCGAACTCCGCAGCCGGCGGTTCGATCTGGTCATCGACTTACAAGGACTGTTGCGAACCGGCCTGATGTGCCTCGCAACTCGTTCTCCCCGCGTGGTCGGTTTCGCGAACGCCCGGGAAGGGAGCCTCTTCGCCTACACGGATCGGATTCGCGTTCCCGATGCGGATCGCATTCACGCGGTGGATCGATACTGGCGAGTGGTGGAGGCCTTAGGGGCGGGAGGCTTGCCGAAGCGGTTCCACGTGCCGATTTCGGCGGAAGCGCGAGACTGGGCGCAATCGGAACTTCGAGGGCTGCCTCGCCCGATCGTGGCCGTCGCGGTCGGGGCGAAGTGGGTGACGAAGCGCTGGCCGCCGAGCCATTTCGCCGAACTGCTTCGAGAGATACCGGGAACGTGCCTCTTCGTCGGCACCGGCGATGACACCGCGATGTCACTCGAAGTGATTCGCTCGCTTCCTGGGCCATCGCGCAACTTCACGGGCAAGACCACGCTACCCCAACTCGCCGCACTCCTCGCTTCTGTCGATGTCATGGTCGGCAACGATACCGGCCCACTACACTTGGCTGCGGCGCTCGGAAAGCCTTGCGTTGCCCCGTATACCTGTACCCGAGTCGCGAAGCACGGGCCGTACGGCGCGTTCGAGGGTGCTGTCGAGACGACCGTACATTGCGCCGGCAGCTACCTCAAGACCTGTCCGAACATGATCTGCATGCCCGAACTGACGCCGGCTCGTCTCGGGCCCAAGCTTGCCGAGGTGCTCGATTCATGGGCGAAAAGCAACTCCCGTTCCGCCTGATCCTGGCGAGCGGCTCGCAGGGCCGCCGCTGGCTCCTGGAACAGGCCGGCTACACATTCGAAGTCAAACCTTCCAACATCGACGAACCGACGGAGGCTCGCCTCGGCGATTGCCGGCACTACGTCGCGGAACTGGCGTGGCTCAAGGCCGAGGCCGTGGCCAAGCACGAACCCGACGGCCTCATCCTCGCGGCCGACACCGTCGGTTGGCTTCACGGCAAAGTCGTCGGTAAACCCGAAGACGGGGCCGACGCCCGCCGCATCATTACCTCGCTTTCCGGCACCGTTCACGAACTCTGGACGGGCGTCTGCCTTTGGCTTCGCCCCGACAACTGGCAGTTCACCTGGCAGGAACGTAGCCTGGTGCGGATGAAGCCGCTCAGCGACTCCGAGATCGACGCATACCTGAAGACGCGGAAGTGGGAGGGGTGCAGCGGGGCCTACGCGATCGAGTTGCCGAGCGACCCCTACCTCACGGTGGAGGAAGGCTTCGCGAGCAACGTGATCGGGCTTCCGATGGAGTCGCTTGAGAAGGCGCTGGGATGGATGGCGACACAACGCCCTCAGGCTATCGCGGGTACCGTCCGAAGTTCACCGGCAGAACAATTCCCCAATGGCCATCGCGACGGCGCAGGGTGACGGCATCCTCGAATCGCCGCGAGTGACCGGCCGAATGGCCGATCAAGACGACGTGGGCCGTGGCACTCTCCTCGCGCTCCTCGCAAGACGAAATGTGAACGCGCTCGACCCTGTAGCCGAGCTTGCGCGAGTAGGCCTGGACCAGCGGGCTGAATTGCGTGGCCGAGACGCGCTGCTTGCTTTCCCCATCGAGGACGCTGTAGGCTCGCTGCGCATCGGAGGTCGTCAACCCGCCGAAGAACTCGACAGCGGCATCCTTCGCACCCGTGGCGACAATCGGCGTCGGCTTCTCTCCTCCGCAACCGCACGAAACGAGCAACATCATCCCGAGTGCCCGCTTCACGGGTAGCTCCCATCGTAGGCGAGCACCTGCTTGTCCGGGTACATGTCGATCACCGCGGTCTCCCACTTCAAGCTGGCCACGTGGCCGTCCAGGAAGAGGTAGTTCGCAACGCCGGTGTGGCGGTCCGAGGCAATCCACGGCTTGGTGATTCCGGTGCCGAGCCAGATGTCGTAATCGTCTTGTCGTGGATCCTCGTCGTTGACCACTTCAAAGACGCTCGCATTGCGTTCGGAGAAGGAAACGAACTGCGAGGTGCCGACGTCGTTCACGAACCGCAGGAGCGTCCAGTGGCCGTAGCGACGGCTCTTGTGGCTGAGCAGCGAATTCATGAGGTAGCTGGTGCGGTGCTCGACGCCGTCGATTTGGCCGCTGCCGGGATCGACGAAGGGTTTGCGAATCGAGGAGTCCGTCGGGCAGCGGTAGATCGCTTCGCTGGGGAGAAGGATGCCCTTCCGCGAGAGCGATTCGTCGACTTCGCCGACGCCCCCGATGTAGGGCATGATCTTGTCTTCCCAGTAAATCTCGGCGAAGGAGTTGCTGTTGCCGGTGTTCGCCACCACGCCCGCGTCGAAGGGATGGTGGAGGAAGAACTGGCCGTTGTGGTTGTCGTAGTAGCCGTGAACGGCGAGGCCGATCTGGTGCAAGTTGTTCTGGCACTTGGCGCGGGAGGCGGCTTCGCGCACCTTCTGCACCGCAGGGAGCAGCAGGCCGATCAGCACCGCGATGATAGCGATGACGACGAGCAGTTCGAGGAGCGTGAAGGCGGAGCGTCGGTTCATGGTGCAGCCGCGATGGTGTTTCGATGTTTGAAAACGTATCGTCGCGGCTGGCGAGCGGCAAGTCTTGCCTTGGCCTGGAGCGACCGTTCCAGATTGGAAGGTAAAAGTTGGGCATTCGCGCGCAGGAATCGCTACATTGCCCTCTTCGGCCTGCAAATTGACCGCTGGCTCTCGCGCGATCGGCCGACGCGCGGCAAGGCCCGGCACACGAGACCCGAGGTTCCACCGTGACGGAAACGTTGATCGATCTGCGCGCACTGTTAGTCGAACGCGAAGAGTTCGAAGGCGGCATGGTCTCGAAGCTCCGCGAAGGGCTCGCCCAGGGCGGACCGCAAATCCGCACCCTCCGTGAGATCATCGAGATTCTCAACAAGCGCCTCGCGGTGGCGGCCGGTCCGCAGCAAAAGAAAATCCACCTCAAGCTCGGCATCGCGCACTACTTCATCGGCAGCATGGCCTCGTCGGTCGAGAACCTCGAAAAGTCCGAAGGCCCGCTCGCCGCGTTCTACCTCGGCCAGGCACACGTCAACCGCCACGAGTACAAGGAGGCGATGGCTTCCTTCGAGAAGGCGGAGAAGTCTGGGTACGCCGCCCAGCAAGTGCAGCTCCAGCGCGCCGGAGTACTCCGCCTCCAGGGCCAGCTTTCCGAGGCGAAAGCCATCCTGGTGAAGCTCAAGGATGCCGCGGCACACAACGCCGAGTTCTACTTCCAGGAAGGCGGCATCGCCGAGGCCGAGGGCGATTCGCCCCGCTCCGCCAAACATTACGAACGCTCCATCGAGCTCGAACCGCGCCACGCCGGGGCCCTCTTCCGCCTCGGCTTCCTCAACGACCGTCACGGGAACGACCACGAAGCCATCGGGTTCTACGAACGCTGCCTCAAATACCCGCCGATCGGCAAGGGCGTGTTCTACAACCTCGGCGTGCTGTACGAAGACAACGAGCAGTACGACAAGGCCACCGAGTGCTATCGCCGGCTCGCCAAGTCCGACCCGAACGACGAACGCGCCAAGCTCTTCGTCAAGGACGCCGAAGCTTCGCTCTCGATGTACTACAACCCGGACGAAGAGCAGCTCAGCACGCAGTACCTCCAGGTCATGGAGAATCCGATCGCCGATTTCGAACTGTCGGTGCGGAGCCGGAATTGCCTAAAGCGGATGAACATCCGCACGCTCGGAGACCTGACCCGCGCGTCCGAGGCGCAGTTGCTGGCGAGCAAGAACTTTGGGGAAACGTCGCTGGAGGAAGTTCGCGCCATCATGGGTGCCAAGCAACTGCGCATCGGGCAATCGATGGAGCAAGGCAAGCAGTACGAGTTCCGCTATCGGCCTCAGCAGAACCTCAGCCCCGAGGAGCAGGCGGTACTCGACAAGCCGGTCAGCGATTTGAACCTCTCGGTCCGGGCAAGGAAGTGCATGAATCGCCTGGCCCTCGGCAGCTTGGGCGACCTCTGCCAGCGCTCTGCGGACGAACTGCTGGAAGCGAAGAATTTCGGCATGACCTCGATAACGGAGGTGCGCGAGAAACTCGCCCAGTACAACTTGAAGTTGCGCGGGGATTGAAGTGCCGCGAAACCGAGCGATTGCCGTCCGTCAATCGCTCGGTGGGGTCGGAGATGGTGCGCGTCACTGCCGCGCCGCACCCCGCACCTTCATCTCGATCGAGTACAGGCTCGTGCCCGCCGTGATGAACAGCGTCTGCTTCTCCTTGCCGCCGAAGCAGACGTTCGTGCAACTCTCCGGCACGTCGATCTTCGCAACCTGCTTCCCAGACTTGTCGAAGATCGTGACCGCCTTGCCGAGCGTGAGGTAGACGTTGCCTTTCTCATCGATGGTCATCCCGTCCGAGCCCATCTCGCAGAACGGTCGGCGGTTCTTCAACGTGCCGTCGTCCTGAATGTCGTAGGAGTAGCTTTTGCGGGCTCCGATGTCGGCGACGTAGAGCGTCTTGCCGTCCGGGGTGCCGATGATGCCGTTGGTCTGCTTCACGTCGGCTTCCACGCGCGTGAGTTTGCCCGTGGACGAGTAGAAGAACACGCCTTGCGAGTCTTGTTCGATCGGGCCGCGCTTCCAGTACGACCGCTTGTAGAACGGATCGGTGAAATAGGCACCGCCGTCGGGTCGCACCCAGATGTCGTTCGGGCCGTTGAGCAACTTGCCGTTGTACTCCTTCACGAGCACCGTCTTCTCTTTCGTCTTCACGTCGATGCGCCAGAGTTCGTTCTTCTCGTCGGCGCAGGCCCAGAGCCGGCCTTCCTTGTCGAAGCAGAGTCCGTTGGAGCGGCCGCACGGCTCGAGGAACGTGGAGAGTTTGCCGTCCGTGCTCCAGATGTGGATGCGGTCGTTGGGTTGATCGGTGAAGTAGACGTTGCCGTCGGCGTCCGGCGCGGGGCCTTCGGTGAACTTGAACCCACCCGCCAGTTTGACGAGCTTGGCCTCGGCCGCAACGGGGGAATTGTCGTCGACGGCGAGGAGGGGAGAAGTGATCAGAGCGAGGGCCACAAGCGAGCGAATCATGGAATGTCCTCGGGAGGAGATTCCATGATTCTATGCGGAAGGTGCCGCTTGCGGCCGGACGGATCAGTACCGCAATTCCAATCCGAGGCTGATCCCCTGAGCCCAGAAGTCGGTCGTCTTCGGCGTGAAGGCCGGCAGGGCCGGGCCGCCGAGGCCGTTGTTTGGCGGGAGTTGGTTCGGGTTCACCCGGAGGTCGATCTGGTCGCCGGCCCGAACCACGTTGCTCATGTAAAGGAAGTTGTAACCCACGAACACGCGGGCGTGTTCCGTGATTTGAGCACCCGCACGCACGCCCACCTCGGGCACCACCGCAAAGGCGGATTGCGTGTAGTGGCCGATGTTCGAAGGCTGGGTCAGCAGCCCACCGGGGTAGCTCGTCGGCGTGCCGCCCGGAGGCGTGATGACCGTCGAACCGCTGATGTCGATCGTTTGGCTGTTCACGCCGAGCGCCACCGAGGCTCGCCCGCCCACGAACCATCGGCCTCGCTGCTTCTCGCCGGAGAGCCCGATCATCCCGCCGTGGAAATTGTTCGAGGTCGCGAACCGATCGGTGATCTGGAATCGCGTTCCGGCCGGCACGGCGGTCTGGTTCGCGAGGGCGGTCAGATTCTCGTTGATCTGCACGGAATCGGAGACGTTCCAGTAGCGGTAGCCGATGAGGAAGTCGAGCCGGCCGCAGGGTGTGCCGCAGAGGTTGCAAATGCCGTTCACGCCGCCGCCGATGAGGCTGTTTCGCACTTCGGAAGTCACGGCTCCGGCGACCACGCCAGGGGACGAAACCAGTTCCACGTCCGGGCGGCCGGTGAGGGCGTTCACGAAAGGCCGCGTGAGAATCTGCGAGCCGTCGGAGGCCGCGGCGAAGCGATTGACGCTGTTGCCCAGGAAGAAGAAATCGCCTTCGATGCCGCAGGTACTGCAATCGTCGCACCACCAGCCGGCGTTGAGGCGGTAGCCGTTGCGGAAGTCTTTGTTGGCTCGGTCGCCGCCGAAAAGATTGGTCGTGGTGGGGAGGCCGGCCACGCCGGCGAGGGAACGATCAGTGCCGGCCGGGGCCGTGGTGGCGAGTACCGGCAGCGGCTGACCGGACGTGGCCCAAAACAGCCATTGGCCGCTGGCCCAGAAGCGGCCGGGGGCTCCCATGCCCTCGCTTTCGTCCCCGGAGTCGTACACGGGGCAAGGGCCGTTGAATCCGGGAGGGGCCGCGGGATTCACCGCGACCGGCAAGGGCGACGCATTCATCGGCGTCGCGGGTTGCTCGGCGACGGGACGCAGCAAGCGGGCCGCGCGGTTCGTCGACTCCACTTTCGTCGGGATGGGCAACTTCACGGTCGTGCCCGAATACGCGACGGGTGTGGAAGGCGGTGCTTCCGCCGGTCGCGATCCGAACGACGAGTTCAAGGGCTGGGCAAATGAGAAGCCGGCCGCGGCTGCGAGAGCAACCAGACCGTAGAGGGTGCGAACGAACATACCGATTCTCCAGGAACGAGAGCAAAAGCGGCTTGCCAGGAGTATCGGTTCCAGGCCGCTCGACCCTCGCGACCGGACCGGGCTTTGGCGAAACAATCGATTCTCACCGCGCGGTAGGAACCGTGCCCCCGGTACGACCCGCACAGTTTGACTGTGCGGTAAACGAAAAAACCCCGGCACGAGACCGGGGTTCGGGGGAGAGGGAAACGATTACCGGCCGCTACATCCGCCCCACAAGAAGGCGATGATGATGATCGGCAACGGCAACCCCAGCAGCATCGCCGCGAGGCCGTAGCGAATCTTTCCCAGGCGAGTCAGAGGCTTGTCTTGCGGAGTCATCGTCAGTCCTCGTGTGAGTATGTGTATGTCGACCCTCGCTGCAGTGCAGCGAGGGGAATGGGAATTAGCCCTTCAAGTGCTGGATCATTTCCCGGCACGACTTGGCACAGTCGCGGCACGACTTCGCACATTCCGCCATGTGCTTGTCGTCAGGGAACTTTTCGCAGGCCGCGGCACACTTATCGCAACACTTCGCACAGCAGTCGCAGGCTTCGACGGAGAGCGGGCTCATGCGGGCGCTGAGGCTCGCGGCCAACTTGCAGCAGTCGGCGCAATCCACGCACAACTGCGTGGTCATCTCGTGTTCTTTCTTCCCCTGCGCGAGGAGCCCGCGGCAGTGGGCGAAGCACATGTCGCACTGCAGCTGGCAGTCCGCGCAGACCTTCGCGCACTTGGCGAAGTGCGCGTGGTGGTCGCCCTTGTCCTCCGCAGCCTGCACCGGGGCACCGCCCGTGAGCGAGGCGACGCCGAAGAGCATCAACATCGCCGGACCGAAACGATTGCGACTGAACATGGTCGAGACCTCAACGAGTTGAAACCGGGATTTCGGCGAAGTGCCAATTCCCCTGAAGCTGGCTATCGGGCAACTGGGCTCGCTTTCGAGTCCCAGGTTAGGTTGTCTTGGAGTGCGTGCATGCTCTTGACGGGGAGCGGGTTGATTCGTTCGAGCAGCACGTAGCTGACTCGGGCCAGTGCGACGCCGACGATCAGGAAGAGGCCGCCGACGATGCCCCACGAGGCCCACATTGCGAACTGAAATCGTTCGTGCAAAAGGTAAGCGACTGCGGTCACGAGTCCCAGAGCGCCCACGGTTGAGAAGACGATGCCCAGCGCGCCGAACTCGGCGGCCCGCTTCGATCGCTTGAAGTCTTCCCGCACCTCGGCCTTCAACATGTCGGCCTGTTGACGGATGAGAGTCTGGGCGTCGGAAATAATTCCGCCGAGGAGTGAGGTCAACGACGCGCCGCTCGCGTCGGCGACCTTCTCCGCACGATCCGTCATCGATTCGGTAACCAACGTCGTCACGGTTGTTCTCCCACTACGGGCATGTGAATTTTGGAATCGCCTTCGACCGAAGGTCGATCTCGCGATTACTTCTTGATCACTTTCACGGTCAGTTCCAGGTTCGTCGGCGAGCCGTTGTCGGTGGTTCCCGTGACGATCACCTTGTAGTCGCCAGCAGCGGCTTCTTCCGCCGGATGCACCTTCACGTTCACGTCCGGGGATTCGCCGTCCTTCACGAGGTTGCGGTCGAGGCTCACGTGAATCTTCTCCGGTCCCTTGGCCTCGAGTCGGACCGACTTGTGAAAGTTCTTGCCGCGCTCCACGGAGACCTTCACCGATTCCGTATCGCCTTGCTTGATCGCGTTCGGGATCGGCGTTCCCCCTGCGAGCTTGAACGAGTCGTCCGTTCCGGGGGTGCCGCCCTCGGGGCTCTTATTGCAAGCGATGGGAGCCAGAGCGAATGTCGCACAGAACGCGGCGGCAAATAACTTCTGCATGTTCGATCCTCAACCGATGGGAACCGGCCATCGGGTTCCGGTTGCAGCGACTCGCCGCATGAGAAATCTCAATGCACGGGTCGTGCCAAAGGTACGCGTTTAAACGGAAACGCGGGCTGCGAAGTTGCGGTTGGCGTCGCCGTGGGTTCGAGTTTCGACGGAACCCGTCATCCGCTGCACGACGGAGTCGACGACCTCGGGCACGCGCGTCTCGACGTTCTGCTTGAGCGACGCGAGCGCCTTGCTGAGGATCAGCTCGCCGACTTGTCGGGCCTCGCCTCCGAGTCGATCGAATAACTCGGCGAGCAGACCGGTTCTCGCCGCGGGCGCTGGTGTCGCGGTCGAAGCCGCGAACCGTTGAACGGGCTCGATTGGCGCTGTCGGCTGCGCAGCCGCTTTCCTGCCACCGGTCAGGAAGCCGAGCAGGAAGCCCGTGAATGCCGAGCTGCCGAGTACGGCACCCGGATGAGAGCGGACGAAGCCCGACAGGGAGATCGAACCGACGGATTCCTTCACGACTTGGACGATCTCCTGGATCGTTTCGCGGACCGCGCTCGGTGCCGTGGCGACGGCATCCTTCACGGCATCGACCGTGTCCGTCACGGTGTTCGTCGCGGTCTGGATCGTGCCGAGTACCTGGCTCTCCAGCGCTTCGACTTTCACGGAGATCGATTCGCGCGTCTTCTCCATGTCGTGCTCGATCTGCGTCGAACTCTTCGCGGGTTCGGCAACGATCGGTTGGGCAATTGTGGCTTCCATCGCAGTGCTCCTCGGCGAGTTTGGGTGAATGGTGGAGTTGGGAACGAAACGCGGACCGCAAGGTATCCCTGCGGTCCGTAGGTGTTCGCACTGCATACGAACGGTCAGACCATCCGAGCCGTGCGACCGAGCAGCAGGCCGAGGCCGAAGCCGATCAGGATGGCGGGAAGCGGGTGATTGCGCACGAGCTTCGTCACTTCCTTGCCGAAGTCGGAGACGTTGTCGGCCGCGACTTCGTAGGCTTCGCCGGCCCACTTCTGGGCCTTTTCACCCGCATGTTCGGCGAATTCACCGACGGCGTTGCGAGCTTCGCCGGCCCATTCGCCGACCTTCTCCTTGGCCTGATGAGCGTAGTCGCTCGCCTTGTCCATCACGGCTTGTCCGCCCTGGGAAGAGCCCATGTTGCCGACGCGGTTCACCGTTTCGGCTCCGCGGTCGGTCATCTTCTTCGCCGCGTTCGCGGTCCCGTCGATGCTGTTCTTAATCGCGTTCTTGGTGTCGTCCGCCATCGTAAGTCCTCCTGATCCGGTTGTGGGTGCGGTTCGAATTCTCAGACGGTCGTGAGAGAAGCATTCGGTGTGCCAATTGCATTGGGATTCCAGGGACGCTCCTGCCCCTCGCTGTCCTGCGCCGAGAAAACCGCGAACCAATCCGCCAGGCGCTTGTGGGTTTCGACCATGGTCGAATCCATCCAATCGGCTCCGGTGCGTTCCGCTGCCGTGGTCTCGGCGAGAAAATCGCCGCCGCGACCCCATCGGCCGACGATCAACTTCAGGTCCGGGAACTTGGACCGCACGCGCGTCACGAGGTAGCGCGTGTGCGACATCTCGCCCGGCGGCAGCGAGCCCACGATCAACGCCGAAGGTCGGTAGGTCTCGATGCGCGTGAGGAGTTCGGAAGCGAGCATGTCGGTGGCTGCCACCTGCACTTCCCAACGGCCGTGATCGAGCGTGGACGCCAGCAATTCCACCGCGACGTGATCCGCCTCGTCCCGAGCCGGGCAGAGCAAAATTCGGACGCGGCGATCGGTGACCGTCGGCTCGACCGGTTGAGAAACGACCAATTCGTCGGCCACTTCCCGCGCCGCATTCACCATTTGCGAGAGAACCTCGGACGAGAAGTCGCCGTCCTTGTGATCGCGCTTGGCCAGGCAGAGCGCGGGCACGATGATCGCATCGTAAACGGCCAGCGCGCCCTTCTCGTCGAGCGCTTGATGCGCGAGTTCCGAGGCCTCATCCTGATCCCGCGCCGTGAGCCGCTGGTAGAACATCACGTCCGGAGCGAGTACGGGTTCGTCCCCGAGCAGGATGGAGAAGTACTCGAAGCGGCTCACGTGCTTGCCGAGCACGAGGAGGCAGGCCGTGAGCGGACCGGCCAGGATCAATCCAATCGGACCCCACAAGAACGCCCAGAACGCGGCGGCCACCAGTTGCGCCACCTCCGAAATTCCCATGCTGCGGCCGTACACGAGCGGTTCCACGAAATTGCTGACGATCGCTTCCAACACCACGAAAATCGCCAGCACCGCGATGGGTTGAGCCCACCCGTCCGACATGACGAGCGAAAAAAGCGTCGGCGGAAGCAGCCCGATCCACGCACCGAGGTACGGGATGTACCGCATCAGGAACGCAATCGCTCCCCACAGGAGGACGAGTTTGAGGCCGACCACCTTCAAGCTGATCGCGATGAGCAGGCCGAAGCACGCATTCACGATGAGTTGGGCCAGCAAGTAGCTGCTGATGCGCCGGGATCCGTCGTCCAACGCTTTGGTGGTGGTCGTCACCTTGCCGTGGCCGGTGAGGCGGATCATGCGATTCCTCAAATCTTCGCGGCGGAGCAGCATGAAGATCGTGAGGATGAAGGTGAAGGCGGCCTGAGCGAGAATCTGCGCGGTCGGAGCGAGATAAGCCTCCATGCGTCCGAGGATTGCGGAGGAATCGGGCTGCATCGTGACGGGGACCGGCTCCCCGGACGTAGGATTCGGAAGGAGGATCCCCGAGACGTCCTGAATCAAACGGCCCAGGTGGTTGCCCCCGTCCCGATTCATGGACTCTTTGCTTCTGGCAATCTTGGCTTTGAACGCCTCGGCTCGTTCCGGTTGCGTAATTTCATCCGAGAGATTCGCGACCTGCTGCGCGAGCACGACACCCGTACCGACGCTGAGCAAAACGGAAGCGGTCACCACCACTGCCACCGACCCGATGCGGCCCAGCCCGCGGTGCTGGAGCCGAATGACCATGGGCGTCAGCACGAACGTGAAGAAGACCGCCAGGGCAATGGGAATGAAGATCGATCGCGCGAAAAAGAGCGCCAACACGATAATTGCGAGCACGAACGTGGTGGAGAGCGCGATCACGGAGCGCTGCCAAGGGGGAACGAACCCGGCGTTGGGCATTGGAAGTCCTCTCCAGGGAAAGCCGGAGAGAAGCAACCGGTGTGCCGCGATCGAAGAGTTTCTCTTCACCTCTCCCCGCGGGGCCAGCGGGGAGAAGCGAAGATCGAACCGGTTCCTCGACGACAACGGTGTGAAGCGAAGGTTGATTTCAGAGCCGGTACCGGAAATAATGGACGCTCACTCATCTACTCCGCGCGGAGCTTCATCGTGTTCATCGACGTGCGATGCCCGAAGTGCCGCGAGGTGATTCCCATCACCGAATCGGCGGGCGAACAGAAGATCGACTGCCCGGCCTGCGCGGAACACTTTAGCATTCCGGCGGCGGGCAAACCCAACCCGAGTCCCACTTCCAGGGCGACACGCTCACGTGGACCGTTCCGGTGAAGTTCAACCTCGGGCCGAGCAACGTGATCCTGACCGTGAGCGATGCGAGTGGGAAAGAACAGTTTCATTCGTTCGACGTGGCCGTGTTCCCGGCGAAGTGAAATCAGATGCCGGCGGCGGGGATCGCGTCCCTCCCGCTAAAGGCCTCGCGCACGGCGGCGACCAGTTCCTGCGGGCGATAAGGCTTGCTCAGCAACCCGAGCGAACCTTCCAGATCGGACACGTCTTCTGCCGAGTAGCCCGAGGAAAAGAGAACGGGAACTTTCAGGCCGAGGCTGGCGATCTGCCGGTACGCCTCGCGGCCGGAGAGCCGCGGCATGGTCATGTCCATGACGATGAGATCGATCTGGCTCCGTTCGCGGGCGAAGACGCCGACCGCCTCCGCACCGTCTTCCGCCAAGAGCACGCGATAGCCCGCGCGTTCGAGGACCACGCGGCCGAGCGTGCGGATCATCGGTTCGTCGTCCACGAGCAGGATGGTTTTTTTCGCGGTCTCGGTGAGGGTGACGTCGCCGAGGGCGAGGTTCGTCAGGGTCGCCGCGGCCGCGTTGCCGACGTGCATGAGGCGCGAGCCGCTCGGCATGGCGACCAGCGTCGCCAAGTAGATGTCGATGCGGGTGCCCGATCCCGGAGACGAGTGGCACTCGACCCAGCCCCCGTGCTGCTTCACGATTCCTTGCACCATGGCGAGGCCGAGGCCGGTGCCCTTGCCGGTTCCCTTCGTCGTGAAGAACGGCTCGAAGACGCGTTCCAGGACGGCGTCGGTCATGCCAGTGCCCGTGTCCGCGACGGAGAGCCGCACGTAGGCTCCAGTGCGGGCATCGGGGTGGCGGGCCGGCGTCTCCGCCGTCACTTGAATCGGCCCGGCGGCGAGGGTGAGCGTGCCGCCGTTCGGCATCGCCTCGCAAGCGTTGAGCCCGAGATCCAGAAGCGCCTGGCCGATGAGCGCGGGGTCGGCCAGCACCAGTCCGCAACCCGATGCCACGCCGATGGCGATTCGGATGCGCGGATCGATTTTCCGACGCAGAGTTTTAATGAGTTCATCGAAGGCATCGCGGGGATGCACGGGCACGGGAACGAGTTGGCTGCGGCGGGCGAACCCGAGCAACTTGCGCGTGAGGTCGGCGGCCCGGTTCGCAGCCTGGTCGATCGCGGCGAGGAGGGCGAGATTGGGATCGTCGGAAGGCAACTGCACGAGCGAGAGGTTGCCCACGATTCCCGTGAGGAGGTTGTTGAAATCGTGGGCCACGCCTCCCGCGAGCCGCCCGACCGCTTCCAACTTCCGAGCCACTTGCAACTGGTCTTCGAGTTGCCGCCGCGCGGTCACGTCGATGGTCACGCCCAGGCCGTAGTGAAACTCGCGGTTCGTACCGCGGATTGCTGAGAACGACAGTTCCGTCCACACCGCGGATCCATCGGGGCGGAGGTAGCGCTTCGAATAGTCGAAGCGGTCGCGGGTTCCCGCCCAAGCCTCGGCGAACAGTGGCTTTTGGCCAGCCCAGTCTTCGGGGTGCGTGATCTCTTCCGGAGAGAGTTCGAGTACTTCTGCGACCGTGCGACCGACCATGGCGGCGAAGGCCGGGTTGCACGAAACGAACCGGCCTTCGGCATTCGTGAGCGAGATGCCGGCCGAACTTCCCTCGAAGATGCCGCGGAAGAGTTCTTCGCTTCGGCGCATTGCTTCCACGGCCCGCTTCTGTTCCGTCACGTCGCGGGTCACGGCGAGTTGGGCAACGAGCGTGGAATCCTCGAGCGGAGTCGCGCGTCGAGTGCCATTGAAGCCGACGATCTCGTATTCCGACGTGCCCGGTTCGCCGTCGCAACCGCGAGTTTCATTCCGCCGCAGTGCTTCCTCTACTTGCGACCGCACTTCCGGGAGCAAGTCCGCTTGGCGGCGGGCGGCCTCCGTGCGTTCCCGTGCCGCGGCATATACGATGAGACCTACCGAAGCGAGCAGGGAGAGCAGCAGCGAGACGGCCAGCAATGGGCCGAAGGTTTGGGTGAACGCCGAGTGCAACAGCACCCCCGCGACGATGGCCAGCGCCATGCCGAACGCGCCCGCGACGCGGGTCATGAGAGTTTGTGTTCGCCGAGACATCGAGCGCTCACACCGCCAGCCACCGCCGGGTTCCTGCGTACAACTTTATTCTCTCGTTGGGGGGAGTTCCAGTGGAGTTGGGTGGAATCGACTCTAAATTCGCCGTAACGCCAGAATATTCCCGCCGGAGCTGCAGGAATACGGCCCAGTCGGACTTCTGGGCTTCCCGGAAAGTTGTCGCCTTCTCAACTGGGCGGTTAACCATTGGGTCGAACGAACTCGTACGGAATCGAACATGGGTTATCGGAACCTGCGAGCGTGCCTCGCCGACCTGGAACGAAGCGGACAGCTTCTGCGGATCGAACAGGAGATCGATCCGCACCTGGAAGCGGCCGAGATCCATCGTCGCGTGTATGCCGCCGCCGGCCCCGCGATTCTCTTCGCGCGGGTGAAGGGCACGCCGTTCCCGATGGCCTCGAATCTGTTCGGCACGACCGAGCGAGCGCGGTTCCTCTTTCGCGATTCGCTCGCCGCGGTTCGGAAGCTCGTGGAACTCAAGGCGGACCCGAGTCGCGCCTTCAAACGACCGTGGCATTACCGCGACCTGCCGTTCCTGCTCTGGCGGATGCGGCCGAAGCTCGTGCGCCGCGGTCCGATCCTCGCGCACACTTGCTCGCTCTCGCAGCTCCCCGCGCTCCAGTGCTGGCCGCTCGACGGTGGACCGTTCATCACGCTACCTCAGGTCTATACCGAGCATCCGGACCAACCCGGTTGGATGAAGTCGAACCTCGGCATGTACCGCGTGCAACTCGCGGGCAACGAGTTCGAACGCGATCGCGAAGTCGGGATGCACTACCAGATCCACCGCGGCATCGGCGTCCACCATGCCGCCGCCATTCGTCGCGGCGAACCGTTGCGCGTGAACGTGATCGTCGGCGGCCCGCCGGCCCTCGCGCTCTCCGCCGTCATGCCGCTACCCGAAGGCCTACCCGAACTCGCCTTCGCCGGTCTGCTCGGCGGTCGACGTTTAACGATGGTTCAACCCGAAGGTCCGGCCTGGGAGCGCGGCCGTCCCGGCCGCTGGGCTCACTTCACTCGACGGCTCCAAGGAGCGGCCAGGATGGCCGCGCTCCCAGGGCTTCCCTTCCCCGCGGAAGCTGACTTCGTTCTCACCGGCACCATCGACCCGACGCAAACGAAATCCGAAGGACCGTTCGGCGACCACCTCGGCTACTACAGCCTCGCCCATCCATTCCCCGTGATGAAAGTCGAGAAGGTTTACCATCGCCGCGATGCGGTCTGGCCGTTCACGGTCGTGGGCCGCCCGCCGCAGGAAGACACCGCGTTCGGCGAACTGATTCACGAACTCACCGGACCCGCCATTCCCTCGGTCATCCCGGGCCTGCACGCCGTTCACGCGGTCGATGCGGCCGGCGTTCATCCTCTGCTCCTGGCCATCGGCAGCGAGCGCTACGTGCCGTACGCCGGTCGTCGCACGCCTCAGGAACTGCTCACCACCGCGAGCGCCATCCTCGGCCAGGGGCAACTCTCGCTCGCCAAGTACCTCTTCATCGTGGCGAAGGAAGACGAGCCGACGCTAAACATCCACGACATCCCGGCGTACTTCCGCCACGTGCTCGAACGCGTGGACTGGGAAGCGGACCTGCACTTCCACACCCGCACGACGATGGACACGCTCGACTACTCGTCCGGCATGGGGTTGAACGCAGGTTCGAAGGTCGTGATCGCGGCAGCGGGTCCGAAGCGGCGCGACCTCGGCACCGTGCTGCCGAGCGAGTTGAAGCTGCCCGAGGGATTTACTTCGCCACGAATCGTGATGCCGGGCGTACTGGCGATTCAAGCTGCCCGCAGTGCGAGCGTCGAGCGCCACTGCGACTCGTTGGCTTCGCTTCGTTCATTCCCGCTGATCGTGGTCGTGGACGATTCCGAGTTCACGGCACGAACCTTGAACAACTTCGTGTGGGTGGTCTTCACGCGGTCCGATCCCGCGAACGACATTCACGGCGTGGAGGCGTTCGTGGATCGGAAGCACTGGGGTTGTCGCGGGTCGCTGGTGATCGACGCCAGGTTGAAGCCGCACATGCCGCCGCCGTTGGAATCCGACCCGGCCGTGGTCCGCCGCGTCGATGCGCTCTTCGCGCGGGGTGGGCCGCTGCACGGAATTGAGAAGTGATTCAACGGCCCGCGTCGTCGAGGAAGCCCTTCACGGTGGTGAAAGTGTCCTTGGGGTCGGCAACCACTTCGAGCTTGGTCCATTCGCCGGCACTGCTCGCCAGGGAGCGTTCGCCCGTCGCCTTCCCCTTGAAGTAGGCGAAGAGTTTGTCGCTGGCGTCCGTATCGACGCACCGCACGGCCACGCGCAACTTCGCCTCGTCCGCGAAACTGAGGCTCACAGTCGCGGCACGGCCCTTCGCCAGGATGGGCAGCCACTCCTTCTTCAATAGCTTCAGGATCGGCTTCTCGCTCCACCGTGCGGTGTCTGCCGCGACCCACATTGCCGCATCGGTCGGCACCCACTCTCGAATCAACTCCCGACAACTCGGCGACAACTCGGCACCGACTAAATCCTTCTCGGTGAAGCCGAAGACCCACGTCGTTCCCGACACTTTCGACAGCTTCATCGGAAGGTTGTCGAACTTCACTTCGAAGCGATTCGCGCTCTCGCTGCGCTTGGCGTTCAGTTGTTCGAGGAACCTCGCTTCATCGGCGAGCGGCGTGCGCAGCACGAGTACGAGGCAGATTCGCGGCTCTTCGTTGAGGTCCGGGATGAGGAATCCGCCAACGAAGTGATCGATCTGTTGAAGCGTGATGCCGGCTTGGGCGAGCGCTCCGAGTACCGAAGCCGGGACGCGGTTCTTCGTCAGCAGTTCGACGGGGTCTTGCTTGGTCTTCTCGGCATAAACGAGGAGCGGACCAGGCTGTACCGCGAATACGAGGTTGCAATTGGAAGGAAGATAGCCAAGGCCGGACAGTTGAAGCGGCGGCGTGGCGAACTCCAGTGGATCGGGTGGCACCCGATCCGGTTTTGCACGGGGGATGAGCAGGTATGCGATCACGAGCCCCGACAGAACGAGGACAGCCAAGACCACGAGGACGGCGGAGAACGGGTGCTGCTTTGGTAACCTGTTGTCGTAAGTCACGCGAACGGGAGGCGCGACCGCTTCGCTCCGCCCCGCAATCGATTCGCCGCAGCGCGGACACGACACTCGGCCTTCAGCCTCAGTCGTAAACGAGTGATTGCAATACGGGCAGGAAAGCGTCATGCCGTCACCGGTTCGAAGTCGTGCTGTTGGCGATGGTACGGGCCGTCGAAGTCGATGGTGGATTTGAACCGCTCGTGCCGGCCGTCGCCAGCCTGTGGCCGCACTCGCTTCAACAGCGAATCGAGTTCGCCCTTCTCCAGCGGCTTGAACTCGCGGGCGATCTTCAGGTCCTGTTGCAATATCGCCATCGAGTCGATGCCCGTGACCACCGCCGCCACATCCTGCATCAGCGAGAAGCGGAGGCACTCCTCCGGTGTGGCAATGCCCGAATCCAGGATCTTGGCGGAACCCTGTTTGCCCCCGCCGAACGACTTCATGCCGATGCACCCGGCACCGATTTTCTTCGCTTCCGGGATCACCTGGGCCGCGAAGCTGCGGTAGAAGTGGTCGCACACGTTGATCGGCATCTGCACCGTTTGCCACTTGTACACGGGCATCATCTTCAAGTGAATGTGCGGCGACTTGTGACCCGTGAACCCGACGAACCGCACCTTGCCTTCCTGCTGGCACTTGAGCAATTCCGCGAGCCCGCCTTGCTCGATCACCCATTCCGGGTCGTTGTCCCAGTTCACCTCGTGCATCTGCATCAGGTCGATGCAATCGGTCTGGAGTCGTCGCAGGCTGTCCTCGATTTGGCTCCGCACGTTCTTCGCATCGCGGGCGCAGACCTTGCTCATGAGGAAGCACTTCTTCCGCCATTTGCCGCCGTCCGCGGCGAGGGCCTGGCCCATGATCTCTTCGCTGCCGCCCCAGTGGTAGTCCCAGCAGTTGTCGAAGAAGTTCATGCCTTCATCGAGCGCGGTGTGCATGATGCGGATGGCTTCGGATTTGTCCGGAACGTCGCCGATGTGCCAGCCGCCGAGTGCGAGAATGGAGACGTTCGCGCCGGTGTTGCCGAGTGGCCGCGTGGGGATGCTCATGAGTGCCTCGCGGGAGGGAAGCGAATCTCCATCAGAGTAGCAGTTCGGGGTGGCACCGGCTTCCACCCCGTGCGCTTTGCGAGGCGAGCTGCGGTGCGTTTCCACTAGGCTCTGTTTGAGAACTGCAAACCTGGGAAAGGCTCTCTCTCCCTCTCGCACATTTCACCACAGAGGCACGAAGATCACACAAAGAAACACAAAGGATCGTAATGAACTTTGCTTCTCTTTGTGGCCCTTTGTGTGAGCTTTGTGCCTTCGTGGTGAACTAGCGTTCACGAATTGTGCACTTATCAAACAGAGCCTAACCTGACATCGCTGTTCTACATCCACCGGCTGGAAGCCGGTGCCACCCAGATTCAGAGTACCGGCTTTTGGAAGCCGTGTGGAATCCCCCCTTTGGCGAAACGGCAAGCCCGCTCCGTCGTCATCTCCTCAAGCAAGGCTGGCGTGGATATGATTGCCCGTGAGCCCCAACCCGTCCCTCCTTCCGGAGAATCTCATGCGTTCGTTCGCACGAATCGTCGGCGGCCCCGCCCTCGTGGCGGCCCTGCTGGCCTCGATGCTCGTTTTCGATCCCGTCGCCGACGTTCAAGCCATCGCGGCACCCGATGCCGTCGTGGAACCGAACGCGGACCTCGCGATGGTTCCGGCCGATGCTGTCGGGTTCGTCCACATCCGCCTCGCGGACCTCTGGAAGAACGAGATGTTCTCGGGGCTCCGCAAGACCTGGGAACGCGCCGGTGCCAAAGCCATCGGCACCCTCGATTCGCAGTTCGTCCCGGCCCCATCCTCGATCGACCGCGCCACCGCGTTCGTACTTCTGGACGACCCCGCGAAGGAGCCACAAGTCTTCGGCATCATCGCGTTCTCGAAGCCGTTCGCCCCGGCGAAAGTGGCGACCGCGTACTTGCCCAAAGCCGAACGGAAGATCGTTGCCGGGAAGGTCGTCTACTCCGATGCGAACCTCGGAATTGAAGTGACGTTCCCCGACAACCGGCACGCCCTCATCGGTCAGGCGGGCTCGCTGGAGGGTTACTTTGCGCGTCCGCCAGCGAAGGACGGCCCGCTGTCCGGCGCGATCAAGCTGGCGGCCACGCGGCCCGTGGTCGCGGCCGCGAACATTGCCGCCCTGCCGATCCCGGCCGGTGCTCTCAACGAAGTTCCCGAGAACGTGCGGCCGATCCTCAAGGCGGAACTACTGATGATCGCACTCGATCTCGGCGAACACGCCAAGCTCGAAGTGCGAGCGTCTTATAAGGACGGGGCGGCGGCGGACGACGCCGAGAAGGCCGTGCGGGCGCTCGTGGATCTGGGACGCCAGCAGATCGCGAAGCAAATCAAGGAGTTCGAGGGCAAGCTGTACGATCCGAAGATCGAGACGCCGCGGTCGGCGCAGGATCTGCCGGAGGCTCTCGGCGCGGTGTTCGCGCTGGGCGCCCTCGGCCGCGTCGACGATCTGCTCGCCGATCCGAAGTTGATCGGCCGAGAAGGCAAGGACCTCGCCTTCACCGCGACGATGCCGAAGGAACTGGTCGCAAGTGTCGGCGGGTTCGGCGCCATCGGCATCGGCCTGCTGCTTCCCGCAGTTCAGAAAGTCCGCGCAGCTGCCGGCCGCAGCCAGTCCAGCAACAACCTCAAGCAGATCGGCCTCGCCGTTCACAACTACGAATCGGCTTACGGCCACCTTCCCACGGACATCGTGGACAAGAACGGCAAGGCGATCCTCAGTTGGCGCGTCGCGATCTTGCCGTTCCTCGAGCAGGATAACCTCTACCGGAACATGAAGATGGACGAACCGTGGGACAGCGACAACAACAGCAAGTGGTCCAAGGCCGTCATCAAGACGTACCTTTCGCCGCTCGATCCCAATGTCGTAAATGGCCTCGGAAAGGACGGGTACGGCACGACCAACTATCTCGGCGTGAAGGGGCCCGGCGCGGGCTTCGAGTCCGGGAAGAAGCTGAAGTTCACGGACTTCACCGATGGCCTTTCAAACACGGTGATCGTCGTCGAGAGCGCCGACGCGGTGGCGTGGGCCAAGCCCGGCGACTATCCGTTCGACCCGAAGAAGCCGCTGCCGAAGTTGAACGCGGTGGGCAAGAACGATGTGTGTCAGATGCTGCTGGGCGACGGCTCCGTCCGGGCGGTGAACGTGAAGGCCGTCTCGGAGAAGACGTTGAAAGCCGCCTTCACTCGCGGTGGCGGCGAGGTCCTCGGCGCGGACTGGTGATCGCTCCGCCCGGAGCGGAGCGAAGCCTCCGCTCCGGATGGGGTACCGAGTCATGAGTCCGATCCGGATTGCAACGACAACGTCTATTTTTGAGGCAACGCCATGGCCGACCTCGAACTGCCGCAAGAAGCGGGTGGCTGGGATCTTAGGGGCGTTTCCCCGTCATGCGGAAGTGGTAGTCAATCTCGACTTTGCAACCGACAGACCCCGGTCGAAAAGCATCTGTTTGCCTCTTCTTAATCACGCTGCAATCGGTGCTAATCAACTCCACCTTTCGACCGGAAAAGTGGCTTGTCGCCACGATCTGCCGCTCTAGTTCGTCGGTGGACAGTCGTGAACTGCCAAGTCGCAACACCACATGAGCCGACCGTGCGAGAATGTTCCCCAACGAACGCCACATATCGGCAATGAATCTCCAGTAGCTCGCTTCAATGACATGTCGATCATCGCGCGAAAGTCGCTTCGTCGTCGGATGAGGTGGTCCGCCGAGAAACCAGAGCCGCAACCATTGATCCTCCTCGAAATTCGTCACATCAAAGTATGGCGGCGAAGTGATGACGCAGCGTATGGGACCGGGGAAGAGGGATTTCATTCGAGGCAGCATTCGCATGTCCAGGTTTAGAATGATCGCTTCGCCTGTGGGCCGACTGCTCCGGTATCGATATTGGACTGCCGCCTCCAGGAGATCGAAGACATTGCGTTCCGGGGCGACCATCGATCTCGCTGCCCAGAACTTAACGGAGTAGCCCGGTTTAGTGCTGATCGTTCGCGGCATCTGGTTGCTGAAGTACGCGCTCGACTTGTCTGCTTCGCCGTGCAGCGCACCCAGTGCCAAAGCAGCGATCATCGTGTCAGTCTTTTGAGTTCGCCACTCAAGGGCACACCGCAGGAAGAGAATCTGCTTCAATGTTTGCGGATGGAACGCATGGTGGAAGAACTCCGGCAGTTTCTCGGCTTCGCGACCAAACCGTCTACTCGAAAACTCACTGCGTAACTTTCGCACTTTCTTCAAGGCCGTCTCACGAGTTGGTGCGTTCGTCTTGGCCTTCGTGAGGCAGTAGGCCACGTCGTTGACGTCCGATGCAATGGCCTTTCGTTCCAGGAGTAACGAGCAAGTTGCCGTGGTCCCCCGACCACTGAACAAGTCGAGCACGACATCGCCTCGGCGTGTTAGTCGTTCGATCCACTTCTCTGCGAACGATTCAGGAAACATCGCAAAATAGGGGCAGATCGCATGGAAACGGTGTCTCATCGGATCCTCCCCGATGCGATGGGTACGGGTGCCGATCGAAGTCCTCTTTCGATCAGGCCATTCATTTCGCGATTGATCGCGGCATTCAGCCAAGTTTCACAATTCTTGACGATGGCTGATGACGTGTATGTTCCGAAGTGTGCGATCCTACAGCGATCGAACAGAAGTCCGGAATGTTGCTCCATAACGTGAGTCCACTCGTCAAGACTGACACGGCAAGGAACCATGTAAATTGGCAGTGGGGCCAGCACAGTTCTGGCACTGAAGAATCTTGTGCTGATGCTGCGAGGATTGTGTCGGCCCAGATGATCGCGCCAATGTTCGCCGGTTTTGCACTGTGCGAAGCCGACGAGGTTGCCCGGACGTTTATCCTGAAACTTTCGCCATACTGCCAGATCGAGGCCGCCGTCGCCCGCACCAGGAGAGATTGCTCCCGCTTTCCAACCCAATCCCTCATGGAGATGGCGAGCTAGTGCGTCGATCAATCGAGGAAATCGCCGTGTGGCACCTGGAGGAATCGAACGGTTGCTAGTCCCTGTGACAAAAACATCGGCCAAAGCGGATCGTCCGCCCCAGAATTGGCAGAGACTTTCTGCGCACAATTCCTCGAAGAGGATTGTCGGGTCAATCTCGTTGAGTCTTCTTGACTTTGAATCCATGCTGGCGCGCGTAATCGCCAATAGAAACGCGTAAAGCAAGCCCGTATTGCTGGAATCGAATGGCTCGGCAGTCCGTTTCAGGACATCGCCATCGACTTCAAACGGATAGGACGAGAATGGGAACGCCGCAACGTCGCTTCCCATTGCTGACTCTCTCGAGGAGAGTTCGTCAAATGCTTCGATAGCTTTTTCTCGGGCACTCTGCTCGGCTCTGTCGCCACCTGCGCGCACCAGCGACCGCACGAGGTCTTCCTGGGAGACTGTTCTGTCATCATGAAAGAAGGTGGAGATCTCGACCCAATCGGCGAGGTCCTCAATCGCATCGGTTGTCGCGGAGATATCGAGGAGACTACGCATCGTCGTCTGACCCCTGCGACAATTTTTTCTTCTTACGTCGCTTGGATCGCATCGACTCGACTAAGTCTTCTGCCAAAAGCTCAATAGATTGCGCCAGAGAAAAAGAATGTTCGTCGCCGGGATCGAATCCGGTGGTAACGAGCCCCACGGAATCCTGAAGGCTCACTTTACCCTGGTTAAGTGCTTGCTTCAGCAGCTGCGCATCTCCGAGAGAAGCATCTCTGGCGAGTTCCAGGCTAAGCCCGTTGCGCAGTGCAGTAACACCGTCTTTGGACAGAAGCACAGAACTCAGCACTTCGAGGTCTTTTGCCTGCGTCCTCATCCTTGGTTCGATGTTTTTCGCGTAGTTCCCGTAGAGCCACTCAAGCAGCTCGCCGAGGTTCTTAACCTTGTTACTTGGGACTGGATCCTTCTTGCTGCGAGATTCACGGGTGAGCCCGAGGAACTTCTGAATGCCCTCCCGGCTCAATCCCTCGTAAATGTGGCTGAACTCAAAACCCTTCTTCCGCTTCACATTTGTTCGGTCGAATACCTTTGAACGCTCCGCTTGCTCAATTACCATCAGCCCGTGATACTGGCGCTCCACTGTGTTATTGTAGTCGCCGATCTGTTGAGCAATCTGTGGTAGCGGTACATCATATTCGTTGTGTACCTTTGAGACATATTGTGCCTTCGCATAGGCACCCCATGCCGCAGGGCCGTTGACGTGCTTGAAGCCCAGGTATCGCCATAGCTCCACACGAGTCGTCAATTTCCCGGGTAATTCAGTCAGTTCCTCTCGTCTGTTCTTGTCGATCTTGTCGATGTCCGGCAGATCGGTTGCTCCGACCCTTTTTCGCAGGTCGGCATCCAGCAAGAGTTTGACGGCCGTCAATCGGCGATTCCCTTCGATGACGATTAACTGCCCTTTGCCGTCCTGCTCGATAAAGAGCGGTTCGTGCAGGAAGTACCCGTTCCAGGCAATCGAAGTCGCAACTTCATTAACTGCCATCCGCTCCCACAGCGCCTTCATGATGTCGAATTGTGTCGGCTTTTCACCAAGACCGAACTCCACGATGCGGGGATTCTCGGGATCGAGAAGTAGATCCTTTGTCAGAAATGTCGGATAAGGGGTTGGAACGGACTTTGTAGGCATTTGGCTAGCTCCTCTGAGCATCGACACACTTCAGGATGCACTCGTCACCGAAATCCAAGTCGTGCACTGCATCAGCTCGTCCGCTTCGGCACCGATGCCTGTATGATATGAATTGTGGCGGTCGCCGAGGCATCTCCGTGCCCCAGGTCCTTTCGGGGATGACCGAATTTATTTATCCGCGGCCGAAGGAGCGATTCCCCGAAGAGTCCCTCGGGGAATGATCTCAGTTGGTCACGCAATCAGTTCCTTGATCGGAGTCGCCTTCTCCACGCCGGTGAGCTTCTGGTCGAGGCCCTGATACTTGTACGTAAAGCGGTCGTGGGCGATACCGTGAATGTGGCACGAGTCTTCGCTGCCGGCGTTTAATGTATCTGATCGGTCGCTGATGCGGCGACTGAGGCACGGATGTCGGCGGCCAACTCCGCCACCGAACGGCCGGCGAACAGTGCGACTCGGTCGATCGTGTAGTCCCCGGACCCGCCGGAAAACTGCGCCACGAACCGGGCAGCGTCGACCGGCCCGAGTTCCCGAGCCAGCACTCCGATGGCCCTACGGGTGACTTCAGCGAGCGGCAGTGGTGGTACAGCGGTCATAGATTCAACTCCGAGGTCCACCACCGACAGCAGTCTATCGCCAAACCTAACGCTCCGCAACCGCCCGTCCCCTTCCGCCGCCTGATCGACTCCTCTTCCGATTCGCCTCGCACTTGCACTTGCGAAAACGGAATGTATGCTTCCCGCGCCTGCCACTCCACACTTCGGAGGTGCCATGTCCAATCGCATTATTCACACAAAGAGTCGGACCATGACCGGTCTAGTCATGCTGGCCGTTGTCGCAGGCGGAAGCCAGTTTGGCGGTTGCGGCGAGGCCCAAAGCGAACGCGACCGGTGTGACCACCCGCCGGTCATTCGAAACGCCCATTTCCGTAGCGAATTCGCGGGTCGTGACCGGTTTTGCGTTTGTAAGGCCGAGGCCCCTCTTTCCCCGAGGAATGAGAAGGGTTTCGCGACCGAACCGGGCACGGCGTCATCCGATCAGCGCTTTGATCGGAGTCGCCTTCTCCACGCCGGTGAGCTTCTGGTCGAGGCCCTGATACTTGAACGTGAAGCGGTCGTGGTCGATGCCTAGCAGCTTCAGGATCGTGGCGTGGAAGTCGTGGATGTGGCACGGGTCCTTCACGATGTTGTAGCTGAAGTCGTCGGTCTCGCCGTAGATGGTGCCGCCCTTCGTGCCGCCGCCGGCCATCCACATCGTGAAGCAGCGCGGATGGTGATCGCGGCCGTAGTTGGTTTTCGAGAGCCCGCCCTGGCTGTAGATGGTGCGGCCGAACTCACCGCCCCAGATCACGAGCGTGGATTCGAACAAGCCCTTCCGCTTCAAGTCCTGGATGAGGCCCGCCGAAGCCTGGTCGACGTCGCGGCACTGGTCGGTCATGCGGCCGGGCAGGTTGCCGTGGTGGTCCCAGTTGTTGTGGTAGATCTGGACGAAGCGGACGCCCTTCTCGACGAGCCGGCGAGCGGTCAGCACCGTGTTGGCGAAGGTGCCGGGCTTCTTGGCGTCGGGCCCGTACAGGTCGAAGGTCTTGGCGTCTTCCTTCGAGAGGTCGGCGAGTTCCGGCACGCTGGTTTGCATGCGGAAGGCCATCTCGTACTGGGCGATGCGGGTCTGCGTCTCGGGGTCGAGCGTTTTCGAGAAGCCGAGTTCGTTCAGCTTGTTGAGGCCGTCGAGGGTCTTGCGGCGGGTGGCTTCATCGACGCCGGGCGGGTTGTTGATGTAGAGGATCGGGTCGCTGGCCGCCCGAAACGAAACGGCCGCATTCTGCCCGGGCAGGAAGCCCGATTGCCACAGCCGGGCCGAGATGGCCTGGATCTGTTCGGTGTTGCTCGGCTTGGCGACCATGACCACGAACGTCGGCAGGTTCTGATTCAGGCTGCCGAGCCCGTAGCTGACCCAAGCGCCGATACAGGGCCGGCCAGTGACTTGGTTGCCGGTCTGCATGTTGGTGACGGCGGGCTCGTGGTTGATCGCCTCGGTGTGCATGCTGCGGATGAAGACCATGTCGTCCGCCATCTTGGCGGTGTGCGTCAGGAGTTCGTCGTTCATCCACATACCGCATTGGCCCTGCTGCTTGAAGCGGTACTTGCTCGGCGCGATGGGGAAGCGGGCTTGGCCGCTGGTCATGGTCGTGAGCCGCTGCCCCTTGCGGATGCTCTCGGGCAGGTCTTTGTCGTAGTAGTCGACCATCTTCGGCTTGTAGTCGTAGAGGTCCATCTGGGCGGGACCGCCGAGCATGTGCAGGTAGATGACGTTCTTGCACTTGGTGGGGAAGTGGGTTTGGGCGAGGGCGGCGTCGAGCCCGGTGAGGCTGTCCGCGCCGATGCGGGGCATCGGGGCGATCTCGACCGCCTTGCCGCCGAGTGTGGCGAACGCCGCGGCTCCGAGCGAGATCCCACTCGAAGCGAAGAACTGCCGGCGTGTCTGGTTCAGTGTGTATTGTTCGAGAGGGTTCATGATTGGTCCTCGGTTTCGGCGTTGAAGCCGATGCGGCGTTTGGGTGAATCTACTATCGATGGCGCAGCCATTTGCTGCAGCACGTCGATGATCGCTTTGATCTGAGTATCGTGAAGTTGAACGGTTTCCGAGAGCTTCTGAAGTTGGGAGACCAGCTCACCGGGCGTGGCGAACAGGTGCCGCATCCGGATGAAGGTGCGGATGATGTCGATGTTCACGCGAACGGCAATCTTCGAACGAAGTACACTTGAGAGCATCGCGACGCCATGTTCGGTGAACACGCGATTAGGTTTTCGACGACCACCATAGCCCGAACTTGAAGTCACAATTTGTGACTTCAAGTTAGTAACCTCTTGCGGGGAAAGATAAAACGCAAAATCCTCCGGGAACCGATCCGGGTTTCGATCTACCGATTGGTTCAGAACTTTTGTCTCGACTTCGTAAAGTTCGGCGAGGTCGGAATCGAGCATAACTCGAACACCGCGAATCACATAGATTCGCGACTCAATCATGAGCGGCGTGATCGCCGATTCCGGTTCTAGCTTCTTTCGCGGCATCGTGTTCTCTTTGAGATCACAAATTGCGATCTCAAGTTTCGGTCGTAACTCGCTTCTCAATCAGTGCTTGCAATCTTGATATCGCAAATTGCGACTTCAAGTTCCTCACTTATTCAACACTTCGTCCAGGTTCAGCAACTGGTTCACGACCATCGTGTAGGCCGCGAGGTACGCCACGTCCACCTTCGGATCGGGCTTGGATTCGCCGAAGGCGATCAGCTTCTTCGCTTCCTCGGGCTTCTCCTTGAAGTGAGCGTACAACTCGCTCGTAATCGCCTCGACGATCTTCAGTTCCTCCGCCGTGAACGGCCGGGCCAGGAGTCGCCTTGCGATGAAATCGAGGCGGGTGGTCGACGTCGTGCCGCCTTCCTTCAACGCCTTCTCGGCGAGGGTTCGGGCCGCTTCCACGAGTTGAATATCGTTCAAGGTCACGAGCGCCTGGAGCGGCGTGTTGGTTCGCTCGCGGCGAACGGTACACGTCTCGCGGTTGGGAGCGTTGAAAATCTCCATGGACGCGGGCGGAGCCGAGCGCTTCCAGAACGTGTACAGGCTGCGGCGATAGAGGCTCTCGCCGGAGTCGCGCTTATAGTTGCGGGTATCGCTGCCGGGCATTGCGACGGCTTCCCACACGCCGTCCGGCTGGTACGGCTTCACGCTCGGCCCGCCGATTTTCTTGACGAGCAAGCCGCTGGCCGCGAGGGCGTAGTCGCGGATCATTTCGCCGTCCATGCGGTAGCGCGGGCCGCGCGAGAGCAACCGATTGTCGCGATCCTTCTCGATCTTCTCCTTCGTCGCGGTCGTTGCCTGACGATAGGTAGAAGAGGTCGCGATCATCTTGAAGAACTTCTTGATGTCCCAGCCCTTCTCGCGGAACTCGATGGCCATCCAGTCGAGGAGTTCCGGATGGCTGGGCAAGTCGCCGGTGATGCCGAAGTCGCCGCTCGATTTCACGAGCCCGTTGCCGAAGACTTCCTGCCAGAAGCGGTTCACCGTGACGCGCGTGGTCAGCGGGTGCTCGGGGTTGAGCAACCACTTGGCGAAGCCGAGGCGATTCTTTGGCAAGCCGTCGGCGAACGCGGGCAGGGCTTTGGGCGTGACCGGGCCGACCTTGTCTTTGCGCTTGTCGTAGTCGCCGCGGTTGAGGATGTACGCTTCGGGCGGCGTCGCCTTCTCCACGGCAATGTGGGCGATCGTACCCCGACCCTTGATGCCGGTCTCTTCCGTTTGCAGCACGCGAACAGCCTCGCTCGCCACTTGATAGGCCTTATCTTGCGACACCAACCACCACGCGAAGAGTTCCTCTTCTTCCGGAGGAAAGCGCTTGTCTGCGGGTTTGGAGAGAATCTCGAAGGTGCGTTGCGAGCCGGCGAGTTGCTTGGCGTCGATGGCCGTGACGGGCCGGTCGTAAATGCGGAGATCTTGAATGGCGATGCCGTTGACGCGACCGGTCGTGTGCCGTTGGCCGATCTTGAGGGGCACGGTCGTCCTGGTAGTGGACTTCAGCGTGTCCGCTTCCACGGTCGTGGGTTGGACGACGCCGTCGTAGTAGACCTTGATGCCTCCGGATTTTCCCGTGCCGTCGTAGGCCACGGTCACGCTCACCCACTTGCCCACTGGCAGCGGAGCGTTCGCGACGACCTTCACGGCGTCGGACGGGAAGTTGTTGATGACGTGCATGCCGACGCGGTCGTTTTGAATCCAGAGATCCCAGCCGCGATGCCCGTTGGCCTCGTCCATGCGGCCGACGATGGCACCGTTCGCATTCTTCTTGGTGATCTGCACCCAAGTGGAAATCGCGAACGACTGCGTGCGATCGAAGTCGCCCACGTCCTTGAGTTCGATCGTGTCGCCGGAGCGGATCACGAACGCTTTCTGCTTCTCCCTGCGGTCGACGGACCAATCGTAACCTTTGTCGAACTTCACGAGGCGATCCTTGCCGTTCACCTGGAACGTCGTGCTGTTTCCGGTGCCCTCGTTGAGCGGTGCGTGAAACACGAGCCCGGCGGCGGGCAGGCTATTCTTGAAGTCCTCGGGCTTGGCCGTCTTCAGCCACTCCTTGTGATCGACCTTGGCGGACAGTTTACGCGCCTCCAACTTTGCCTTGGCGGCGGCGAGTTCCTTCGTCAGCGATTCGAGCCGCGGGCGGTCCTCGCTTTTCGGCACGGGAATGATCGGCGGCGTGTTCTGCACGTTCCCGTCCATTGCCGCTTGCGTGGTGTTGTTGAAGAACGCGGACATGCTGTAGAAATCGCGCTGCGAGATCGGATCGAACTTGTGGTCGTGGCAGACCGCACAACCCGCCGTGAGCCCCATCCACACCTGATTCACGGTCTCGGTGCGATCGCGGGTGTACAGCACGAGGTACTCTTCGTTGATCGCGCCGCCTTCGCTCGTGGTGATGTTGCAGCGGTTGAACCCGGTGGCGATGAGTTGATCGAGCGTCGGGTTCGGTAGCAAGTCTCCGGCGAGTTGCTCGATCGTGAACTGATCGAAGGGTTGATTCGCGTTGAAGGCGCGAATGACCCACTCGCGGTAGGCCCAGATTTCGCGGTAGTTGTCGATGTGGATGCCGTGGGTGTCGCCGTAGCGGGCGTAGTCGAGCCAGTACCGGCCGCGGTGCTCGCCCCACTGCGGCGCCGCGAGCAACTTCTCGACGTACTTCTCGTACCACATCTCGGACTTGTCGTTCGCGAACGCCTCCACATCGGCCGGGTCGGGCGGCAGGCCGGTGAGGTCGAACGCGAGCCGCCGGGCGATGGTGCGGCGGTCGGCCTCCGGGGCCGGCTTCAGCCCGGCGGCGTCGAGCCTCGCCAGGACGAAATTGTCGATCGGGTTGCGCACCCAGTTCTTGTCCTTCACCGCGGGAAGGGCCGCGCGCGTCGGCGCGATGAACGACCAGTGCGGCTGGTACTCCGCGCCGGCCCCGACCCACTTCTTGAGCAGCGCGATCTGCTCCGGTTTGAGCTTCTTGTTCGTCTTGACCGGCGGCATCAGGTCCTTGTCGGCGGCGTCCGCGAGGACGCGCCGGATCATCTCGCTCTCGGTCGGCTTGCCGGGCACGATGGCCTTCGCCTCGACGGCGTCCTCGCGCCGATCGATCCGCAGCCCGCCCTTGCGGGCGGCGCTGTCCGCCCCGTGGCACGCGAAGCAGTTCTCCGCCAGGATCGGGCGGATGTCGCGGTTGTACTCGATCCCGCTGGCGTTCACCTTGGCGGGCGGCGCGGCCGGTTGCCGCGCTTCCGGCGGCAGTGGCGCTTCGGGCGGGGCGGCGCTCGCCGGGGGCAGGTGGAAGGGGGTGGCGAGTACCCCACCCA
>JAYTGN010000033.1:0-7645 GCA_043733485.1 Gemmataceae bacterium
CGGGTGGCACCGTGCTTCCAGCCGGTGCTCCTACCCCTACCCCTGCACCGGCTGGAAGCACGGTGCCACCCAAATCGTATCCGCTCTCGTCTTTGCAAGCACATTGGAGAACCGCCACGGAGAAGGACGTGCCCGCGCTCGCGGCCGAGGTCGCAAGCTGGCAGACGGCGCTGTGGAAGTTCCAAGTCATCGGCAGCTACCGGTATGGGCAGGTCGAACGTCAGATCGCCAACGATCCGCCCGTGGCCGCGGTTCAGACGTTGAAGTACGCGGTGAAGCCCGTGCCGGGTCAGAGCGAGGTCACGCTGCATCTTTCTGCGCGCGACGTGCTTCCGAACGGCAAAGGCAATGTCGTGTGGCAGCGGCCGCGCTTCGAGACGCCGGGACAACCGCCTCTTCTGTTGAAAGACTACGCGACGTTCGGCCCGCAGCGCGAGGTCGATTTCGCCGTGCTGTTTGCGAAGGCGGACAAGTATCTGGCTGCGGTCGCCGACCCGAACGCGAATCGGGACGGGCTCGATCCCGAGTTCTTGAAGCGGTGGAGGGAGGTACTCGCGCTCAAGCCGGGGGAGGTGGATGCCTCGTTCACCAAGCCGCTCCGCATCATTCCCGCCGGTGCAATCACGCTGCTGGAAGACCCACTGCCGAGCGACCCGAACCAGAAGTCGATCAACGGCTGGAAGAAGAAGGGCACCGATCTCCCGGTCGCGGTGTCGAATTCATCGGACGCGGTAATTCGGATTCCGGGCACGATTCAACCGCACGGCATCGGCGTTCACCCGATGCCCCAGGAATACGTGGCCGCGGCCTGGACCAGCCCCGTTGACACCGCGGTGTCACTCGCAGCGACCGTGACGCACGCCCACCCGGCGTGCGGCAACGGCGTGGCCTACCGCATCGAGCATCGCCGCGGCCTAAAGGCCAGCGTGCTCGCCGAAGGACCCGTTGCCTACGGCAAGGAAGTGAAGGCGTCCGGACTCACTGCGAAGGTTCAGAAGGGCGACGTGCTCTTGCTCGTGGTCGATGCCAAGAACGCGGACCACGTTTGCGATATGACCGGCCTCGCGTTCAGCATCGCCGAGACGGACAAGCCGCAGCGGAAGTGGGACCTCGGTAAAGACGTTGCCGATTCGATTCTGGAGGGCAACCCGCACGCCGACTCGCATGGGAACAAGGCCGTGTGGAGCTTCGTTCGAGGTGCCAGCATCCCCGGTAACGCGGTGGCCGGGCCGCTCGTTCCCGCCGATTCGGTACTCGGCCAGTGGAAAGCGATCGCGCTCGATCCCGTGAAGCGGGCCGACGCCGCAAAGCTCGCCGAGCAAGTGCGTAAACTGCTCACCGGCCCGCGCCCGGCCCAAGACAAGAACCCCGATCGCGTGTTGTTCGACAACCTCGCCTCGTTCGACAGCGTGCTTCTCCAAGGGCTCGAACTTGCGAAGCTCGGCAAGCCGAGCGGCGTCTTCGGGCTTCCCGCAAACCGCTTCACCGACGCGAACCTCGGCGCCGAGTCTGGACGCACGATCGAAATTCGCCTGCCTGCAAGCCTGTTCCGCGACCGCGAGTTCGTCGTGGAGGGCAAGCTCGACGGTGCCGCCGATCGCGCCGTCGAGTTCACACTGGAAGGGGCCAAAGGGTTGGTTGCCACTCCGAACGGTGCCGCGATCAAACAACTGCTCCAGAGGCACGCCGAGTTTCGCCGCCTCTTCCCGCCGTTCCTCTGCTTCTCGGAAGTGATCCCGACCGACGAGACCGTAAGCCTGAAGATGTTCCACCGCGAAGACGAACCGCTCCGCAGGCTCTTCCTCACCGAAGAGCAGACGAAGCGGCTCGACCAATTGTGGACGGATCATCGCTTCATTTCGCGGCAAGCCGTGGCCGAGAACGACTACCTGCCGCAGTTCATCGGCTTCGTCACGCAGGATCAGCCGAAAGAACTGCTGAACTATTTCGAGAGCCAGCGGCCGGTGTTTCAGAAGCGGGCGGATGAATTCGAGAAGGACGTTCAAGCCGCGATCCCGAAGCAACTCGACGCGTTGCTCGCCTTCTCCGCGAAGGCCTACCGCCGGCCGCTCGCCGCCCAAGAGAAGGACGAACTTCTCGGGCTTTACCAGGCGATCCGCAAGAAGGGCACGACGCACGATGAGGCGTTCCGCGGCGTGCTTTCCCGCGTGTTCGTATCGCCCGCGTTCCTGTTCCGCATCGAGCAACCGCCTGCGGGCAAAGAGCCCGGCCCGGTCAACGACTGGGAACTCGCCTCGCGCCTGAGCTACTTCCTGTGGGCCTCGGTTCCCGACGACGAACTGCGGGCGCTCGCCGCCGCCGGCAAGCTCCGCGAGCCGAAGGTGCTCGCCGAACAGACCACCCGCATGATGAAGGACGCACGGGCCCGCGCACTCGCCATCGAGTTCGGCACCCAGTGGCTCCACGTTCGCGGCTTCGACGAATTCAACGAGAAGAACGAGAAACTCTTCCCGACCTTCGACGCGAAGTTGCGAGCCGCCCTCTACGAAGAATCGATCCAGTTCTTCCAGGACCTCTTTACCAGCGACCGGCCCATCAGTTCCGTTCTCGACGCGGATTACGCCTTCCTCAACGAGTCGCTCGCCAAACACTACGGCATCCCCGGCGTGGTCGGCACCGAGTTCCGCAAGGTAGACGGCGTGAAAAAATACGGCCGCGGTGGCATCCTCGGCCTGGGCAGCGTTCAGGCAAAACAATCCGGAGCCTCGCGAACCAGCCCGGTGCTCCGAGGCAACTGGGTCGTCGAAACTCTGCTCGGCGAGAAGCTACCCAAGCCGCCCGCGAACGTGCCGAAGTTGCCCGAAGAAGAAGGTGGCGCGGATAAGCTCACGACCCGCCAACAAGTCGAGAAGCACGCCAAGGCACCCGAGTGCGCCGTCTGCCACGTGCGAATCGACCCCTTCGGCTTCGCCCTCGAGAAGTTCGATACCATCGGCCGATTCCGCGAGAAAGATCTCGGCGGCCTCGCGGTCGATTTCAAGGCGAAGCTGAAAGACGGCACCGAGTTCGAGGGCATTGAAGGGCTCAAGAGCTACCTACTCGCGAAGAAGAAAGACGTGATTGTGCGGTTGTATTGCCGCAAGTTGCTCGGTTATTCCCTTGGTCGCGCGGTCGTGCTCTCGGACACGACGCTGATCGACGACATGGTCGCGGCCCTGAACCAGAATGGTGGCCGCGTCTCGGCCGCGGTTCAAACCATCGTGCGAAGCCCGCAATTCCGCCTGGTCCGCGGCAGCGAGCAGGGCGAGTGATTGGAATGGCCCTACTCACTGCGCTCGCCCGCCGAGAGCGGATCCCCGAACTGATGGACGATCCCGCGCTCGACCCGTTGGAACATCGCCGGGCACTGGATGGGCTGGCCACGTTGAATCGCTTCAGCGGCTCGGCCTCCCTTCTGTGGAAGCCTCTGCTCGCGTTCGCCCGCAGCCGGCCGGGCCAGACGATCCGCGTACTCGATGTCGCGACCGGCTCCGGCGACGTGCCGATCGGCCTCTGGCAGCGTGCCCAACGTGCGGGCTTGCCGCTGGTGGTCGAAGGTTGCGACATCAGCCCCGTGGCCGTGAGCAGCGCCGCACGCCATGCGAGCGAGGTCGGGGCCGCGGCAAAGTTCTTCGTTCACGATGCGATTCTCGATCCACTCCCCACGGGATTCGACATCGTGACCTGCTCGCTCTTCTTGCATCATCTGGGCGATGACAACGCGGTGTCACTGCTGCGGCGAATGCGGGAAGCGGCGGGTTCGCTGGTACTCGTCAACGATCTGGCGCGGTCGAAGTTCAATTACCTGGCCGTCTGGTTCGCATGCCATGCGTTGAGCCGTTCGCGGGTGGTGCGCTACGATGGCCCGGCCTCGGTTCGCTCGGCGTACGCTCCGCGCGAAGCCCTGGCTCTGGCCCACCAAGCCGGGCTCTCCGGCGCTCGGGCGAGTCGGCGATTCCCGTGCCGCTACCTGCTTCAGTGGAAGAACCCCGAACCGCGAAACGCGGCAACATGAACGCAACCTGGGATGCCGTGGTGATCGGTGCGGGGCCGGCGGGCTCGGTCGCGGCGCGGGAACTGGCCCGTCGCGGCGGGCGCGTTCTGCTCGTGGATCGCGCCGCGTTCCCACGTTCGAAAGTCTGCGGCTGCTGTCTGAACGGTGCGGCGTTGTCCGCGCTCGATTCCATCGGCCTCGGCCACCTCGCCGAGTCGTGCGGGGCAGTGCCGCTGACATCGATGCACCTCGCGGCCGGCGAGCTGAGCGCTCAACTTCGCCTGCCTCAGGGTGTGGTTCTTTCGCGCGGCGCGTTCGACCTCGCGCTCGTGAGAGAGGCCGAGGCCGCCGGCGCAACCTTTCTCCCAAGCACGCAGGCGAAGTTGGAAGCCGTCGAGACCGACTCCTGCTCCATCCGGCTCGAAGGAGCAACTTCAACGCAGATCGCGGCGCGAGTCGTGATCCTCGCCTCGGGGTTGTCCAACGGCGATTCGAAGCCATCGCCCGGCTCGCGGCTCGGCGGCGGAACGATCGTTCCTGCCGATCTCACTCCAGACTTCTATCGGCCCGGCCAATTGTTTATGGCCACGGGTCGCGGCGGATACGTCGGCCTCGTGCGGCTCGAAGACGATCGCCTCGATATCGCGGCCGCGTTCGATGCTTCGTTCGTGCGAACCTCCGGCGGGCTCGGTGCGGCCGCCGAAGCGATCCTCGCGCGAACCCGGTGGCCCGCGATTCCCGGCCTCGCGGAGCTATCTTGGAAGGGCACGCCTGCACTCACGCGGAAACGCAGCACCGTCGCCGACCATCGGCTCTTCGTAGTGGGCGATGCTGCGGGCTACGTCGAGCCCTTCACGGGTGAAGGCATGGCCTGGGCGATCGCGTCCGCCGCCGCGCTCGCACCCATCGCGCTGCGCGCGATCGCGAAGTGGAACGATTCGTGCATGCGTGAGTGGGAACGCGTCCATCGCCGAACCGTTCGCCGCAGGCAGTGGATTTGCCGCGCGGCATCGCATGTGCTCCGTTCGCCGATGCTCACGGGTCTTGCGGTTCGCGCCTTGAGCCTGATGCCGAGTTTGTCGCGGCCGGTCGTGGCCGCGTTGAACCGCCCCGCCTCATTTCAGAGATGTCGCACATGAGTTTCGCCATCCGTGGCCTCGGCACCGCGCACCCGCCGGACGCAGTTACTCCCGAGCATGGGCTCGGCATCGCGCGGTTCCTCGCGGGGCCGGACGTTCGCACCTCGACGTGGCTCATTCCCGTTTATGCGAACTCGGGAATCGCTCGCCGCTACCAGGTGATCGGTGGTCCCGTCGTGAACGACATTCTCAACGGCACCCGCGACTCCGGCTCGCCGTTTCTTCCCACCGAGGCGAATGAAAGCATCGGCCCGACGACGGGCGAACGGCTCCGCATCTATGCCGAGGAAGCGGGTCCGATGGCGCTTCGCGCCGCGAGCGCGGCACTCGCGGAGTCGCAGTTCGAGCCCGATTCGATCACGCATCTGGTCACGGTGTCGTGTACCGGCTTCGTCGCGCCGGGCGTCGATCGGACCTTGATTCATGGCCTGAACCTGAGGCCGACGGTGGAGCGTACGCACATCGGATTCATGGGTTGCCATGCGGCGTTGAACGGCCTTCGCGTGGCGAATGCGTTCACCACGTCGAACCCGTCGGCCCGCGTGCTGCTGTGTGCCGTCGAACTGTGCAGCCTCCACTACTACTACGGCAGCGAGGCGGACAAACTCGTGGCCAACGCGATCTTCGCCGATGGTGCCGCTGCCATTGTGGGTACTGCTTCAGTTGCACTGCCTTCATCAGGATGGAGCGTCGCCGCGTCCGGGTCGTGCCTCATACCGGAGAGTGCCGATGCAATGGGCTGGACGGTCGGGGATCACGGCTTCGAGATGATGATGTCGCGGAAGATTCCCACGTTGATCGCGAAGAACCTCCGCGCGTGGCTCGAATCTTGGCTCGGTGACAATGGGTTGTCACTGGCGGACGTGCGAAGTTGGGCGGTGCATCCGGGCGGGCCGAAGATTCTCACCGCCGTGGAAGAGTGCCTGGAGTTGCCGAAGGAAGCGCTGGCGGCGTCGTGGGGTGTCTACTCCGAGTACGGAAACATGTCGTCGCCCACGGTGCTGTTCGTGCTGGATCGGCTGCGCCAGGCGAACGCTCCGCGCCCCTGCGTGGCACTCGGCTTCGGCCCCGGCCTCGTCGCCGAAGCGACGCTGTTCGTGTAAAACCCGGTTTCTGGCCTCGAAACCGGGTTTTTGGCAGAAGAAACCCGGTTTTGAAACCAGAAACCGGGTTTCAAGTCAAATCGAGTCGTCGAACGCGGCGGAGGTGGTGCGTTCTTCCGGCGGCGAAGCCGACCACGGCAGGTGGTAGTCGCTCCAGTCGTCGCAAACCCGGTAGCTCGAGACCGGTAAGAACCCGGCTTCCCAGAGATCTTCGGAGGAACCGAATTCGCGGTAGCAGTTGGCGGCACCTCGGGCCTTGCCGAGCGTCGGGCGGCCGAAACTCGGACGCCCCGGCCGGCCGAATCGCGCGAAGGGCGACATCAGTTCGAGTTGGACTGGTTCGCCGTGCGGTCCGCCATCGTCGGCCGGGTCGCTGCCGAGAAACACGAGTATGGGCCGATCGTCGCGCACGTCCACGACGAGATAGTAGAGGCTTTCTTGAAGGGCGTTCATAGTTGGAATTCCCGGGTGGCCCCAATGGGTGGTGGGGTTTCGACGCAAGCGGAGAATGGAGCGAGTTCGCGGGGCGGTACGGGGATCACGCGATTGCGGCCGGCGCGCTTCGCTTCGTAGAGTCGTTCGTCCGCGACTTGGAGCAGTTCGTTCGCCGTCCGCGATTCGCCGGCCGCGAGCGCCGCGACCCCGACGCTCACGGTCACGCCGATGGCGATACCGTCGGCGAGGATTGCTTCTTCCGCCACGGCGACGCGGAATCGTTCGCCGATCACCAGCGCCATCGCGAGGTCCGTTTCGGGTAGGACAACCGCGAACTCCTCGCCGCCGTACCGCGCCACGAGGTCTTCGGCTCGGGCTCGCTGTCGCAAGCGTTCCGCGAGGCCGCGCAACACGGCATCCCCGACCGGATGCCCGTGGCGATCGTTCACCAATTTGAAGTGGTCCGCGTCGAGGAGGAGCACGGCAATCGGACGCGACAATCGCACGGCGCACCCGACTTCGCGTTCCAGAAATTCGTTCAAGGACCGCCGATTGTGAACGCCGGTGAGCGGGTCGAGCGTCGTGAGGCGGTGAATTTCGTCGTGGTAGCCAGCCTCCACGTTCCCCCCGGCCAGGAACCGATAGACGCATTCGCCGAGTTGCAGATAGTCCCCATCGCTCAGTTCCGCCTCGCTCACTCGGACTCCATTCACGAACGTCCCGTTGCGGCTATTGAGATCGGAGAGTCGGTAGCTGCCGTCGCTTCGCGGTTCGATCACCGCATGCATCCGCGAGACGCTGCCATCGACGATGGTGAGCGAACACTGACTTTCGCGCCCGAGCGTGATGGACGCGAGACCGAGCGGAAAGCGGCGACCGAGGCCCGGACCCGCCGGCCCAATCTGCACGAGATTCGCGGTTCGGATCGCCGGGATCGCTCGGGTGCGCGGAACCGGGATGACGTCGGTGTCGCC
>JAYTGN010000034.1:0-41410 GCA_043733485.1 Gemmataceae bacterium
CGGATCCGTCCAAGATGCTCGACACGCTGTTCAAAGTCGCGTAAGTGGGGCAGAAGTGGGGCAACGACTTCGCCCGATCAAGTAAAATAGGCGTAATCATGGAAGAAACTGAGACTCTCGGCGGGATCGTCCACACGTATCAGAAGTACGACCCGGTCCACTTTCCGAGCCCGACCGCGCCTCCGCCCGATGTCGTCTCGGCCATGTTCGATCACCTCCTCACCTACGGCAACACGGACGAATTCACCGAAGAGCAACTGGCCAAGGCCGTGCGGCTGGATGCCACGCAAATCGCGGGGCTCGGGCCGAGCCTCCAAGCGCTCAAAGAGATGCTCCTCGAACGGAAACGGAAGATCCTCGCAACCTACGAAACGAAGGCCGTTCAGAAAGAAGCGGCCGAGGCATTCCACCGAGCGGCCAAGAAGAACAAGCCGCCCGAGAAGCTCGCCGAAAAATACCACAAAGCCGTGAAGCAAGAGCAGCTATACGAACTCGAATCGCTCTACTTCCGCGTCGGCAACGACCGCGATCCCTTCGCCATTGGCCTCGTGCTCGTCGTCGGATTGCTCGGCGAAAAGTACCAGATCGACGAACTCGCCGGGAAGCACGACTTCACAGGCCGCACCAAGCTGGACGTGCCCAAGGCCCTCGAGGTGAAGGAAGAGCTCGACACAATCGACAAACTGCTCAAGCAGATCGAGGAAGCCAAGAAGACGGCCCAACTCGCGATTATCGACATGGAGGAACTCGAGAAGTACGCCGAGCCCGGCGACATCGACAAGCTCAAGGCGCTGCAACAGCAGGTGGAAGACTACATTAAGGAGCAGGCCGAACAGCAGGGGCTCGAAGGCGATGGCGCGGGCAATTATCGCCTCACGCCCAAGGCCATGCGGCTGTTTCAATCGAAGGTGCTGACGCAGATCTTCAGCCAGATGCAGGCGAGCCGTACCGGGCGGCATCCCGATGCCGTGAGCGGCGAAGGGGCCATCGAATCGCCCAAGACCAAACCCTACGAGTTCGGCGACTCCGTTTCGCAAATGGACATCCCCGCGAGCATGGTCAACGCCCTGCTCCGCTCCGGGCCGGGCTTGCCCGTTCGGATGACGCCCGACGACATCGTGATTCACAAAACGAAAGTAAACCCGAAGGCCGCGACGTGCGTGCTGCTCGATATGTCCGGCTCCATGCGCTACGACGGAATGTACGTGAACGTGAAGCGGATGGGCCTGGCGCTGGACGGCCTCATCCGCAGCGAGTACCCCGGCGACTTCCTCCAGTTCATCGAGATGTTCACGTTCGCGAAGCCACGGCATCTCTCCGAGATTCCGCACCTGATGCCGAAGCCGGTCACGATCTTCAGCCCGGTGGTGCGGCTCAAAGCGGACATGAGCGACCCAGATCGGAGCGAACTGACCATCCACCCGCACTTCACGAACATCCAGCACGCACTGCAAACGGCCCGGCGCTTCCTGGCGAATCAGGACACGCCGAACAAGCAGGTGGTACTCATCACGGACGGTCTGCCGACGGCCCACTTTGAAGGGAGCATGCTGTTCATGCTTTACCCACCGGACCCGCGAACGGAAGAAGCGACGATGCGCGAGGCGATGCTGTGCGCCCGCGACGGCATCACGATCAACATCTTCTTGCTTCAGACGTGGAACCAGTCGCACGAGGATTTGCAGTTCGCGTACCGGATCGCGGAATCGACGAAAGGCCGCGTGATCTTCACGGCGGGCAAGGATTTGGACCGCTATGTGATCTGGGACTATTTGCAGCGGAAGCGGCAGATCGTGAGTTGAACTGCGATCAGTTCTGCTCGAACATCTCTTCCTTCAGTGCAGCCGGGAAGTCCTCCCATGCCTTCATGTACGTCTCCTCGAGAGGCGCGGGAATGTGTTCGTACTCGTTGAGGAAAATGGGCAGGCTCGGAAGCGGATCGCCGACTCCCAAAGACTCCAGATACACGGCAGGAACCTCGCCACTAAAGTATGCCCCGGCACTCCGGTCTTTCCCCGGCGGCAACTCGAACTTCATGTCGAAACGTTCCTCGCAGATCGCCTGCTGAAGGCCGTTCGGGTCGCGTTTGGTTGGCGGGTGCAGATCGACGATGAGCAGATGAATGCCCTGATCCATAAAGTCCATCGACTTTTGAATGAACTTCCGCATGGTTGCATTGTTGTGTTTGCTGCCGGGCGACACGATCTCAATGATCGCGATCACCTCACCGCGACCGTGGCGAATCACGATCCGGTCCGCCCGCTCCGCGTAGGTGTTCCGTTCGAACTTGGCGACCATCTTCGCAGTCGGGGGAGCGGGCTTGACCGCGAGTCCGCCCGACTCGCGACTGCTTCTTGTCTTCAACGTCACGACATCGGGGATCGGTCCGCCCGTGACCTGATCGCTCATCGCCATGAAACCGTCCGGCAGCAGGCCGCGATTCAAGGCGTTGCGAATTTCGATGATCCAACTCTGATGGAAGTCGTGGAAATCGCCATCGAGCATCTTCGTCCAGTCGTGGATCGGCATCGCCGCTCCTCCCAGGTCTGTCGCATATTGTACCAGGGATTTCAGAAGGTTCCTCCGCGGACTTCGGGTCGCGGCTAAACCTGAAGGTGAGATCGCGAAGCCGCAAGCGGCTCAGGAATATAGTTTCTTAACCTTTCGGGCGATGAGCCAGTTCGTCAGGCGCGGAAAGTATCTGTTGAACCTCAGCAGGCGTCGGGCCTCACTGCCCAGAACGGTTTCGGTCTTATTGGTTTGAATTGCCTTGAGGATGCCGGCGGCCACATCCGCAGGCGTCATGCCCTTCTCGAATCGGAGATCGGCTTTCCCCTCGGTCCGAATCCAGTTTTCGCGGAAGCCGCTGTCGGTCATGCCCGGCACGATGGTCAATACTTCGACATCGAACCGGGCGAATTCGGTACGCCAACCTTCGGACATGCCCACGAGCGCGAACTTGCTGGCCGAGTACTCGGACCACGCGGGCATCCCTTTGCGGCCGCACATCGAGGTGACGTTCACGATGCACGAATCGTTCCCGGCGGTCAAGTGAGGCATCGCCAGTCGCGTGAGTTCGATCGGCGCGAAGAAGTTGACTTCCATCACCCGGCGAGCGATGTCTTCGGTCGAAGTCGAAAAGTGCCCCCAGCTTCCGATGCCGGCGTTGTTCACCAGCAGATCGAGCCCGCCGAACTCGGCGATGACCGTTTCGACGAGCCGCTTGCGATCCTCAGCTCGAGTCACGTCCGTGGGCACGACGAGTACGTCGCCACCCGCGGCTCGGAGGCTTTTGGCCAGTTCGTCGAGCCGGTCGGTCTTCCGGGCCGCGAGCGCGACCCGAGCCCCGGCACGGACGAGCGCCTCGGCCGTGGCGCGGCCGATCCCGCCGGTCGCCCCCGTGAGGATCGTGCGCTTGCCTGCGAGTTCACGGTTCATGTGAATCAATTTAGTCGAAGCACGGCGACCGCCGAAAGAAGCTCCGAGCTTTCGGAACGATAATCTCGCCTCCACCGCCGGAATAAACGGACCGAGCTGCATCGCGAAGCCGCAAGCGGCATTGCGGTCCGGTTGGGCTTCCACTTCCCACGCGATCCGGGTTAGGATTTTCCACCCCTTCATACCGACCACGGACGGACCCCACGATGCGGTGGCTCCTCATCGGCTACATGTTCCTCTTCATCGACCGGCCCTTCGAGGTCTGGCCCTGGCTCGGCGAACTGCACGTCGAGCGCATCTACATGCTGCTTACGCTGGCCGTTTGGGCGGTCTACCCGAACAAACGCTGGCTGCCCAACGTGCAACATGCCGCCTACGCCGCGTTCGCACTGGCGGTCGCGATCTGCTGGATCGCGAGCCCGTGGGCCGCCCAGGGCCAGAACGTCGTCGAAGACTGGTTCAAGATCGTCGTCTTCTACTTCCTGCTGGTCACAACCATCCGGGATGAACGGGGCTTGAAGCACATCGCGGTCGGCTTCCTCGCCGTGATGAGCCTTTACCTGCTGCACTCGTTCCGCGAGTACCTCGGTGGCCGGTACACCTACCGCATGGGCATCTCGCGCATGATCGGCGTCGACACCACTCTCGGCGACCCGAACAGTTTCGGCGCGAGTATCGTCTTCTCGCTGCCGCTCGTGACTGCATTTTGGAAGGCCGGCATCGGCGGCAAATACAGCAAGCCACTGCTCATGAGCTACGTCGGCCTCGCCAGCCTTTGCGTGCTGCTCACCGGTTCGCGCTCGTCCTTCGTCGGGTTGCTCGTCTGGTTCACAATCGTGATCTGGGGCACGCGGTATCGGTTCCTGGCGCTCGCGGCATTCGCGGTGGCCGCACCGCTGGCGTTCATCGCGTTGCCGGATGAACTTCAGACTCGGTTCGAGACCATCGTGAACCCCGAGGTGCGAACGAAAAGCGATGAAGAATCGGGACAGGGTCGCCTCGTGGGATTGCTCACGGGCTTCGACCTTTGGATGGCCAGCCCTTTCACGGGCGTCGGCCCCGGTGCCTGGAGGCCGGCCACGAACTCCCACATCGAATCGCACAATCTCTACGGCCAAATCCTGGGTGAGACCGGCACCCTCGGCGCGCTCGCCTTCGCGACGTTGCTGATCGGCTTCTGGTGGAACCTCCGCGCCGTAAAGCGCGCTCGCGCCGCTTTCCCCGAACAAAAGAACGACCTCATCTACACGCTTCCCGCGTCGATCGGTGTCGCGGTGTTCTTGCTCCTCTTCATGGGCAACTTCGGGCACAACTTGTTCCGCTTCACATGGCTCTGGTACGGCGGCTTCCTCATTGTCGCGCGCCACTGTGTAGCCGTTCGCGTGGCCGAGTGGGAACCGGAAGCGGAAGGCGAACTCGCGGAGGAATTGCCGGCCGGGTGGGTGCTGCACCCGCCTCACTGACGCTATAATCACCTCTGCCGGTTGCTTGCTTCGGACACTCCGTTCTAGGACAATGCCTCTATTCCCGCGTCCCAGCTTCGGAGGCGACCGTGAATCTCCGCCGCCGCTTCCTGCAAAGTGCCTCCTTTCTCGCCGGCATCCTGCTGCTCGTCGCATCCAGCCGAGCTCCGGCTCAGCGACCGAATCCCACTTCTCCCGGCCAGCACGAGACGCTGCCCACTCCACTCTCGGCCGATCAGGTGAAGTCCGCCCTCGAGCGCTTCTCCAAGGGCGGACCCGAGCTTCCGCCCGAACTCCTCGATTTCTTCAAGCAGAAGATGGAGCGCGACGGCAAGAAGGTCGACGACCAGCAACTGAAGAACGCTCTGGAGATGATGCAGAAGAACCCCGACTTGCGCCGCCAAGTCGAGGAGATGGGCCGCAAGCTCCGCAACAACGGCGGGAAGAACAAGCTCACGACCGAGGAACGTCAGCAACTGGAACGGCTGGCTCCGCAGCTGGACAAGATGGTCCCACCGAACGGCGGCCCGAACAATCCGATGCCGCCGAAGAATCTCGATCCGCCGATCCTGCCCAAGAACGACCCGAAGTTCCCCGACGGCGCGGCTCCACCGCAGTTGCCGAATCAACTTCCACCGCCGATCGATCCGAATCCGCGACCGAACCCGTTCGAGCCGAACGAGACGCCCCGCGACAAAGCCGCACACGCGGCCGCCTCGCTCTGGGAACGGAACATCGGCCCGCTGGACGAAACCCCGGCCGTGAAGCGGGCACTCTTCGACCTCGTCGATGGAACCGACGACCTCCGCGACTCCGACGGCAAAAGCTTCTGGGACACCATCGCGAAGGAGACCGGAGAATCGACCTCGTTCTCGGAACTGCTCGATGGCGCATCGGGAGCCGAGAGCTGGAGCCTGCCGAAGTTCGATCTTCCCTCGTTCGACTGGGGCAGTTCGGATAGTGGCGGAGACAGCGGGGGTGCCGGTTCGTCGCCGCCTCGCGAGAGCTGGTGGAAGCGATTGACGAGCGATCGCAATCCGGCCTCGTCTTCCTCCCCGCGGGCTCCCTCCTCCGGCTTCAGCGGATTCAACATTGGCGTCCCCGGCCTGGAAGGTGGTTGGCTCGTCGTCGTCATACTGGGGGCAATCGTGCTCGCGTCCCTGGTGTGGCGGTTCTGGGAAGTCAAACGCGCTCGCGCCCGAGCGGCAGCGCGGGGCCTCGGCGGGCCCGGTTGGCCGGTCGATCCCCGGCGCATCACCACCCGCGAACACGTGGTACTCGCTTTCGAATACCTCAGCGTGCTGATTTGCGGCCCGACGGCGAAGACCTGGACGCACAACACGATTGCCGAGGCGTTGAGCGAACTCGCCGCGACGCATGGAGAGACCGCCGTGATGCTGGCCCGACTGTACGAACTGGCTCGCTACGCTCCGCTGAATGAACCGCTGAGCACCGCCGAACTGGCGGAAGCCCGACGGCTCGTCTGCTCGCTCGCCGGTTTGGAGCACGAATGACCCGGCGACTTTCCGCTCTCGTTCTCGCCTCGCTCGTCCTCGCGGTCACTCCCGCCGCGGCACGTCAGCCGCGCGCCGACGAGCCCAAAGGCCCGACCATCCCCGCCGACGGCACCGAGGTTTTCCAGTACCTCTTGGACCGCGCCAAAATTCAACCGGTGAAGGCCTCGGAAGTCCAGACCCTCGGCCGATACGACAACGTCATCGTCATCATTCTTGGCGACGCAGGCCGCGGCAACTTCACCCTCGCCAACAACGTGATCCGATCGGGCGGCGCGGCACTAATCGCCTCCGATACTTCCGTGAATCTTGCGAACGCCTTCCGACACTCGGGTGCCAGCTTCATCACCGGTTCCCCAGTTTCCGGCGGTCGAGCCACCAACGAGAAGTCGCTCTTCATGGGGCGATCCAACCTCCCGTTCGTCGTGCCCCTCCCGCAACCTGTCAATGCCAGCGGCGCGCAGTGGGAACTCTTCAAAGACCTGACGCGGATCGCCACGAACCGGCCGAGTTACATCACGTCGCCCGAGCCGCGCGGGGAACTCGCCGCACCACTCGCCACCTACCCGGACGACTGCGTCGTCTGGGTTCCGAATGATGGCTTCAAACCCGTGGAAGAAGAAAGGCACTTCTTCGCGGTGGGCGGATCGGGGGCGCATCCGGATACGCGAAAGGATTGTCGCTTCTTGGCGCTCGCCGATCCGAGCGTCTTCATCAACCAAATGATGCTTGCCGACGATCCCGCGAACGGTCGAACGGACAATCTCGAATTCGCGGCCCGAGCCGTCGGCTTTCTCGCCGGGGAAGATGGGCGGCGCACGCGGTGCCTCTTCTACCAAAACGGCGAAATCGTGGAGCGCTTCGACACGTTGCGTTCGATGATGCGACCGCCGCTGCCGATGCCCAACATCTGGGCCATGCAAGAAAAGCTCACCGACCTGGGCAACAAAGTCATCGATCATTTCGAGACGAACGACACGGCAAACAAAGCGTTCGTGGGCAGCGGCGACGCGGAACGCAATCGCCGATTCAAGTTCATCATGCAGTTCGTCCTGGCGATGCTCTGCGCCCGCGCCGGATGGTACCTCGTGAAGCGAATCTGGATTTCCCGGCGCAAGCCGGACGGCCCCTCGGCAGTCGTTGGCGGATTGCCGCCGACCAGCCCAGGCGATCGACCCGCCGGCGTCTTCGACCGAAGGCAGCGCGAACTGCTCCGCCGCAACAATCTCTCCGAGCCGATCCGCACTCTCATCCGCGAGATGTTTGCCGAGGCGAACGCCCCGACCGATGCCGGGAAGAAACTGCCCAAGGTCGTGATTTCCGATGTCGTATCGCGACCCGAGACGCTGCGCGAAGCGCTCACCGACTTGTGGAAAATCGCGCACGGCCCTCCTAGGGTAGTCACGGTCCAGCGATGGAACCTGCTCGAACCGCTGTTCGAACGCATTCGAACGGCCCACGCCGAAGGCAAGTGGCGGTTCGTGGAACGGGATCAGTCCTAACCTCTCAGTCGTTCGATTCTTTGCGGGGATTCTCAAGCATGAGTGCGGTTCCGATGGCGAATCACGATTCCACACCTGCTCGCGAACTGGCCCAGCAGGCCCACGAGCTTTCCAAAACAGTCTCGGCCGAAGTCGCACGCGTCGTGGTCGGCGCGGAAGGCGTGACGCAGCAACTCCTGATCGCGCTGCTCTCCGCCGGGCACGTCCTGCTCGAAGGCGTTCCCGGCGTCGCCAAGACCACGCTCTCGAAGGTCTTCTCCCGGCTTCTCGGTTGCCAGTATCAACGCGTGCAGTTCACCCCAGACCTACTTCCTTCCGACGTCACCGGCACCTCGATCTTCGACCGCAACGCGAACGATTTCGTCTTGCGTAAGGGGCCGATCTTCACGCAAGTGCTGCTCGCGGACGAAATCAACCGCGCCCCCGCCAAGACGCAATCCGCCTTGCTCGAAGCCATGCAAGAGCACCAAGTGACGGTGGACGGCCAGACCATTCGCCTGCCGCTACCGTTCCTCGTGCTCGCCACGCAGAACCCGATCGAGCAGGAAGGCGTCTACCGCCTTCCCGAAGCGCAACTCGACCGCTTCCTGATCCGCGTCGAGATGGGCTATCCCGGCTTCCGCCACGAAGTGAATCTTTTGAAGTTGCACAGCCGCCCGCCCGAGGAAGTCGAGACGCTCTTCACTCCGGAACTGATCCTCTCGCTGCAATCGAAACTGCCCCACGTGTACGGCCACGAATCGCTCTACGAGTACATCGTGCAGTTAGCCGAGGAGAGCCGCCGGCATCCGGATGTGAGTTTGGGCGCGAGCCCGCGGGCTTCGTTGAATCTGCTCAAGTGCGCGCGAGCCCGCGCAGTGCTCGAAGGCCGGCACTACTTCACCCACGAAGACGTCCAGGCCATCGCCTTCAGCGTACTCGGGCACCGCCTGATTCTTCGACCCGAAGCCGAGATCGAGGGCAAGCACGTGTCCGATGTGGTCCGCGAAATCCTCGCCGCCGTTCGGGTGTTCGAGGTGGAATAAATCCATTTAGCCGCCGGCTTGCCGGCGGTCCGCAAGTTGAAGCGAGCCCGCCGGCAAGCCGGCGGCTATATCTGTGGTGAGTTCTTCATGCTCACATCGCGCGGATGGTGGTTCCTTTCGGTCGTCGTCCTCATCCTGATCCTGGGGGCGACGGTGCTGCCCGACTACACCGTCGTTCCCGCACTCGTCGCGCTCGCGCTCCTCGCCTGGTTCGTCTTCGAGTGGTCGCTCTTCAACGTCCGCATGAACACGGCCGTCTCGAAGTTGAAAGCCACTCGGCGCATCTTCCAGGGCGATCGCGAGGTGCCGATGGTATGGGCGGGGCTCGCCTTCGAGGTTCGCATTCGCATCCGGCACGGGGCCGTTTCGCGGGTGCCGTTCGCGATCTTCGAGGATCGCTTGCCGCAAGTCGCGGCCCTGATCGACGGCAACAATGAAGAAGTGACCGACCTCGCCGGCGACGAAGTGGCGCGGATCGATTACACGTTAAAAGCGCCGACTCCGGGCATCCTGCGCTTCGAAGGCCTCAAGGTTCGCATCTCCGACCTGCACGGGTTCTTCTTCCATCGCGCCTTCATTCACGATGAAACCGAGTACATGATCCTGCCGCCATTGGCGGACGATGAAGGCAAGCAGCGCGCCGACAAGCGCTTCAACACGCTCCCCCCGCCCGGCATCCATCGCCTCCGCCGCCCCGGGTCCGGAGGCGAACTCCTCAACCTCCGCGACTACCGCATCGGCGACCCGCCCAAGATGATCGCCTGGAAGGCCTCCGCTCGCCGCGATCGACTCATCACCAAGGAATACGAGAGCGACGTGCCGGTGCGGTGCGTGCTGTTCCTCGATACCTCGGACGGCATGCGACTCGGCCCGCCCGCACACACGCCTCTCGCGCACATGGCGGGCATCGCCTCGGGCGTGGCCCAAGCCTCCGCCGGAAATCGCGACCTCGTCGGCATGAGTACCTTCGACGAACGCGAAGCCCAAACCGTGGCCCCGGCCCGCACCAAAATTCACATGATCGGCATCCTGCGCCGACTCGCGGAAGCTGCCGCCCTGCAACCCAGCACGAAGGGCGTACCGCCCGAGCAACTCACTTCGCGGGCGCTACCCTTGGCGCAGGAACTGTATCCGGAACTGATGAACGCGCGGAACAACTCGATGCCGCTCGGTCGGCTCTGGTTGCCGATGCTCGATAAGTGGTGGGGCTGGATCGTTGTGCTATGGATCGTCTCGCCGATTCTGTTCCCAGCCTCGCTCTACCTCGGGCCCTCGCTGCCGCTCCGGCTCTGGATGGAAGCCATCGCGTACATGGCCGTGGCGATGGCCAAGAGTTGGGGCGCGAAACAGATCTGGGTGTTGTCCATACCCATGCCCACGAAGCTCTTCTTCGTGCTGTTCCTCTGGTGGTTTCCCACCGTCACGGGGCTGCTGTTCTGGTTCTGTTACGGCTTCCGCGGATGGTTCGGAGAACGGGCCCGGCAGTTGACGAAGCGCAAGCAACTCGCGGCACTCTTCGCCCTCCACGACGGTACCGGCCCCGCGGGCATCGAACGCCTCATTCACGACGACGAGGTTTATTCCGAACGCGTCGGGCGGTTCTTGCAGGAACGCCAGGTTCGGATGCCCGTGCCGCTATACGACGAAATGGGGCGGTACCGGTTCCGCTGCGCCGAGAAGACGCAGGTACTCGCCGAAGCGATCGCGCGAGCGGTGGGCCGCGCCCGCGACAACGAACTCTACGTGATCCTGGCCGATCTCGCGGAACTGGACGCGGACCTCGGGCCGTTCCTTCGCGCCGCCAAACTCGCCCGCGCCCGGCACCATCAAGTGATGGTCATCGTGCCGTGGCCCGCGGACATGCCTTCGCCGGACGACGCGCCGAAGGTAAAGGAACCCGAGGCGGGCGAGAAGCCGAGGAAGAAAAAGAAGCGGAAGGATCGGCCCGAGTTCGACGGGAATCGCCCCGCGAAGTTGCTGCCCATCATTCGCGAGGCGCTGACGAAGCAGTACCACGACGCATTCCGAAATTTTCGCCGCCAGGTGGGCCGGGTCGGGGCCACGGTCGTTCGCGTGAACGACGGCGATCCGGTTCAAGTGGTGCTCGATCGCCTCGACCGCTTGCGCGGCATGAGGAGCCGCCGATGAGCGCGAACGCCGTCGAGTACGAAGTGGTCGATCTGCCGCCGGACCCGAACTCCTTGCGCGGTCGATTCGTCGACCCCGCCGTTCGGAACTACCTGTTCGTCGGGCTCGGCGCGCTCGTCATGATCTTCATGGTTCTATTGCAACAGGGCAGCGACATCGGCGGGCTCGGGTTCCTGATGGTGGGAACGGTCGGCCTGATCTTCCGCTGGCCGACCGTGCCGCCGTTTCTGCTGCTCTGGCTGCTGTGGTTCCTGGCCTTCCCGTTCGGCTTGCCGCCGATTTACGAGAACCCCTACGAACTGGGGAACGGGAACCTCCGCATCGCGGACGTGCTTTTGGCCTTCTCGCTCGTGATCTACATCTCGGTACACTACCGCCTGTACGGCCTGACGATGCAAGCCGTCGCACTGGAAGAGCGGGCCTTACGTGGCAAGAAGCCGAAACCGACGAAGCGGCCCGCGTCGCTCATTCGCTCGGGCGAGGTCGCCCGCCTGATCTACCTCAGTGTGGGCGTCGTTCTCGCCGGCCAGTTCCTCTGGCTGCTCGCCACGAGCCTCGAAATCGACGTGAACGCCGACTTCCCCATCAAGTGGGCCAAGCAACGACTCACGGGTCAGAAGCGATTGCCCGAGGAACTCTACCTCTGGCACACGCGACTCCTGATCCTGCTCGGCATCGGGTTCTTCGGCACGCTGCTGGCCCGGCTCATCTTCGGCTACTGGAAGCTCCGCACCCTGAGCGCGGCCGAAGGCGGGATGATGATCCAGGACGCGGGTTGGGACGAGACCCGCCGCGAACAGACCCGCGTCGAGAAGTGGCGAATCTGGAGTAAGGATCGAGAAAACGCGAAAGCCAACGACGACGGGCAACCGAACACGAGGGGCAAGCGATGAGTTACTGGGCACGAGAAATCGCCGGCTGGCTGCTGATCGCGGTCGGCTTGCTCGCCTTCTATCAGGCGTACGACCTGCTGCTCCGCAAGCGTATTTTCGAGGCCGTCCCGTTGACGTTCGTCGGCTTCGTGATCTTCCGAGGCGGCATCCACTTGTTGAAGGTGGCCGTGGCGGCGCAAGCGGCGCGGCACATGCGCGAAGCCGTCGCGCAGCCCGCGAAGCGGGCGCGGCCCACGGCCCGACCCCTCGGCCCCACGCCGGCGAAGAACGTGCTGCCCGGCCCGCAGAACCCGCCGCACCGCCGCGAAGAACCCGCTGCCGCCGGCAAGCGACGGGAGTGACAGCGCGATGTCGCAATGGGTACATCCCGGCATTCGCGCCGTCTTCTTCGATGCGGTCGGCACGCTGCTCTTCCCACAACCGTCCGCGCCCGAGGTGTACCGACGCATCGCGGAGAAGCAGGGCGTCGAACTTCCATTTGAAGCGGTGCGGGAGCGGTTCCACGCCGCCTATCGGCTCGAAGAAGTAGCCGACCTCGCCAACGGCTGGACCACGTCCGAGGAGCGCGAACGCGAACGATGGCGCAAGATCGTCACGTGTACACTGCAATCGCTACCCGATCCCGAAGCGGGCTTCCTCGACCTGTTCGAGCACTTCGCACAACCCACGTCGTGGCGACTTCACGACGAGGCCGAACCCGTGTTCGACGCACTTCAACAGCGCGGTGTGAAGCTCGGCCTGGGGACGAATTTCGATTCGCGCGTGAATCGCGCGATCGCCGGCTTCCCAATTCTCGCGCCACTCCAGGGCCGCGTGGTGGTGAGTTCCACCCTGGGCTTTCGCAAGCCGGCGAAGGAATTCTTTAACGAAGTGGTGCGGGTCGCGGGCTGCGAAGCGAACGAGGTACTCTTCGTGGGCGATGATCTTCAAAACGACTACGAGGGTGCCCGCGCGGCAGGTCTCGAAGCAGTGTTGTTCGATCCGCTCGAACGAGCAAATGTGGAACGAATCCCGAGCCTGCTCGAGTTGATTTGACTCCACGAGCCCGAAGCGCCAGCAAGGTCAACGCTCATTCCAATTCTGCGTGTGCCGCCATTTTAGTACATGGGAGGGCGAGGCCAGTGGTTTAAACGCCTTCGAGAGCCCGCCCCGCAGTTGAAAACACTGCTTTTCGCCGCGCAGTTGAAAACACTGCTTTTCGCCGCGGATGCGGCGTCCGATGGTAGCCAGGGGTGAAGTGAGGCTTTGCGAACGAAACCCCTGGAAACAAGTCATTTAACCGAATTATTGATCGAGCCCCGGAGGGGCGATCGCAGTCCCGTCGCCCCTCCGGGGCTCAAGGGTCTCACAATAGTTCATGGCGAGTGTTCCAGGGGTTCCGCTTCGCTCCACCCCTGGCTACCATCGGACGCCGCATCCGCGGCGACAGAACTTACTGTCAGCCTCGCCCTCCCAGTCCTGGAACTCCAAGAATGGTTGGCACACCGTTCAGCGCTTGTACCGCCGGTTGCGCTGCCTTATGCTCAACTCACATCACCGGGAGCCCACCCATGCTCGACCATTCGCCCCTCGAACCGATTCGCACCGTCGTCCGCGAGCCGGGCGCAGCCCCGGTCCTCACCGCGCCGATTCAAGGCGATGATCTCCCCGAGATTCCCGGCTACGAGGTTCATCGCGAGATCGCGCGCGGCGCGATGGGCCGCGTTCTCGCTGCCCGCGACCTCTCCCTCGACCGCGAAGTCGCCATCAAGATCATCCTCGCCGGTGAAGAAGCGAGCGACGCCCGGTTGCGTTTCGTCCGCGAGTCGAAGATCACGGCCCGGCTGCCGCACCCCGGCGTTCCTCCGGTGTACGCCATCGGCTCACTTCTCGATGGTCGGCCATACCTGGCCATGAAGCTCGTCGTCGGCACGACCCTCGCCGACCAGTTGAAGGGACGTCCGAACCCGTCGCACAACTTGCCCCGGTTCGTGCAGGTCTTCGAGCAGATCGCGCAGACCGTCGCCTTCGCACATGCCGAAGGCGTCATCCACCGCGACCTGAAGCCCGCGAATGTCATGGTCGGTGCCTTCGGCGAAGTGCAGGTCATGGACTGGGGCATCGCTCGCCTGCTCTCCGCGAATCGGGAACCGGCGAGCAGCGGCACTCCGGTCGAAGTTCCACTCGGGAAACAGGGCGATGTGGAAACCTGGCCGCTGGTGGGCGAGACATCCGATGGAGTCGAGGCGCTGGAACGGACGCGCGACGGGCAGATCGTGGGTTCGCCGGCGTACATGTCGCCGGAGCAGGCGCGCGGCGAAGTCGATCGCGTGGATGCTCGCTCCGACGTGTTCTCTCTGGGTGCGATCCTTTGTGAGATTCTGACCGGGCGGATCCCCTTCAAGGCGAAGACTGCGCGCGAGGTGCTGCAACTCGTCGCGGCTTGCGACCTGACCGAGGTCTCCGCGCGACTGGAGGAATCGGGCGCAGACACCGAGTTGATCGCGCTCACGAAGCACTGCCTCGCTTCGGATCCGGTGGATCGTCCCGCGAACGGCAAGATGGTGGCCGAGGCCGTTGCGGCCTATCGGGCGGGTGTGGAAGATCGACTGCGGACGGCGCAAGCGGACCGCGCGGAAGCAGCCGTGCGCGAGGTCGAGGGGAAGCGCCGACGGAAGCTGCAGCGAACGGCCGTTAGCGTGGTGATCGGCGTCCTAGCAGGGTGCTGAAAAACTCTTGAGGCTCCCGGAGGCTCCCGAAGCCAAGGCCGTAATGACGTTCGAGTCGCACCACGATGCGAAAAAAAGCAACTTGAAGGCTGTAGTGGCTTCAAGTTTCGCCCCTCATATGAACGCTCCGAGTTTTTCAGCAGCCTGCTAGCGGTCGGCATTGCGGGCACCACCATCGGGCTCGTCCGCGCCGATCAAGCGCGGGACGATGAAGCGGCTCAAAAACTAATCGCGCAGGATCGCGAGAAGGACGCAATCAAAGCGACAGAGGAGGAGAGGCAAGCCAGACTGCGGGAGCAGGCACAGAAGGCGCGCGCGGAGACCGCCCGCGACCGAACGCGGGAAGTGTTGGATGCCATGGTTTCGGAAGTCACCGGCGACTCGCTGGCCACTCAGAAGACGATCAGCGCGGAACAGAAGAGGTTTCTCAAGGAGGTGCTGACCTACTACCAGGAATTCGCGGGGGAGAAATCGGACGACGAACGCTCGCGCCAACGGACGGCAGCGGCAGCTTTTAAGGTCGGCCTCATCGAATATCGCCTGGGCCACATGGAGGAGTCTGCGACAGCGTTCCGCATGGCTCGCGACATCAGCGCGACGCTCGTCGCCGAGTTCCCCGCCATGCCCGAGTATCGCAAGGGCCTGGCCGGAAGCCACAAGAACCTGGGGAACCTGCTCGCGGGCCTCGGGAAGCGGGCGGAGGCGGAGGGCGAGTATCGCCTGGCCCTGGCGATCCAGGAGAAACTGGCTGCCGACTTCCCCGCCGTGCCCGCCTACCGCCAGGGACTGGCCCGGAGCCACAACAACTTGGGGGTCCTGCTCAAGAATTTGGGGAAGCGGGCGGAGGCGGAGGGCGAGTATCGCCAGGCCCTGGCGATCCAGGAGAAACTGGCCGCCGAGTTCCCCGCCGTGCCCGCGTACCGCCAGAACCTGGCCGCGAGCCACAACAACCTGGGGGTCATGCTCGAGAATCTCGGGAAGCGGGCGGAGGCGGAGGGCGAGTATCGCCAAGCCCTGGCAATCCAGGAGAAACTCGCCGCCGAGTTCCCCGCCGAGCCCGAGTACCGCCAGGACGTGGCCCGGAGCCACAACAACCTGGGGGTCCTGCTCAAGAATCTCGGTAAGCGGGCGGAGGCGGAGGCCGAGTTTCGCCAGGCCCTGGCGATCCAGGAGAAACTCGCCGCCGACTTCCCCGCCGTGGCCGCGAACCGCCAGGAACTGGCCCGGAGCCACGGCAACCTGGGGATCCTGGTCATGGACCTTGGCAAGCGGGCGGAGGCGGAGGCCGAGTTTCGCCAGGGCCTGACGATCCAGGAGAAACTCGCCGCCGATTTCCCCGCCATACCCGCGTACCGCCAGGAACTGGCCGGGAGCCACTACAACCTCGCCTGCGTCTACGCCGTCGCCAGTACCAAGGTCGCGGACAAGAAGCAGGAGTACGCCGACCGGGCGATGGAGATGCTGCACAAGGCCGTCAAGGCCGGCTACAACGACGCCGCTCACATGGCGAAGGACACCGATCTCGACCCGCTCCGCGATCGCGCCGACTTCAAGCAACTCCTCGCCTCGCTGCAACCGAAGCCGAAGGGGAACGCGCCGCCCCGCGAACCCCGCCCCGCCGCCGCGGGCGAAGAAGTGATGATTGACAGCCGGGCGGAGGAAGGCGGTCCGGTGTATAACCGAACGACACCTTCCCGGCGATATCGGACACCACGCCGTCGACGGTGGAATTGAAGGTGTCATTGGAAGAGGAGTCGGCCATCGGCACCGTGGTGCAGAATCTCGTGACCGGCGGCGGCCGCATCCTCAGTTTGAAGAAGCTCGAACCGACGCTGGAAACGGTCTTCATCGAACTCGTCGGCCACGGCTTGAGCGAAGCAACTGTGTAGCCGCGTACCGAAATGTGTCTTTGCTCTTCCATTGGGAGGTGAGTCGTGAACCCTGTCGACATGACCTCAATGCTAGAACGAATGGAGCATCCGGAAGCGACTGTTCTTCGCATCTGCTTTCGGACGATCATGGAGTTCAATCGGGTCGCTGCGTTTCGAGACGCTTTGCAACAACAAACGGAAGTTGGAAGCGGCCCATACGTTCTCGATTTCAGCGAAGTCGAGTACTTCAGTTCGGATGCACTCGGCTCGCTCATCAGTACGAAAAGGAAGTTGCTGGCACCCGGTCAGCCGCTCCGACTTAAAGGAAGGTGGGCTTTATTCGCCATCTTCTCCGACTCCGCTTCCGCGCTGGAAGCCATCCGCCAGGGCGAAGCTGATCCCATGGTGCTCTGCGGTGTCAAACGGGATATTCAGGACATCTTCCTGCTATCGTCCGGCAAGCCGGGACAATGAGCGACCCTCCATCTCCTCACTTCGGAGTGCTGCCCACCGCCTGCTGGATCAACTGATAGTTGCTCTCCTCGAATCCGCGGGAACTCGTGGGGCCGCGGAGCAGGATGTTCGGGTTGGCGGCTTGCTTCATCTCGCCGAACATCGCGCCGAGTTCGCGCGAAAGCTTCCGTTCGAACACCTCTTTCGTGAGGCCGACGCGAACCTGTTCGAGCGCGACGCCGATGGCTGCCGGCACCGTTCCCACGTTCTTCACGCACATGATGCCCGCCGGCGTCTGGAACAACTGGCTCACTTCCCCTTCCTTCAGCTTGAACACGGTGTCCGCAATCAGCGTGTTGTCCGCATCCGGATAGCGGCCCACGGGCTCGACCTTTCCCGCGCCCGCGGCGAGGTTCGGGTCGAACTGCGAACGCGAGATGCGATCGAATTCCGCGTCGCTCTTGCGGGCTTCATCCCACTGAGTTTGAGCGATGCGGAACTCATCCTTCCGCCACAGAATAATCTTCGTGGCCCGCTTCTCGCCAAACTTCGTCTCGAAGGCCCGCTTCAATTCCTCCTCGTTCACCTTCACGCGATCGCGGCACATCTTCGTCAAAACCAATTCCGGCTTGATGACGTCCTCGACCCACGAAAGCTCGGTCAGGTTGCGCTTCGGCAGCACGTGCTTAACGAAGTCCGCGACCGTGACGTTGTCGATCCCGAGCTTGTCGACGTACTCTTTCTTGGCGATGTCGAGTTCGGCAGGCGTGACGCCGACGCCGCGCTTGGCCGCTTCCCATTCGATGATCCGCTTGTTCACGACGAGTTCGATCTTCTCGAAGCCGCCGCGAACGATGAGGAAGTCGCCGAGGTCTTCGCGGTTGATTTGAATGGTGCCGAACACGAGGGCGAGCACGCGCGGATCGGGATGCTCGAAGCGCACGGGCGGGTTCGCGGGATCGATCGCCGCCGGCTTGGGCACTTGAACCGTCAGCTTCGGGTCCGCGTCCTTCTTGATCTTCGCGAACAGGTCCGGGATCGCGGCCGTCACCTTCCGATCGAAGACGTCCTTCTCGATCTCCGCCCGCACGTTATCCAGCGTGAGCTTCGGATCGGCGGGCGGGTGAACCTTCACGCAGCGCACGCAGGTCCAGTTCGTCTTCGTCTCGATCCAGAGGCTGATCTCGCCTTCTTTCAAGGTGAAGAGCGCGTTCTCGACGCTGGGATCCTCGCCGTCGATGTGCCGGCCAACGGGGTTCACGCGGCCCTTGCTTTGCGACAAACCGGGGTCCGGCTGGCGGGCGGCAAGGCCGCTGAATTTCTCAGGACTGCTGCGGGCCGCGTCTTGCTCGTCCTTAGTCAGCGGCGTCACCCCCGGCAGCTTCGGCCACACGATCAACTGCGCCTCGCGCTTCTCGCCGTACTTGCTCTCGAACGTTTTCTGCATCTCGTCGGGCGCGATCGTGATGTTCTGGTGGCACATCTTCCCGAGTTGGAGCCGCGGGCGGATCACGTCCTGTTCCCATTCGAAGAGCGTTTTGCCGTAGCGTTCGCGGATGAACTGTTCGAAGGCGGCGAGTTCGACCTTGGCCCCGCGGAGGTCGCCTTCGAGGCCGGCCTTGATTTCATCGGGCGTGACCGCGATGCCCGCGCGGGCCGCCGCGACCTCGATGATCCGGCGATTGACGAGGAGTTCGGCCTTCTCCATGCCGCCGCGGGCGATGAGGTAGTCGCCGAGTTCGTCGCGGTAGATGGGCACGTTTCCGTGAATGAAGGCGACGACGCGGCGACTCGCATCGGCCGCGACCGCCGAGGGCAGCGGCTTGGGAACCGTGGGCTGCGCCATCGCGGGTTGAGCGAGAAACGGCAGCAAGGCCAGGCCGGTCCAGGTGAGCGTCTTCAGGCCGCGCGACGATTCCATTTGCCGTCCCTCCGGTGATTCGAGAGGTGGCGGAGATAGCCGAGCAGCGGCGGCACTGCAAGGGAACTTGAAGGAAAATTCGGAGCGTTCGGTTCCCCTTCCGCCGTTCGCCTCGGAACCATAACGTAACCTCATGCTCACTGCCGTTACCGAGTTACCGCCTGCACCCGCGTTTTACCGCGAGCCCATTGCAATCGGTGGATTGAAGCTCGCATCGCGGTTCAACCTCGCTCCACTCGCCGGTTACACCAACCTCCCGTTCCGGCTCTCGATCCGCGAACTGGGCGGCGTCGGGCTCTGCACCACCGACCTCGTGAACGCCCGCGCCATTGTCGACCAGATCAAGAAGACGCAAGAACTGCTCGCGACCGATCCCGGCGAGCGGCCCCTCGCGGTGCAAATCTTCGGGTCGAAAGCCGGCGAGATGGCGGCAGCCGCGAAGTGGCTGGTGGAACGCGGGCTCGCTGAGAGCATCGACATCAACATGGGCTGCCCCGTTCGCAAGGTCGTGAAGACCGGCGGCGGCTCCTCACTCATGTGCGACACGACCGGCGCGACGGTGAATTTGGTTCGCCAGGTGGTCGAGGCCGTGCCCGTTCCCGTGACGGTGAAGATGCGGCTCGGCTGGGACGATTCGCAACTTTCGGCTCCGTTCTTCGCGCGGGAATTCGAGAAGATCGGCGTAGCGGCCGTCACGATTCACGGGCGCACCCGCGAGCAGGGATTCGCTGGCGGCGTGAACCATGAGGGCATTCGCCGCGTGGTCGAAGCGGTAGACCGCATCCCGGTGTTTGGCAACGGCGACGTGATGGGCGTGGCCGACGCCGCCCGCATGATCGACGACACGGGCTGCGCCGGCATCGCCATCGGACGCGGGGCATTGGCCAATCCCTGGATCTTTCGGCAACTCTCGAATTGGGTCGAAACCGGCGAGCCCGGGCCCCGAGCTTCATACTCCGACCGCATCGGCTTCATGCGGCTACACCTCCGCCGGCTCGTGCAGTGGAAGGGAGACGAGCGGAACGGCTGCATTCACTTCCGCAAGGTGGCGACGTGGTACACGAAGGCGCTGCGCTTGCCGAAAAAGGTGCAGCAGAACTTCGTGATGCTCGGCAATCTGCAACAATTTGAAGAGGCAATCGCACCCTTCGCGGAGAGTGGCCCTCCGACCGGCTGGAGCGAATGGGACACGCACCAGGCACAAGTCGCGGTGCCCTCCGGGCCAATAGCTCACTGGTGACCTTGAAACCCGGTTTCTGCTTTGGAAACCGGGTTTCTATGAGCCAAGAAACCCGGTTTCCAAAGCAGAAACCGGGTTTCATCTACTCCCACTGAATCGCATCGGGGATGCGCGTTCGCACGGCGTGAATCGCGGGCACGAGTCCCGCGATGGTTGCGGTTGCGATGGCGGCACCGGCGATGCCCAACGCTTCCCGCCACGGCATCACCACATCGAACACGAAGCCCGATTCTTCCACCAACACGACCTTGAGTACGTACCATTCCATCGGCAAGCCGATCGCGATGCCGAGTACCGTGCCGAACAGGCCCATGAGAATGGCTTCCGCCATCACGCTGCGAAGCACCTGGCCCGGCGTCGCGCCGAGGGCGAGCAAGAGGCCGAGTTCGCGCTTCCGCTGGAGTACGGAGATGAGTAACGCCGTGACCACGCCGAGTGCCGCGACCACGCCGACGATGATCTGCTGAAGGTAAGCGAGCAAGTAGACGCGGTTGATGAGTTCGCTCAGGAACTTTCGCAGCGACTCCTTATCGGTCGTGAACAGACCCTTGGAGGCAGCATATTGTTCGAGGGCGACTTTGCCGTTCGGGTGGCCTGGCTTGGCGAAGATGTGGCAGATGTCCACGAGGTCGTCGCCGAAGAGTTTCGCGTAGCGAGCGCGGTCCATGAAGACCGTACCGCGGCTCCACGAGTAATCGCGAACCGTACCGACGATGTGAACCGCGATCGGTCCCTTCGGCCCAGGAAGGTCGATACTTTGCCCAATGCCAACCCGATGGCGAATGGCGAAGTTCTCCGAGATCAGCACGTTGTTCGTGCCCGGCAAGTCGCGAAATCGCTCGAGGTCTGGTAGGCCGGTGGGCACTCGAGCCCGCGTGGCCACGGCGTATTCTTCCGCGTCGATCGCTATTAGGTAGACGACCGTATCGTTGAACACGGGTCGGCTGTAACGCACGCCGATGGTCTGTTCCACGGCGGGCATCGCCTTGATGTCGCGGACCACGTTGGCGTTCATCGGTGAGTTCGAACTGTTCGCCGAGGTCATGTTCCCAGCGAGCACGAAGTAATCCGCCTGCACGACTTGCCCGATCCAATCGACGACGGGCTCCTCATTGCTGCGGCCGACGCCCGCCGTCTGAAACATCATGGCAACGCCGGCACCGAGCGCTCCGATGACGACGCCGGTACGGCCCGGCGCCCGCGTGAGATTGTCGAAGGCGAGCCGCATGGTGACGCCGCACGTGACGCGGATGAGCGGTTGCAGGATCGAGACGAGCGCACTGACGACGATTGGCGCGGAGAGCAGCAGCCCGACGAGTGCGACGAGCATTCCGCCAATGGAACCGACGCGGGCCGGGAGTTCGTGCCGCAAGAAAATCGCGCCGACGCCGCCGCCGACGAGCGCCACACAGGCAAGGCGATGCACCAGTTTCCAGACGCCCTTCGGGCCGCCCGCCGAGCGCCGAACCACGTGGGCCGGGTCGTCCGATGCGGCTTGAATCGCGGGAACGAGTGCGGCGAAGACCGCAGTGGAAACGCCCGCGACCACCGCGATGATGGCGTTGTCCCACGTGAGCCGCGTCGGCCGCACCTCGGGATTTAAAAAGATCGACTCGAGTTCCTTGGAGAACTGCGAGAGCGTGAGTTCCGCGAGGAGGAGACCGAGGGGAACGCCGAGCGCGGAGCCGAGGATTCCCAGGCCGGCAGCGGCGGTCGAGAACAGCACGACCACCTGCAACCGCGTTGCCCCCAGGCAGCGAAGCACACCGATATCTGGGCGGCGTTCCGCCACCGTCACGGCCAGCGAGTTGTACACGAGGAAGAGGCCGACGATCATCGCGCCGGCCGAGCAGACGAGAAATCCGACCTGCAACCCGGACACGATTTCTTGCGTGCTGCGGCGTTGATCCTCGGGCGTGTGAACCTTCGCACGCCGACCGACAATTGCATGGACCTGTTGCTGCACCGCCTCGTGGCTCGCACCGACTTCGACGAACACATCGAGGCGATTCACGCGGGGCGGGTACTCGATTTCCCATCCCGCTTCGGCCATCGCCCCGACCGCGGCGAGCGTTCCTTCGGTCGGTGCGGGGCGAATGATCTTCGCGGCCTGGCCCACTTCCATGCCGACGAAGTTGGCTCCCATCGGCGCGAGCGGCGAGTCCTTCTCGAACTCAACGACACCCACCGGCAGACACGCGACATCGCGACCAGCATACCGAAGCAACAGCGCGGATCCGGGCCCAGCCTTGCTCTTCCACTCGTCGTAAATCGGTTTGGTGACCATGACGAGCCGGCCGGGAATCCGATCCCAGAGTTTCTCGGCGAGCGTGAAATCGCCGGCACTCAGGGCACCCCATAACGGCAGCAGTTGCCATTTGGGCCCTTCGCCGGTCGGGGTGATCTTCACCTTGAGCGGGTTGTCGTGCCGGAGCAGTTGCGAGGAAATCTCGACGCCGAGAACCACGGCCACGCGGCCATCCAACTGCGGCAGCGAGACGCGGTCGTACACGAGTGGCTGAACGGACCGCACGCCGGGGATGTTGGCCGAGCGAATTTCTTCGGCGAGCGAGCGGAGCACGCCGGCTTCGCCGTTGGTTACGTAGAGGTCCGCGCCCCCGACGGGCGTGGTGGTATCCTGGGCGGCGGCTTCCAGACACTGGTTTAAGATGCGAGCGGAAACGAGCGTGGCGACGCCGAGCGCGATGCTGACCACGATGAGGGCCGCGCGATCCCAGCGGTGGAGCATGTAGCGCAGCGCGAGCAATCGGTAAACCGCCGGGATCATCGCGTTCCCTTTCCTGAGCCTGCTTCCACGACTTCGCGCCATCGTTTCGGTACCGCGTTCCAGGCCGCTTGGTAACTCGCTTCTAAAGGCACGTTCACGTATTCGTCTTCAGTCAGGAACAGGGGCATCTTTGGAAGCCGATCCCCGACAGCGACCGGCTCGACAAACGATTCGGGGAGCGACCCGGCATTGTACGCTGCGAGGGTCAGCGGCTTGTCCTTGGGCAATTTGAAGGACGACTTGTGAAATGGAGACCAGATCAGTGGATGAAGTCCCTGGGGATCGCGGTTCGTCGGGGGGAAGAGATCGAGGATGAGTAGGTGGATTTCGCTGTCGATGAACGCGGTGGCCTTGTCGACAAATTTGCGAACCGCTTTCCGGCTCGACTTGTTCCCCGGGGACACGATTTCGATCATCGCAACGACGCGGTCGCCGGTGACATGTCGAACGGCGATTCTTCTCGATAGAGGCTTTGGCTTACGCTCGTGCTCCGCCCGATCGCGGAAGCGAACCTTCGGCGCGACGGTGGCCAATGCCGTGCCGCCGCTCCCAGAACTTCCCATCGACGTGCTTTTCTTCTGAAGCGCGAGGACGTCGGGAATGCCGGGACCGGCATCTTGCTCCGCCATGGCATAGTACTCACCCGGCAGCACGCCATCGTTCAGCACGTGCTTGATCCGCGAGATCCATTCGAGGTGGAAATCGTGAAAGACACCGTCCTCGACTTTCGTCCAATCGTGTACCGGCATTCGTGCCTCCCTACGGTCTCCGGATCGCTTCATCCGATTCGAGCAGACCATCGCGAATCTTGACGAGCCGCGTGCCATACTGAGCACCGCTGGGATCGTGCGTGACCATCACGACTGCCCGCTTGCCGGGTTCGGGAAGCTTACTGAGTAGCGTCAGAATTTCGCGGCTCGTGGCGGTATCGAGGTTGCCGGTCGGTTCGTCGCAGAGCACGGCTTCGGGGTCGGCGATGAGCGCGCGGGCCACGGCGACGCGCTGCATCTCGCCGCCGGACATTTCATCCGGAAAGTGATCGCTGCGGTGGGTCATGTTCACTTTATCGAGGCATTCGCAGGCGCGAAGGAGAGCGCTTCGCCGCGAGGTTCCCCCGAGCAACAGCGGCAGCGCCACGTTCTCGGCAGCCGTGAGCGTTGGCAGCAGGTTGAACGCCTGGAAGATGAAGCCGATGCGATCGCGCCGCAGCAGCGACCTCTGGCGATCCGAGAGCGATTGCAAGTCTTGGCCCTGGAACACGGCTCGGCCGCCGGAGGGGGTATCGAGGGCACCCATGAGGTGCATGAGCGTCGATTTGCCGGAGCCGGATGGCCCCATGATGGTGACGAACTCGCCGCTGTTGATGGTGAGCGACACGCCGCGCACGGCGTTCACGGTCCGCCGGCCCTGAATGTAGGTCTTGGTGGCGTCGATGAGTTCGAGCATTACGACTCCGTGACTTTGGTTCGCGGCTGTTCATCCGAGTCGCGTGCAATGCCGTCTTCTTTTTCCCATCCATCGATCATGGCCCAGGCTTCATCTCCGAGCCGTTCCCACATTTCGAAATCGACACGTTCCTCGGGCGTTAGGTAAACCACGTTGCCTTCTGCATCGCGTGAAAACGAGAGAAGCGAATCGGACTCGATAGAAGGAGGTTTCTCATTCATGATGAATTCCCATGGCTACGACTCATTGAGGAACTGTCAGGACTGGCTTACCCTGCGGAAATAATCGCGCCGCGGTCGAAAAAAACTGCTCTTCCACGGCGAGAAATCGAGGATCCGATGTCCAGTGGGTTACTGGAAGGCTCAGTAGAAATCCATGCCGTGAGTAGTACAACCCGACTCGATTGATTTGTGGGAAAGAGGGATCGATTGCTCGCTGCTTTCGCGCCAGCAGGAAGTAGCCGAGTATCTGATCGAGTTGTTCGGCCTCGACCACATCCTTTTTCGTGGTCTTGATATCGACAATCATATCCCCCGTGATCAGGTCCGCATCGGCACCACCGACGAGTTCTGACGCCCCATTAAATACGGGATTAAGCAGAATGCGGTTCGCGTCAACTAGCTCTTCAAATGGAACAATTTCGAGCATACTTACCAAATCAGCGATGTCCTCAGTCGAGGCTTGTTCAAAATCCGGACTTAACCGTAGTGACCGTGGGAGTGCATCCAGTTTCGCCATCCTGATCGCATGTCCCGCCATCTCTTCAAAGTCACGAGTGCTTGGAGTAACGAGTTGAGTATAACCGTTAAGTGCTTGGTGCGCGTTATCTATGATCGCCTGCGCACGCGACGATAGTTCCTCATTAGTAGCGTAGGTATCCTCCTCGTTCATCCAGTCGAGAAACAGCCCAGTGTTCCCTGTTTCCGTTTTCCGCCAGAGCATCTCGGGTGCATGTTCCGCTACCCATCGTTCCGATCTGGCATGTGGCGCTCGGCGCTGAAGATCGAATCGCAGCAGGTAATCAAATGCCGTGCCGACGAGCATATAGCGATTACTTCGAGGCTCGATTTGAATTTTGTGCGGTATGCTCCGCGCCAGTTTTGGACGGAGTGGCTTGAGAATCTCCCTTATCTCAGGCACCTTGAAAAACGACATTGCCAGATCTCCTCCGGCCGCTGACGCGGCCGGCTCGCCAGTCGAATTACGTATGCAGCTTCCGGTAACGGATCCGGTGCGGCTGGTCGGCCTCCGCGCCGAGGCGAGCGTGCTTCTGTTCTTCGTACACCCGGAAGTTCCCCTCGCACCAGACCACCTTGCTATCGCCCTCGAACGCCAGGATGTGCGTCGCGATGCGGTCCAGGAACCACCGGTCGTGGCTAATCACCACCGCACAGCCGGAGAAGTTGATGAGCGCTTCCTCCAGCGCCCGCAAGGTATCGACGTCGAGGTCGTTCGTCGGTTCGTCCAAGAGCAGTAGGTTGCCGCCGGAGCGGAGCAGCTTGGCGAGGTGGATGCGGTTGCGTTCGCCGCCGGAACAGGTCCCGACGAGCTTCTGTTGATCCGTTCCCTTGAAGTTGAAGCGGGCACAGTAGCCGCGGCTGGCGACCTTTTGCTTGCCGAGCATGATGTAATCGGTGCCGCCGGTGATCTCCTCGAACACCGAGTTGGTGGCGACGAGGGCATCGCGATTCTGATCGACGTGGGCCGGCTTCACGGTCGGCCCCACGGTGAGCTTGCCGCCGGTGGGCTGCTCGGTGCCGGTGATCATCTTGAAGAGCGTGGTCTTGCCGGCGCCGTTGGGCCCGATGATGCCGACGATGCCGCCCTTGGGCAGGTTGAAGTCCATGCCTTCAAAGAGCAGGTTCTCGCCGAAGGCTTTGGACACTCCCTCGGCCCGCACCACGAGTTCGCCCAGGGGCGGCCCCGGCGGAATCTGAATCGTCAGTTCCTTCTCGTCTTCGTCGTATTGCTGCTCCTGCATCTTCTCGATGGCGGCGAGGCGGGCCTTGCTCTTGGCGACGCGGGCACGCGGGGCCATCTTGGCCCACTCGAGTTCGCGTGCGAGAGCCTTTTGCTGAGCGGATTCTTGCTTTTCTTCCACTCGGAGGCGAGCTTGCTTCTGTTCGAGCCAGCCGGTGTAGTTGCCGGACCAGGGGTAACCGCGACCCCGATCGAGTTCGAGGATCCACTTCGCGACGTTGTCCAGGAAGTAACGATCATGCGTGACGGCGACGACGGCACCCGGATACTTCGCGAGGTGGTGTTCGAGCCACTCGACGCTCTCGGCATCGAGGTGGTTCGTCGGTTCGTCCAGAAGCAGCAAGTCGTACCGCTGAAGCAGGGCCTTGCAAAGTGCGACGCGACGGCGCTCGCCGCCGGAGAGTTGCTCGACGGGCGAATCTGGCGGGGGCAGTCGCATCGCGTCCATCGCCATTTCGAGATGCCGATCCAGGTTGTACGCATCGGTCTCGTCGATCCTGGTTTGCACGCGTTCCATCTCGTTGGAGAGCTTCTCGAAGTCGGCGTCGGGGTCGCCCATCTTCTCGCCGATGTCTTCCTGTTTCTTCAAGAGTGCTCGGATGTGCGCGACGGATTCCTCGACGTTCTCCAGCACGGTCTTGCCCGGCGTGAGGTGCGGTTCCTGCGGCACGTAGCCCACCGTGGCACCTTTATCGGCCCAGGCTTCGCCCATGAACTCTTTGTCTTCCCCGGCCATGATCTTGAGCAGCGTCGATTTGCCGGCACCGTTCGACCCGAGCACGCCGATCTTGGCACCAGGATAGAAGTTTAGGTTGATGTCCTTGAGGATCTCCCGCTTGCCGTAGTGCTTGGTCAGGTGCGAGATGTTGAAGATGTACTTTTCGCCCATGCGTCCCTCGTGTGGATGAACCCGTCGCGTGTGGTAGGAGGATTTTAGTGGGAACGGTGTAAGAAAGAGCGCGAGTTAGGGATGGTCGATTTCCGCGACCCGCCCGAGTTCGGCCCGAATGTAAGCCAGTCCGGCTGCGAAGGACGGCTTGTACGAACAGTTGAGTTGTTGGAGGTCGGTCGCGATTTCGCGCGTGTCGAAGTCCCTTCGATTGCGATTCACGAAAACGGCTCTGGAAGGCTTCGTCTCTCGAAGGTGCGTGAGAACGCTGGAAAAGACAATCGCATCCTGTGACTTGAGCGGGTAATTCGTTTGAACTTCCAAACTGTTGCGAATGATCCTCGCGTCGAAAGGGATGAAATGTGCGAACGACGGAAGTCTCAGAAGCAAACGCTCGAACCGTTCCTCGTCGATCCCAGTGTTCTCCGTTAATGCCATCGAGAGCTTTTCAAGTTGATCGCAAAGAGTGGCTGCGGATGGGGACCGGCTCAATTCATTGACCTCCAAATTGATCGATTCCTGTATCGCCCGACGCCGCTGCTTTCGTCGTCCGATTCGCTCCAGACACTCTCCAACGCAAAATGTCGGAATGGCAAGTAGTGCGTTTCCCGCTTCCGCGATTTCGAGAATGGCGATGCAATCGATGGACTGCTCCTGTTCGAACGCTACTTCGAGTAGGAAGTTGGATTCGACATAGACTGTCATGCCGCGATCCCGAACTTGACTTGCGCACCGCGAACGGCCTTAAGAAATCCGATTCCATCGAGATGGTGGGCCCATTCGGTCGAGAGGACCTTCGGATTGCCCCACGACAAATCGCCCAGCCAGGCAGCGACTGCCAACTCGAGCACATCACTCGAGTTCCATTGTTCCGGCGATGTCCAGTGCGAGGGGAAGTATCCTCGCAAGACTTGGTCGGTCTTCAATTCCACGTCGGGAAGGCGTTCTGTGGAGTCGATTCCATTCTTCCAGAAATACAATCGCTCCGGCATGGCAAGGACGAAATAAGGCGGCAGGGACGAATAGTCCATCAAGCGGTGTCGTGAATCGGCCGCCCATTCCGGCCCGCGATTCAACAACGCCTTGACCTCGACGTCCACCTGCGGACGTCCGTCGACAGCAGTCACAGCGATATCGGGTGGATAGAGCATCGAAATCCTTCATCGAGCTTGCTAAGGCATTGTAACATCTCGGTTTCATTCCGGCTCGCCAATCTTCGCGTCTTTGATGCGGAACAGAAAGTCTTCCGGATTGTCGCGATTCAGGACGAGGGTGCCGGTGATTTTCGCCAGACCGCGCTTCGCGACCGTCCGAAGCCCCTTCGCCAGTTCCACGCTCATCAGACCGGTCGGCTCGGGCGTTTCGCAGAACCAGCAGCCGACCGGATACTCCAACAGCAGGAAGCCGCCGAACTCTTTCGCGTCGCCGAGTTGCTGGATGAAGCCGTACAGCACGACCGCCTTGCCGTCGAGTATGTTCAAATGTGCGGGGAAGGACGGCTTCGCCTTGGCATCGATGGTCGTCTCCGCGATCAAGCCCCAAGGAAGCGGGTTCGCGTCATCCGCCTTGATCGGCGGCAGGCTCGACAAGTCGAATTTGCGAGGCAGTGGCCGTGCCGAACGGGCGACGAACGTGCCCTTGTGCAGTTCGTGGTCGGGCATCTTCGCGAGTTCGTCCGCGGCGGTCCGGTAGAGTTGCCGGCGAGCGCGGAGATCGAGCGATCCCATGTTGAACTCGGCGACGCAGCCATCGAGGATCGCGGCTGCGGTCCGCACGTCGCCGTGGGCATTTGCGATCTCGGCGAGTTGCCAGAGCAGGCGGCCATCGGCGGGACGCGCGAGCGCGAGATACTGCACGATCGCTGCCGCATTCGCGGGCAGTTTCTTGAACTCCGCCGCCGCAATCTTCCCGGCCTGCGGCTTCCCCGATTCGCCCACGTACTTCACATTGAACAGATCGTCGACCGATTCCGGCTTCACCGCCTTGCCTTCTTTTTGCCGCAGTCGAACGAGCTTGAGGTGGTATTCTTCGAACGACTTCAGCTTCTCGGGGGCGAGCCGAACGGCCTCTTCGAGCGCGGTCGCGGCTTGTTCCAGGTCGCCGGAGAGTTGCCACGCCGTGCCGAGATTGGAGGCAATGCGGAAGTGATCGGGATGCTTGCGCGAAGCGGCGCGAAGCACCTCGATGGTGTGATCGAGTTTGCCGAGGCGAACGAAGATCGCTCCGAGGTCGGCGAGTTCATCGGCGGAAAGTGCTTGTCGTTTCGCATCGAGTTTCGCGGCAGCGGCCAGGTACTGTTCGCGAAGTGGCGATTGCGGTGCGTCCTTCGGCCTCTCGATTCCCGCCGTCCGCAGCGAACGATGATCGACGAGAAAACCGCTCCACTTACTGGGCAACTCCGCGAACGATTCCCCCGAGTAGTGCAGTCCGGCCTGGGTATGACCCGCGAAGAGAATCGATGCCGCGAATGCGAAGAAGCGGGCGGGACGCCCGCGCTCCCAGGTGTTCATTCCTTGATTCCCCAGACCTGCACGCCGAAGCCGTTGAGGTCGATGTCTTCGCCCTTCTCGGCGTCGTTGGGTCCACCGCGGTCGATCGAGAGCCGCAGGTACGACCAGAAGCTGGTCTTCTCGCCTTGCATGTCGAAGCCCGCCGCGTCTACGTCCGCTTCGAGCAGCCAGCGCCAAGCGCGACGCTCCTCGCGGCCCGCGTCGCTCGCTTCCTCTTGCCAGCCTTTCATGACCCGCGAGATGTGCTGCACTGCGGCCTTCCATGCCTTCGCGTCCAGAATGTTCAGCTTGAGTTCGTCCGGTCCGGGTTCGAGGGTCGCGCCCGGCACCGCTTTCAACGCCTCGAACAACTTGTGTTCGAGGAACGAGCAACGCCACGGCGACCAGAGGTAAAACGTGACGCAAGGCGTTTCCATCGCCAACCCGAACAGTTCGACGCGCATAGCCTCGGACTCCGCTGTTTCCACTTCCCGAAACTCACTACGATCACACTGTGAACTGTAGTGTCCGGCGAAGGTCTGGGGAAGGTGGGAGTCACGATGGCGCGGTTCGTGCGGACAAGGCTGTCCGGGATGATGTTCCTCTTCTTCTTCGGCATCGGCGCGTGGGTCGTCACGCTCTCCACCTACCTCATGTCCGCGCCCATCAACGGCGGGCTCTACTTCACCACCGTCGAACTCGGCTGGATCTACTCCGCCTCCGCACTCGGCGGAATGATCGCCCCGCTCACCATCGGCATCCTCACCGATCGGCTCTTCCGCGCCGAACGCGTGCTCGGGGCGGCGAGTTTGCTCTCCGCCGTTCTCCTACTCGCCGCTGGTCTGGTGTGCGACGAAGCCCAGCCGCGAATGAACATGGCGTATCTCGAATCGGCGGCCTCGTGCGTCGTCGATGGCCGACCCGCGCTCGAACAACTGGATCGGCGACACGACCTCCACGACCCGCGCGATGTCGAGTTCCGCAATCGCGTTCGGGCCGCGCTCGACCCGGTGAGCGAAGACCCGACCGTTCGCCGCATCGCCGCCGAAACCTTCTGGCCGCTCTTCGCCCTGATGTTCGGCTACTCCCTCTGCATGCAACTTTGCCTCACGCTCACCACCGTGATCGGGTTGCGGAACGTTGCCGACCCGGCCCGCGATTTCAGCCGCATTCGGCTCTTCGGCACGGTCGGCTGGATCGCCTCGGGAATCGCGATCGAAGCGTTCTTTCGCCCGGCCACCACCGACGTCTTCTACGTCGGGGCAGCAGGAACCGCACTCATCGGCTTGTACGCATTCACGCTTCCCGCAACTCGGCCACTGGGAACCGGTCGCTCCGCGTTCGAAGCCTTCGGCCTCCCGGCACTCCGGCTTTTCAAAGACCGCTCGTTCGTCGTCTTCTTCGTGGTCGCCTTCATCGCTACGGCCATGAACCAGTTTTACGTCGTCTATGCGCACCGCTACCTGAAGGATCACGACGTGCCTGCCCCGGCTCTGGTGATGACCATCGCGCAGGTCGTGGAAGTCGGCTGCATGTTCGCGCTGCCCTACCTGCGGCCGAAGGACTGGATGAAGCCGCTGATGCTCTTCGGCCTCGCCGGCTACGCACTCCGCTGCGTCGTGCTGGCCAACGGGTGGACTCCGGCGGTGATCGCGCTCGGCGTGCCGATGCACGGCTGGGGCTATACGTTCTTCTTCCTCGTCGCAGCAACGTACCTCGATCGCGAAGCTCCGCCCCACTTGCGAGGCAGCGCCCAGGGTATCATTACGTTCGTGTCCAGCGGCATCGGCGTGCTCGTGGGGAACATGTTCTCGGCAGCCGTGGTCGATCGCTATCGCCAGGGTACGATCATCGACTGGACCCCAGTTTGGGAAGTGCCGCTCGTGGTCTGTTCGGTCGCGTTGATCGCCTTCGCGGTGTTGTTTCAACCACCTTTGGAAAAAAGGATTCAGGATTCAGGATTCAGGATTCAGAAAGAACCACCTGCCTGAAACCCTGATTCCTGAAACCTGCTCCCTGAATCCTGAAAACATGGCTCGCTTCTTCAAGTATAAATCGATCGCGGAACTGGAAGCCGAGAATGCCCGGCTCGGCATCGCTCTGCGCTTCTCGAACGATCTCGCGCCGCTCTTCCAACCGCTGACCATCGGCACGCGCACCGTGGGGAACCGCTGGTGCGTACATCCGATGGAAGGGTGCGATGGCGAACTCGATGGCCGACCGGGCGAACTCACGTTTCGCCGGTACCGCCGGTTCGGCGACGGCGGCGCGAAGATGATCTGGGGCGAAGCCTGCGCCGTGACCGACGAAGCGCGGGCGAACCCGCGGCAGATCCTGCTCAACGCAAGCACGAAGGCCGACTTCGCGCGGCTGGTTGCCGAGTGTCGGGCGGCCCACCGCGCCGCGAATGGCGACGACTCCGACCTGCTCATTGGCCTGCAACTCACGCACTCGGGGCGTTACAGCTATCGTCGGCCTTTGATCGCGACGCACGATCCGCTCCTCGTCGGCCGCTACAAGGTGACCACCGACACGCCTCTGCTCGGCGACGACGAGTTGAAGCGACTCGTCGACGATTACGTGGCGGCAGCAAAGCACGCGGTCGAAGTCGGCTTCGACTTCCTCGACGTGAAGCAGTGCCATCGCTACCTGCTCAACGAACTGCTCGGAGCGCGGAACCGCCCCGGCCCTTACGGAGGCAGCTTCGAGAATCGCACTCGCCTGGCTCGCGAAATCTTCCAGGCCATCCGCGCCGCGGTTCCTTCGAGCACCATCCTCGCCACGCGGTTGAACGTATTCGACGGCATCCCATTCACCGATGCCGGCGAACCCATTCCCCACTCGCTTCCGTTGTTGAATGGTTGGGGGATGTCCGAGTCCGACCCGCTCACGCCGGACCTCGCCGAACCGCTGGCGTGGGTCGCGGAGATGCGTACGCTCGGCGTGCAACTCGTGAACGTGACGATGGGAAACCCCTACGCGCAGCCGCATTTTGGAAGGCCGTTCGAGACGCCTCCACCCGATAGCTATGAATCGCCCGAGCATCCGCTCATCGGCGTGAATCGCCACTTCCAGGCGACGGAACTCGTTCAGCGGTCGCAGCCCGATCTCGCGGTCGTCGGCACGGGGTACAGTTACTTGCAGGAATTCTTGCCACAGGCCGCTGCGGCCAACGTGAGTGACAACCGAGTGTCACTGGTCGGTGTCGGCCGGGCGAGCCTTTCCCAGCCCGACTGGGTGAGGCAACTCCGCGAACAAGGCACGCTCGACCGCAAGCGCATCTGCCGCACCTTCAGCTACTGCACGGCACTCATGCGTGCGAAGGACCACCCGCTCGGCCAGTACCCCACCGGCTGCCCGCCCTTCGACAAAGAGGCTTTCGGCGACGTGTGGAAGGAAGTGCAAGAGTTGAGAAAGAAGTGAACCCCTGGGTGCGCGGCCGCCCCGGCCGCGCTTCCAAGTGAAGAATTCGTTTGAAATGGCTCGCCCCGTCCGTCGTTCCAAGAGAGACGGGCCTCGGGGCGCAATACACGTCATCCTTTCCGGAATCGCCTCAGATTCGGCCCCGATTCGAGGGCCAGTCCATGTCGTCATCCCATGCCGGATCGCGCACGTTGCTCGGCTGCATCGCCACCGGCAACCCGTTCTACGTCATCAGTGCCGGCCTCTTCCTGGTCGGGCTCCGCATCTCGTTCGGCAACCCCGAACACGACATCAACATCGGGGCGCTCGCCATCGGTTTGGCCAGTTACGCGATGCTCCTCGCGCTCGCCGCCGTCGTGCTCGTACGCTTCGCGCGAATCTGGAACGACGTGCGAACCGTGTTGCTTCTCGTCGTGCTCTTGTTCCTCGCCACCTCGGTCACCTTCGACGAACTCCTCGTGATGAATCCGGAACGGGGCACGCTCTTGAACATCGGCGGCCTCGCCTTCTCGATCCTCGTGAGCGAAGGAATCCTCCGCGCGATTCGCTTGCGGTTGCCGCTCGGATTTAAGTTGCCTTACTACCTGATGCTCGGGCTCTTCTTCCTCTATCCGCTCGTTTTGCTGCCCGTGCTGAAGGACCCGCATGGCGAAGCCGTGCAGTGGAGGCTGTTCGCGTTCTCCTCCGTCGCGGGGCTCGCGTTCCTCACGCTGCTGCCGGCGATTCGACGCGGGCCGGAATATCTGGAAGGCAACGGCAGCCCGTGGCCCTGGCCGTTTTACCCGTGGTCGCTGTTCGCCTTCCTCGCCGTGGCGGTGGTCGGCCGCGCGTACCTGCTCTGCAAATCATTCCACCTGCTCGACGATGAGAGTACCACCGACACGATCTTCGCCCCGTACTTCTTGGTGCCGTTCGGCTTCGTGCTGGCCATCCTGCTGTTGGAACTCGGGCTCGTGGCGCGAAGTCGAACCGCGATGCTCGTGGGGCTCGTCATGCCTGCACTCCTCGCGATCCTGGCGGGAATCGGGCATCGCGAGGAACTTGCCTCCACCGCGTTCCTCGAACTGTTCCGATCGCGGGTTCTCGCCACGCCGCTGTTCCTCACGGTGCTGCTCGCGATTGGCTTCAATCTCTACGCCTGGGTGCGCGGCGTGCCGCTCGCTGCCGAGGGTCTCACCGCCGCTCTCGCGGCTTTGGCCTTCATCGAACCGGAGACGCTCGCCCTCGGGGACACCGCGCTCGTGAGACCGGATCAACTGATCTTTCCGGTGTTGCTTCAGGCTTTTCTCGGCCTCGTGAAGCGCGATGCGTGGCGGCTCATCGCGGTGGGTAGCGTCGCGGTCGCCTGGCTCACCGGTGCCGCCTGGCGACTCTACGTCGCGCTGCGATCCGAAGTCGCGGGGCTGGACTACTTGCTCGTGAGCTTGGTTCTGCTGCCGATCGCGGTGTTCGTGAGCCTGGCAAAGTCCGGCGGGTTGAGGCGCACCAGATAGCATGCTGCACGCGACTCCCGTACAATCGCGAAGCCGCAAGCGGCAGAACTCACCACCCGAAACGGTTCCATGAAACACCTCCTCTCCCTCGCGCTCGTTCTTATCGCCGCGCCGCTCTTCGCGGCGGAGCCCGGCTGGAAAGCCGGGTTCGCCCAAGTGAAGATCACGCCGGACAAGCCCATGTGGATGTCCGGGTACGCATCGCGCACCGGCCCCGCCGAAGGCACCGAGATCGACCTCTGGGCCAAGGCCGCGGCATTCCAAGCTGCCGACGGCCAGAAGTTCGTGCTCGTCACGCTCGACCTCGTCGGCATCGACCGCGACACCTCGCAAGCCATCGGCAAGAAGATCATGGCGAAGCACCCGTTGCCGCGCGAAGCACTCGCCATCTCCGTTTCGCACACGCACTGCGGCCCGGTCGTCGGCAAGAACCTCCGCTCGATGTACTTCTTCGACGACGCTCAGGGCAAACTCGTGGACGCCTACACCGAGGCACTCCCCGGCCTCATCCTGAAAGCCGTGGACGACGCGTTCGCCGCGCTCGAACCGATGAAACTCTCGTGGGCGACGGGCACTTCGGGGTTCGCCGTGAACCGCCGCGAGAACAAGGAAGTGGACGTGCCGATGATCCGCGAGAAGAAACTGCTCAAGGGTCCTGTCGATCACGATGTGCCGGTGCTCGCCGCTCACGATGCGATGGGCAAGCTCAAGGGCATCGTCTTCGGCTACGCGTGCCACGCCACCGTGATGTCGTACATGAAGTGGTCCGGCGACTACCCCGGCTTCGCGATGCTCGACTTGGAGAAGGCCCACCCCGGTGCGGTCGCGATGTTCTTCGCCGGCTGCGGCGCGGACCAAAACCCACTGCCTCGCCGCGAAGTGGCGCTCGCCAAGAACTACGGGAAGCAACTCGCGGACTCGGTGAACGCCGTGCTCGCCAAGCCGATGACGCCGCTCGCTTCTGGCTTCGCAGGCAGTTATCGCGAGATCGACCTGCCTTTGAAGGAAGTGCCGACGCGCGAGGAACTCATCAAGCAATCGTTGGCCGCGGACAAGTACATCGCGGCTCGGGCGAAGATCCTTCTCAAGGAACTCGACGCCGGCCGCGACATCCCCACCACGTACCCCTACCCGATTCAAACCTGGCGACTCGGCACCGACCTCACGCTGGTCGTTCTCGGCGGCGAAGTCGTCGTCGATTACTCGCTGCGACTCAAGAAAGACCTCGGCGGCAACCTCTGGGTGATGGCTTACGCCAACGACGTGATGGCCTACATCCCTTCGGCCCGCGTGCTCAAGGAAGGCGGCTACGAAGGTGCCAGTTCGATGATCTTTTACGGCCTCCCCTCCGTCTGGGGCGACAAGGTCGAAGACCTGATCGCGACCGAAGTGAGCAAGCAAGTGAAGCAGGCGCGGGGGAAGTGACAGTGCCGAGCATGCCCCGTTTTGAGATCGTCGCTTCAGCCTCGAACAACAGCTACATGGCCTGGCAGGCCATGCTGTTCCACTACACATGCGTGCGCGTCCAGAAGCAGAATCCGGTCATCGTCGTTCATAAGGGTGAGGAACCGCTGCTGCCGGGCTTCCAAAGGATTGTGGAGGCCGGCGGCGTCGTGCAGACTGCGCCGGATTATCGCAGCGTGAAGGGCGTCAACTATCCACCGCGAAACACCGCCGGTTCGCTTCGGCACGTCGAGACCGATGCCGACTACATCGTCCTTTGCGATCCCGATGTCATCTTTCTGAGGCCGCTGCCTTTGGAAGAATTGGCACTGTCGGATCGGCAAATCAGCTTCGATCGGCTGAGCTACCTCAACCCGGACCATCCGACCTTTCAGCCGGGGCTCGATGACGTTTGCCGGCAGGTCGGGGTGCCTCCGCAGCTGCTTCGCGAGCAGCAAATCAACGGCGGCATCCCGCACGTCGTCCCCATCGCGTTGCGAAAAGCACTGAGCGACGAGTGGCTCGCGTGCATCGAGATGTTCCCGACGGTGCCAGCGTGGCAGGAAGTCGTTGCAGGAGCGCGGTCGCGCGGGTGCCACGAGGGGCCGCAGAAAGAATGGATGTCCACGATGTGGGCCATCGTGTTGGCACTCCATCGGCTCGAGTTAGAACCCATCACGACGGATCTGGCTTTGTTGAACTGGGAGGGCGGTGCCCCGCTCCAGCAATTCGATTCTCAGAAGCATTGCCTGATTCACTACTGCTACGGGAGAGAAGGGTTCGACAAGCACCAGTTCGATGGCGACGCCGCGGACGCTGTCTGGCGCGTGCCGCCGGACGACGGTACGCTCAACGGTGCGATTCGCGGCCAGCTGCGGTCTGCGGGCGGGTTCTATGAGATCGGACAATCCTAATTCGTCAAGTTCGGAGTTGAGTTCGGCCGGCCTACCCCTTAAACTCATTTCTGCGTTCGAGTCGATTGCTTCCCGCCCCTGGAGCACCCCATGATCTTCGTGAATCCCCCACCGATTCCTCCCGCGCCGCCAATTCCTCCCGTGCCGCCTCCCGTGCCGCTACCGCCCTCGCCTCCGCCTCCGTAGTCGGCACTTCGCGCATCCATTTGCGGTGTGCGCGAAGCTCTTCGGAATACCACCACCCATTGACGATGCGACTGCAGTCGGGCACACTCGATTGCGGTTCGCTCGAAGATCCCCGCTTTCCGCCTACCCGTATGGCATCCTCCCGGCCAACGAATTGTCCCGTCTGCGGCACGCTCCTTCCAACCGAGGAGATGGCCAGGGCGCAGCTCTTGAGTTGCCCTGGGTGCCACACGGTCATCGATCTCCATGCCCTTTCGTTCGGCGATGCACCCTCGACTCTCGGCTTCGATCAACCGACGATCAATCCCTACCCCGTGCCATTCGACCCGCATGCTCCCGAAGAGCCCGAGGTGCCGCTCGATCCGGGCCATACCCGAGACTACGCGATTACCAATGACGGCACCGTCAACCTGGGCGCGGGACGCGTTCCGGAAGAGGCTCCGCGACGGGAACGCGTCGGTCGCTTCCGGATCGAATCGACGTTGGGGAACGGAGCGTTCGGCACGGTCTATCGGGCCTTCGATCCGCTGCTCGATCGCGAGGTTGCCCTCAAGGTTCCGCGCTTCGTCGCGGACGGTGCGGCCGTGCAAGCGAGGTTCGTTCGCGAGGCCAAATCCGCGGCGCGATTGCGGCACCCCAACATCGTCGCAGTTTATGAGAGTGGGCAATCCGGCGAAGTTCCTTTCATCGCTTCGGAGTTCGTGGACGGCGTCACGCTTTCGAATTTGCTCCGCGACGGACCACTGCCCTTGCGAACGGCCGTGGAGTGGGCGCGTCAAATCGCGGACGCCCTGAACTACGCTCACGGGGAAGGGATCATTCACCGCGATATCAAGCCGGCGAACATCATGATGAACCGAGCGGGTCGCCCGCAGGTCATGGATTTCGGTTTGGCGCGGCGCGTGGCCGACGAAGCGTCGCACATGACGCTGGAGGGTCAGGTTCTTGGAACTCCAGCGTATATGGCCCCGGAGCAAGCGCGGGGTCAACAATCGGAAGTGGGCCCGCACAGCGATCAGTACAGTCTGGGTGCCGTGCTTTACGAGATGCTGTGCGGCCAAACGCCGTTCACGGGCGATGCGTGGACGATGATGTCGCGGGTGGGGAACGTTCACGACGCGCCGCCGTCGCCGAGGCAACTGCGACCCGAGTTGCCGCGCGACCTCGAATCGTGCTGCTTGAAGGCGCTCGAGAAAGATCGGGCGTCGCGCTATGCGAACATGGGGGCCTTCGCCGACGACCTCGGCCGCTGGCTGGACGGGCGAACGCTGCTGGCCCGGCCCATCAACCCCGTCGAACGCTTCGGGCGGTGGTGCCGCAAGAATCGCACGATTGCCGGGTTGCTCGGGTTGCTCCTGGGTCTCTTGGTGATGATCGCGGTCGTCGGCTTCGCGCTCGCCTTTCAGTTCGAACAACTGGCGAATACCGCGAGGAAAGATGCCGAAGATGCGACCGAGGCACGCGAGAAAGAAACCCTCGCTCGCCGCGCCACGGAACGACTGCTCATCGATACGTACACCGAAACCGGCCTCTCGGCCGATCGGGCCGGCAACGCCCGCGAGGCCGTCCTTTGGTTCGCCAATGCCGCCGCCCGTGCCGAAAGTCACCCCGATCGCGAACGGCAGAACCGCGTCCGCGTTCACTCCTGGCTCTCCGAAATCGCGGTTCCCGTCTACGCCTTCGAGCCGCCCGGCGAGTGGACCTCGGCACTGCGCTACCACCCCTCGGGGCGCTACCTGCTCTCGACCGCGACCGGTGTCGGTGCGGGAGGCATGCTCCGCGATCTCCGCGATGGTTCCATCGTTCCGTTCCCCACAAAAGAGCCCGTCGATCTTGCGATGTGGAGCCCCGATGGACGCTGGTTGGCAATTAACTGCAACCGCGAAGTCGCGATCGGCACCTTCCCCGAAGGGAAGGAAGTCGATCGTTGGACGTGCGAGTCCCGCGCGTCGTGCTTGTGCTTCAGCGGGGACGGCAAGCGGCTCGCCGTCGGAAGCCGACGGTGCGTTCGAATTCGAGATCTCGCAAAGTGTGCGTTCGTGGCCGAGCCCATCGCACTCGAATCGACCGTGAAATCCGTCGTACTGAATGCGGACGGCTCGAAGGTGGCGGTCCACTGCGAAGATAATACGGTCCGCGTCGTGAATGCATCTGACGGCTCCGCCGCGATTCCGCCGCAGCCTTCGCACTCGGAGAGCAAGGATCTCGTGCCGGTCTTCCTGGCACCGAATCGGCTCGCGATCATGGATGGCGGGCAGTCGCTTCGCTGCTGGGATCTTGCGAAACGGGAACTCGTCTGGGAGCGTACGCCCTGGCAGCGGTCGCTTGCACTGCGCGCTTCACCCGATGGGAAGTACCTCGCCGCGGCCGAAGGCTTCGAGGCGGTGATCCTCGATGCGGACACGGGCCGGACCGTGGGCAAGCGCGTCGTGCATCGCAACCACATCAACGATCTCTCGTTCAGCCCCGATGGGACGAAATTGCTCAGCGCCAGCAGCGATCAGACGGCGCGAATCTCGCACGTGCCCTCGGGCGAACCGGTCGTTGCCGTCGTGCCGCACAACGACCTCGTCCATCGCAGCGTGTGGTCTCCGGACGGGAACACGTTCGCAACGGTTCATTGGAAGTCGCCGCTCGTTCGCGTCTGGAAACTCGGGCGCGACTCGAAGCGGGACTACGCGGTTCCCATGCCGATGCGCAATTCGTTCATTAAAGTCTGCGACGATGGCCGACACTTCGTGCCCAGCGGGCTGGATACGATTCGCGACCGCCAATCGGTGCAGGTTCACGACGTGCGAACGGGAGCACCCGTGGGGAAGCAGGTGGAATGGCCAGGTTTCATCAGCGATGTTTCATTCGTTCCCGGAACCACGCGCCTCGCGGTGGCGGGGTCCGCGAATCGCGACGAACCGCAGACGGACTTGCGCCGACTCGACCTCGAGCGCGCGGGTCGCGTGCAGTTGCTGGATTTCACGAGCGGGGCGGATGCGTTCCCGAGCCTGCCGACGCCGAGCGAACCGATTGCCGTGGAGTGCAGTCCGGACGGCCGCACGCTCGTCGTGCTCTGTCAGCGCGGCCAAGTGCTGCTCGTGGACGCGGCAACGGGACGCCTTCGAAAAACCGAGACCGCGTTTCAGGGTGAGGCGGCCCATCACGGCTACGTGATCCGCGATCGCATCCGCTTCGCGCCCAACGGCGACCGCTTCGCGATCTGGGGATGCGGCGAGAATGCCGAGATGCGCTCGACCGAGACCGGTGCACTCCTCTTCAAAGTGAAGCACGACCATCTGTTCGTTCACGATCTGCGGTTCTCGCCGAACGGAGATCGCTTCGTGACCTGTTCGTCGGATACGAAGGTGAAGCAATGGACCACTGCGACCGGGGACAGCGCGGGGCGCGACCTCGTCCATTCCGGCTGGGTCTTTACGGCCCGATTCAGTGGGGATGGGAAGCGGCTCTTGACGGCCTCCTCGGACCGACAAGCCCGCATCTGGGATTTGGAATCCGGGCAGACGATTCTCGCCACGCTGGCTCAAAGCGATGAAATCTTCGCGGTCGGGTTCGCACCGAACGAAGAGACCTTTCTACTCGCCACCCGCGATGGCCGCATCGGAGCCTGGGATGCGAAATTGGGCAACCTCGTCGCCCCTGTCCGCGTCGTACCCGACATGGTCTACGATCTTGCAATGCTCGGCAACGGTTCGCACGTCTTGGCTGCGGGCCGGCTCAAGGCGCTCCAGGCGTTCGCGTTGGACGGTTGGATTCGCCCGCCGGACCCCCGCCTCTCGCGCGACGACCTCCAGTTACTCGGAGAAATCGTTTCCTCGCAGCGCATTCACGAGGGGGGGGCGGCCACCGGACTCTCCCGAACGCAGTGGCTGGAACGCTGGAACGAATTCCACAAACGGCACCCGAATCATCCCGTCTTTCGCTTTCCCTTTACTCCACCTTGAGTTGCCCGTCGTGGGTGATCGCATAGCGCCGTGGCTTCTCGCCGGGGATGCCGGGGCGGGTCAGGCTCGCTTCGAAGGTGTTCGTCGTCGCTTCGATTAAAACGGGCCCCGCGAGCGGCACGGCAGCACCCTGCAAATTGAGCGGTGCGAGTGCCGACGCGAATTTCCCGGTCGTTTTATAGTGGTGTTTCTGAGCGTGGTAAACGCGGTGGAGCAGATCGCGCGTCGGC
>JAYTGN010000035.1:0-2736 GCA_043733485.1 Gemmataceae bacterium
CAAGTTCAGATCGCGTCGAATCAGGTCGTTTACATCCCCGTCGCCTCCACGGATCGCTCTTCGACGCCCCGCGCGGTGGCCACCGTTCTGACCCCCGGCGCAGTTGCGGAATTGCTCGCCGTCTTCCAAGCTGTGAAAGCCCGGAGGACATCCAATGCCAGTCGTAAAACCCCTCGGAATCTGGACCGGCCTGACACCGCTCGAACGAGCGGCGGTGGTGGAAGCCATCGTGCAAATCCTTACGGAGGAGGTGGACAATGAACGGATCGAACAAGATCGCCGACACGCACCGCCAGAGGATGGCCGTGGTCTACATCCGCCAATCGGATCCCAAGCAAGTGCTGCACAACCGCGAAAGCGGTCTCAACCAAAGGGCTCTGCAGCATCGCTTGCGGGAGATGGGTTGGCCCGCCAGCCGCATCCGGCTGCTCGATGACGATCAGGGACGCTCGGGCCGGACCGCCGAGGGCCGCGAAGGATTCCAGTCGCTCGTGGCGGATGTCGGCTTGCGGAAAGTCGGCATCGTGATGGGCTACGAGGTCTCCCGGTTGTCGCGGAACAACGCCGACTGGTACCGGCTCCTGGAACTGTGTGCGTTGTTCGATACGCTGATCGCCGATGCGGACGGGATTTACCATCCCCGCGACTTCAATGATCGGCTTTTGCTGGGGTTGAAGGGGACTCTCTCCGAGGCGGAACTTCACAGCCTCCGGCTGCGGCTCGATGCCGGACGCCTCTCGAAAGCCAAGCGTGGGGAACTCGTGCAGCATCTGCCCACGGGCTACGTTCGGCAGGGCGACGGTTCGATCGACTTCGACCCGGATGCGAGCGTTCGCGACCGCATCCGCCTGGTCTTCGAGAAGTTCGCCGAACTCGGCAGCATGCAGAAAGTCGTGCGCTATCTGGCCCGCAATCAACTCCGCTTGCCGCGGCGGCAGACTTCGGGTTTATTTGCGGGCGACGTACTTTGGAAGGATGCGTCCGCCAATTCGGTGCAAGGAATCCTGAAAAACCCGGCGTACGCGGGCGCGTTTGCGTACGGCCGGCGGATCGTCGACCGTTCCCGCCAGACGCCGGGCCGGCCCGCTTCGGGTCGCTTGCGACAACCGCAGGACCAGTGGTTGGCATTGGTGCCGGACGTCTACCCGGCCTACATTCTGTGGGCCGACTACGAACGGAACCAGGCGACCATTGCGGAGAACCATCAAGCCATGGCCGAACGACTCAGTCGCAAGCAAGCGCTTCGCAGCGGCGCCGCATTGCTGACCGGTCTGGTCCGCTGCGGGTTCTGCGGCCACGCCTTGGGGGTGCAGTACAAGGACCGTCGCTTCCAGTACATCTGCCTGGGGGCTCGACGCCAGTATGCCGGATCGACGTGCCAGTACCTCTCGGGACAACCCCTCGACGAGGCGGTAGTGCGGGAGTTCTTCACCGCGCTCGAACCGGCTCAGATCGATGCCCTGGATCGTGTGACGGTGCAGAATCAAGCCCATCACCGCGAGATGCTGAAACACCTGGGCCAGGAAGCGACGCGGTTGGAATACGCCGCGAAACGAGCCGAACGGCAGTACGATCGAGTCGATCCCGAGAATCGACTCATCGCATCGACGTTGGAGAAGAAGTGGGAACAGGCTCTCGCCGAATGGGAGCAGGCCAAGAGTCGGTTGGTGGAGGCGCAGTCGAAAGCTCCCCAGTCCGTTCCTGTTCCTCCGGAACTGCGAGCCGCATTTGCCGATGTCGGAAAGCGATTGCCCGAGCTCTGGCCCCGGCTCGCCAGCGAGGCGCGCAAGCGGCTCCTCCGCACTCTCGTGACCGCGATCAATCTCCGTCGGGAAGAGGATGGGATCGTGCAGGTGCGGATCGTCTGGGTGGGCGGCCAGGTCCGCGAGTGCCGGGTTCGACTGCCGATCTCGACGCGGCGGCGCACCGAACACGAGGCGAAGATCGTCGCGCGGATCCGCACGTTGGTCGACGAAGGCCTTCGCGATGACGCGATTGCCCAGCAGATGAATCGCGAGGGCTTCGCACCGTGCCGCAGCACGAAGTTCACACCGCTGATCGTTCTCAAACTCCGGGGACACCACAAGATCTTCCTCGGGCTCGAACGCATCCGCCGCGGTACGCTTCCCATCGCGTATACAATTGCCGCTTTGGCTCGCCGTCTTCGTGTTGATTCCGCCTGGATCTATCGCGGCATTGCCGCCAAACGCATCCGCATCGACCGGGATCCGACGTATGGCTGCTACCTGTTCCCCAGAACGCGCGACACCGTGCAGGAATTGCAGCGGCTCCGCCGCGGCGAGATTCCGCACATCACCTTCCCAAAGGGGCACTGCAATGGCTGAGGTAAGACCCACGTGGCGATCGCCGTCGGCCTGTCCCTTTGCCGCGCCGGCCTGCGGGTCAAGTTCACCACCGCCGCGAACCTGGTCACCGAACTCGAAGCGGCCCAACAACAGCACCGACTCGACCGGATGCTCGCCAACCTCGAACGCATCGACTTACTCCTCGTTGACGAGCTTGGATACCTATCGTTCAGCCGCTCCGGCGCCGAGTTGCTCTTCCAGGTCTTCGCCGACCGCTACGAACGGCGGAGCCTGCGAATCACCAGCAACCTGCCGTTCGGCTAATGGGGCCAGATCTTCCAAGGCGAACGGATGACGGCCGCGCTCTTGGATCGCCTGACCCACCCACGTCACACGCAATCTTGAAACTACCTCGCTGATACCGGATGGG
>JAYTGN010000036.1:0-18740 GCA_043733485.1 Gemmataceae bacterium
CGTCGGGCTAACAAACCTGTTCGCGACCCACGACATCGACCTCCGTCATAGTTTCACCCTACAAGGAAGTGGTGCAATCGCGCCCACGACAGGACTCCATGAACGGCATTCTCGTGATCGACAAGCCCGGTGCCATGACCTCGCGCGATGTGGTGAACCGCGTGCAAGACTGGTTCCCGCGCAAGACGAAGATCGGCCACACCGGCACGCTCGATCCCCTCGCCACCGGCGTACTCGTGGTCTGCGTGGGTGCCGCGACGCGACTCGCGGATTTCGTGCAAGCCATGGGAAAGAGCTACGCCGCACGCATCCGCCTCGGGGCAACGAGCAGCACCGACGACGCCGATGGTCAGGTGATCGAGAACCGGGAGGCCGTGGCGCCGAGTCGCGAACGGATCGACGAGTGCCTCGCCGGGTTCCTCGGCGAGATCGAGCAGATTCCGCCCGCGGTCTCGGCACTGAAGGTGGATGGGCATCGCGCGCACGATCTCGTTCGAAGGGGGGTCGATGTGACGCACGCGGCCCGGACCGTTCGAGTGAAGGCGATCCGCGTGCTGAACTACGAGTGGCCGCACCTCGATGTCGAGATCGACTGCGGGAAGGGAACGTACATTCGCTCGATCGCCCGCGACCTCGGGGCTCGGCTCGGCATCGGCGGACTGGTTCAAACGCTGCGCCGCACGCGCGTCGGGCCCTTCGAGGCGGATCGGGGCATCGGCCTCGACGCTTCGGCCGAGGTCGTGCGAACGCGGCTGCTCCCCATGATGACCGTGGTGTCCGGGATGGCGACAGTGCGGATTTCGGCGGACGACGATCGCCGCCTCCGCTGCGGCCAGAAAATCGCGTTCCCCGAGGGCTGCTCCCGTCCCGAAACCTCATCCGAGGATGTCGCCATCCTGGACGAGCGCGGCGAACTCTTCGGGATCGGCCGCGTCGACGGCGGCATCCAGCCGCGAATCGTCCTGGGCGGACCTCCGGAGGCTCGCGTGGGTACGACCCTTCCGACTATGCCTTCTCCAGAGTCTCCGAACCCGCCACACTCCCACGGACCGCGCTTGAACTGAACCGAACCCGCGGGTATGGTTCTCCTATTCGCTTCACCGATTCGAGCGGGCACGCACATGGCCACACGACACTCGCGGCGGGCATTCGGCGCAATCCTCGCAACCGCCCTCGGCGGCGCGATCGGCGCGCCCCTCGCCGCCCAAGACGATGGCGGCAAGCAACCCGGCGAACGCAAGGTCGAGCCGCAAAAGCTGCCCCTGGATCGAAACGACGTCTGGACCCTCCACTTCCGCTATAAGCCGCCGCGGATCATCACCGTGGATGGCTTCGACGCCAAAGGGAACCCCGCGAAGCAGATCGTCTGGTACATGTGGTATCAGGTTTACAACCGCTCCGGCGAACCGGTCACGTTCATCCCCGAGTTCGAACTCGTGACCAAGGATTTGAACACGAGCCACTTGGACGAGCCGCAGCCGTACATCTTCGAGCAGGTCAAGAAGTTCGAGGACCGGACGATTTCGAAGGAGAAGGCGGACGGCGAGTTGAAGCTGCTCACGACGATCGAGATGTCGCGCAAACCCATCCCGGCGAGCAAGCCGGACGCGTTCCCGCGGCTCGTGTCCGGGCTGGCCGTTTGGACGGACATGGCCGAGAAGGCACCGAAGACGAACAAGTTCAGCGTCTACGTGACGGGCCTTTCCAACGGCGTGGCCGTGGAGCAATCGAAGCCGCTGCCGCCGGACAACGCCATCGTGACGCTGGTGAAGAAGAAGACGCTGCGGCTGGACTTCATCCGCCCGACGGACGATACGAAGCAGCAGATTTCGGACATTCAGCCGGACGAGGATCCGGGCCCGGCGGAGAACTGGGTTTACCGGACCGCGACGACGTTGAAGTCGCGAACCGCACCGCCGATGAAGCCGTGACCCTGCCGGAGAAGCTCACCATGATTCGCACGCTGCTGTTCGCCGCCGCAACCGCGACTCTCGCGGCCACGGCCGGTTTGGCACAACCGCCGGCTGGCTCGGTTCGGCCCAAGCTGATGTCCGAACTGCCAGTTCCCAAGGCGGGCGACAAACTGCAACTCGGTCGAGCCGAAGTGAAATCGAAGAAAGACGCCGACGGGTTGCTGGAAGTGACGGAAGTCGTTGGGGCGAAGGAGGCCAGTGCGACCATCCCGGCCGCCAAATGGGAATTGGACGCGGACGGTTGGTTCGACTCCGAAGGCTTCAACCTGACACGCGCCTACCCGCGCTCCGGTCTCTGGGCGATGCGGACCGCGAAGGGCAACCGCCCGGCGAACGCGACGGGCTCAGGTCTGGCCAGTTCGCCCGCTGCACTCGTGCCGCAGGCACCGGCCCGACTCTATCGGGCGGGCCCGAACGATGTGATCACGCACATCGATGGCATCGCCGTCACGTCTTACGAGCGGTACCTGTACGCACTCAACAGCACGGCAACCCCACGGGACATTCCCATCGTGGTGATGAACGCGGAGACGGGTCGCCGACACATCTTCTACATCACGGCGTTCAAGGTGAACTGATTAGCGTCGGGCGATCTGGGTGGAACCGGCTTCCAGCCGGTTGTGGTGGTTCCGGCTTCCAGCCGGAACAATTCAACAATCGGTTTTGATGGGAAGTCCATTTGCTCGCTACACCGGCTGGAAGCCGGTGCCACCCCGCTACACCGGCTGGAAGCCGGTGCCACTTCCGTGGCGGAGCCTACCTGTTAGACCCTAACGGGAGTGCCACCCCGCTACACCGGCTGGAAGCCGGTGCCACCCTGAGTTAACGTCGGGGTCCGCCGCGCTTGGAGCGCGGTGGGCCTTCACCGCGATGAGCGGGGCGGGCTGGGGCTCGCATCGGCGGACGCGGGCGGCTCTCGCCGGGAGCCCGCGGCGGCGCGACGGTGTTGTAGTCGAAATCCGGAAGCGTGATCCGCGGCAACCGCTGACCCACCTGGCGCTCGATTCGCGACAGCGACCCCTCTTCTTCCCGCGACACGAGAATGTACGCATCGCCCGTTGCCCCCGCCCGCCCGGTTCGCCCGATGCGGTGAACGTAATCTTCGGGAACGTCGGGAACGTCGGTGCTGATGACGTGGGTGATGTGCGTGACGTCGAGGCCGCGGGCCGCGATATTGGTCGCCACCATCACTTGATAGTCACCTCGGCGGAAGCCTTCCATCGCCTTCGTGCGCTGGGCCGGGGTCCGGTTGCTGTGCAGTTCCGCGACCGAGAAACCATCGGCTTCCACGACGCGAGCCAGTTTCTTGGCGGAGTGTTTGGTTCGCACGAACACGAGAACCGAGGGCATGTCGGTTTCGCGCAGCAGGTGCCGCAAGAGTGCGGTCTTCAAGTGTTGCGGAACGGGGTACGCGGCCTGGGTGATGCCGACGGCGGCGCTGCTCCGGCGGCTGATCTGGATCGTGGCCGGGTTTTTGAGAATCTCGCGGGCCAGCGTGGCGATCACGGGCGGCATGGTCGCGGAAAAGAGCAGCGTGTGGTTGCGGCCCGGGAGGCGAGCGATGATCCGCTTCACGTCTGGGAGGAAGCCCATGTCGAGCATGCTGTCCGCTTCGTCCAGCACGAGCGTGGTGACGCGTTCGAGGCGGCAGTTGCCCTGATTGATGTGATCGAGCAAGCGGCCGGGCGTGGCGATGATGAAGTCCGGACCGGCTCGCAGTGCCCGTTGCTGGGGGCCGATCGGCTGGCCGCCGACCACGAGCGTGGAGCGAATCGGCGTGTGTTTCGCCAGCCCGCGGCAGACCGTTTCAATTTGCTCGGCGAGTTCGCGCGTCGGGGAAACCACCACGGCCCGCGTGATGCCCCGAGGCAAACCGATCAGCCGGTGGAGGAGCGGCAACAGAAATGCTGCGGTCTTGCCCGTACCGGTTTGGGCCGTGGCGATCACGTCCTTGCCGGCGAGGGCGTGGGGGATGGCTCCCGCCTGAACCGGAGTCGGTTCCTTATAGCCGAGGTCTTTGGTGGCGCGGACGAGAAGCGGGTGCAAACCTAAATTCGTGAACGGCATCAACGGCTCCCAGGGCCGCCGAGCCGACCCGAAAGGGATTACTATACGAACGGCTTTCGATTCTCCCACTCGCCATTTGCGTCGGCTTCGATTAGAATTCAATCCATCACCGCCCGGCCGCCCGGCCTCGTCGATTGAAGCCAGTCCCGTTCGTTGAGTCTCGCTTGCAGACACCGGCCTTCTGGCCGGCGTCGAGTTTGTCTATCGCAGGCGTCGCGCCCCACGCCACGACTGCGATTTCAAACTGTCCCTCGATTGTCGATTTGCGGCCGTACCATGCCTCGGCCGCACCACAAGGGTTCCGCATGTCCGATTTGCGCACCGTGCCGTCCGGCGTTCTCGAAATGAATCCCCGAGGCCACGGCTTCCTTCGCAATCCCGCGAAGCACTACATGCCCACGCCGAACGACCCGCACGTTCCCGGGCAACTCATCGACAAATACAACTTGGCCGACGGCGTGCTGCTCGCCGGTCCCATCGAGCCCGCGCGTCGCGGCACCACCGGCCCCCGACTCCTCGCCGTCGAATCGATCGAAGGGGCCGACCCGAAGCTCTACAAGCGCCGCGTTTGGGACGAACTCACCGCCGTCGATCCTTCGAGGTGGATCAAGCTAGAAACGGGCGCGGAGCCGCTGACGACGCGCGTGATGGACATGTTCACGCCGATCGGTGCGGGCCAGCGCGGGCTCATCGTCGCGCCGCCCCGCACCGGCAAGACCGTGCTGCTCGCGCACATCGCCGCAGCGGTGGCTCAGAACCACCCGGACATGAAGCTCATGGTGCTGCTCGTGGACGAGCGCCCCGAGGAAGTGACGGACTTGAAGCGAACGATTAAAGGGGACGTGATCGCCTCCAGTGCCGACAGCGACACGGCGAACCACATTCGCATCGCGCGGTTGGTGCTGGAACGCGCGAAGCGACTCACCGAGCAGGGCCGCGATGTCTTCGTGCTACTCGATAGCCTCACGCGATTGGCTCGCGCTCACAACAAGGTTTCCGGCAGCGGGCGGACCATGAGCGGCGGCGTCGATTCCAAGGCACTCGAGGTTCCCAAGCGGCTCTTCGGCAGCGCCCGCGCCTTCGAAGAGGGCGGGACGCTGACCATCCTGGGAACGGCTCTCATCGAGACCGGTAGCCGCATGGACGACGTGATCTTCCAGGAGTTCAAGGGAACCGGGAACATGGAACTCGTGTTGAACCGGGGCCTCGCCGAACGCCGCATCTATCCGGCCATCGACCTCGGCGCTTCGGGCACGCGAAAAGAAGAGCGGCTCATCCCGCCCGAGGATCTGGAGCGGATCAATCTTTTGCGCCGGAGCCTGATGCAACTCAAACCCATCGAGGCGATGGAAGGGCTCGTGAAGCAACTCGCCAAGACCGAGTGCAACCAGGACTTCCTCATGAATGTGGGCAAGTTCACGAGGTAATTCGACCGGATGGAATAGTAGCCCTCTCGCTCCGCGAGAGGAATTAGTAGCCCTCTCGCTCCGCAAGAGGAATACGTAGCCCTCTCGCTCCGCGAGAGGAAAGCATTCGGGCCGAAATATGCTGTCCTCTCGCGGAGCGAGAGGGCTACGTTGGATATTTGCCGTCCTCTCGCGGAGCGAGAGGGCTACGTGGCTACAACTCAACCGCCAACTCCTTTCGAGAGAATCGCATGGCCGGTTTCGTTCGCCTCGCGTCGTGGAGCTTCGTTCCCAGCGTTCTCGTCGCGATGTTGCTCGCGTGCGGCGTTCGCTCGCAACCCGCCGAAGCGAAGACCAAACCACTCGTGTTCAAGAACGCGACGCTGTACACGGGCGTCGGCGAGAAGCCCATCGAAAATGGAATGCTCGTCGTCGAAGCGGGCAAGATCGTGTACGCCGGGTCGAGGGATGTCGGAATCCAACTACCGGTCGGGACCGAGATCCGCGATCTGAAAGGAGCCGTTGTGATCCCGGGCCTCGTGGACACGCATTCGCACATCGGGCTCTGGTCGCGGCCCAACGTGCCGGGCAACGCCGACGGCAACGAAATGAGCGGCCCCGTGCAAAGCGGCATTCGCGCCCTCGACGCCGTCCAACCCGACGACCCCGGCATCCGCATGGCCACCGCCGGCGGTATCACCACCGCCAACATCATGCCCGGCTCCGGCAACGTCATCGGCGGGCAGACCATATACGTGAAGCTTCGCGGCCGCACCGTCGAAGAAATGCGAATCAACGGCCGACTCCCCGATGGAAGCGAGATTCTCGGCGGCCTCAAAATGGCTAACGGCGAGAACCCCAAGGGCTACGGCAAGAACAAACAGCAGGCTCCGTTCACCCGCATGAAAGTCGCGGCACTCCAGCGTCAGGAGTTCGTGAAGGCCCACGAGTACAAGGCTAAGAAGGACGCCGGCGAAAAGGTCGAACGCGATGTGAACCTCGAACCGCTCGTCGAGGTGCTCGAAAAGAAACGCACAGTCCACTTCCACTGCCATCGCGCCGACGACCTCATGACCGCGGTCCGCATCTCGGAAGAATTCGGATTCGAACTCGTGCTGCAACATGCGACCGAGGGCTACCGCGTCGCGGACATTCTCGCCAAGAAGAAGATCCCCGTCTCGCTGACGCTCATCGACAGCCCCGGCGGAAAGGCCGAGACCATCGGCTTGCTCGAAGAGAACGCGGCGATTCTGGAGAAGGCCGGCGTCGCGGTCACGATCAACACCGACGATTCGGTCACGGAGTCGCGCTTCTACCTGAGAACGGGTGCGATCGCGGTTCGCGGGGGAATGAGCGAGATGTCGGCCCTCAAAGCTCTCACGATCACTCCGGCGAAGTTGCTCCACCTCGACCACCGCATCGGCTCGTTGGAAAAGGGGAAAGACGCGGACTTCGTGGTGCTCAGCGGCAAGCCGTTCTCCACGTACACGCACGTTCTCGAAACGTACATCGACGGCAAGCGCGTCTTCGACGCCGCCGACCCCGCGCAACGCGGCTACCGCGATGGCGGCTTCGCACTCCCAGCGAACGAACGGGTTACGCTGCCGATTCCGAAGGAACCCAAGGCCGAAGCTCCGGAAGAAAAGTTGCCGCGGGCCTTCAACGGCAGCGGCGACGAAGGCAAGTCGATGTTCGCCGTGGTCGCCGACTTCATTCACACGTCCGGCGAAAAAGGAACAATCCGCGATGGCGTGGTTGTGGTGAAGGACGGCGAGATTCTCTATGTCGGGAACAAAGCAGGCGTCCAGTTGAAAGACGTTCGCACCATCACCGCGAAGCACGTGACGCCGGGGCTCATCGACGCCTTCGCGATGACCGGCCTCTCCGGCGCGTGGAACATTCCCGCCGATCAGGATCAGGACGAACTCAGCGACCCGAACCAATCGGATCTTCGCGCCCTCGATGGCTTCAACCCGCACGAGCCGCTGTTGGAATTTCTCCGTTCCAATGGTGTCACGGTCGTTCATGCGGCACCGGGTCGGGCCAACGTGATTGCGGGGCAGTCCGGCATTTTCCGCACGGAAGGGCTCACGGTCGAGGCGGCGACATTGCGTTCGCCGGCGGCGATTCTCGTGAACCTCGGCGAGGTGCCGAAGGAGTCGTACAAGGGGAAGGGGCCGCTCACGCGGATGGGCGTGGCCGGTCTCGTGCGGAAGGCCTTCGCTGAGGCCGATGCTTATCGGTTCCGGGCGAGCGGGGGGCGTCAGCCCCCTGATGCGCCCGCGAAGTTGACTGAGGCTCCCAAGAATCAGGGGGCTAACGCCCCCCGCTCGCCGAAGCACGAGGCACTCATTCCCGCGCTCGAGGGTAAAGTGCCGGTCTACTTCGCGGCCCACCGTGCGGACGACATTTCGACCGCGCTGCGACTCGCGGCCGAGTTCAAGCTGAAGCCCGTGATCGCGCTCGGCACCGAGGCCTACCGCATGGTCGAGGAACTGAAGAAAGCCGGCGTGCCGGTCGTCGTGCATCCCACGATGCAGCGAGCCGCGGCGAGCATGGAGACGCTGCATTCCTTCACCGGCAACGCGGCCGTACTCGCCAATGCGGGAATCCCGATCACGATCTGTACTGGCTTCGAGGGTTACGTTCCGAAGACGCGGGTGCTGCGGCACGAGGCGGCAATGGCCGCCGCGAACGGCCTCGGGGCCGACCGCGCGCTCCGGGCCATCACCATCGACGCCGCCAAGTTGCTCGGCATCGCCGAGAAGTTCGGCAGCATCGAGAAGGGCAAGGTCGCCGACCTCGTCCTATATGACGGCGACCCCTTCGAGCACGCCACCCACGTAACCCAAACCTTCATGAACGGCCAATCGGTGTTCAGTCGTGCGGACTATTTAAAGCTGCCGTTCGAGCGGCGAATTCTACCGCTTCTGAGCGGTGGTGGCGGCGCGGGCTGCTGTCTGGGCATGTGGTAAGACTTGTGTTGATTTCGATAACTCGCTTCCCCACTCGCTTCGCTGTATCATGACGGCTCTCCCGATGTTTCGGCGAAGTCGCCATTTCGCCGCTCATTTCGAAGAGCCCAGGAATGAAGCTCGAGGATCTATCGCGGATTCTGTACGAGGTGGAACCGGCGGCGGTACTCGTCGATCCCCAGCTGCTCGCCCGGATCGTGCAAAGCGTCACCGGCGTCGCGTGGGCCGTCTGGCGCGTGCCGCACAGCCACTGCTTCACCCTCGCTCGCAGCACGCTGTACGAACACATCGAGCCGGACGCACTTCCGGTTCCTCCGGTGCCGGTGCTTCCCGATCCGGTGCTGCTGTTGGAACGCCCGACGGCCGACCAACTTACCGGCCCGCGCGACGCCTTACTGGTGTCCTACTGGCGGTTGCTGTTCCACGCCGCGGCCCATCGGGAACTCGACGCCCGTTGCGCGGGGCTTTCTCCTACGGCTTTGCGGGAGCGAATCGAACCGCTCGGCGCGACGGCCTTCGAAGAAGCCCGCAACGTGTTGATTCAAGACGGCCTGCTCACGGCGTGGGCGGACGATCGCGCGGTCTACCTCGAGTTCGCGGCCCACTTTCTCGAACTGATGTACTTCAACCCGGCCCTGATCCCGGTCTGCTTTCCGAGCCTCCCTCCAGTGCAAGAAGTGGAGTCGGCGATCGCGCGCGACATCGACGGCGAGGCGCTCTTTAGACGAACCCGATTGCCGCTGGCTCCAGTTCCCGCGCCGAAGACCGACGATCAGTCCGACGAATCGCACGACTTCTTCCACCGCCTCATGAGGCAGGCTAAGCGGGCGGCCCTCGCGGGTGATACGGTCGGGGCGGCGATTCTGCACACGCGGTCGGCCCGAGTTGCTCCCGGCTCGCAGACGACCTCGGCGCGGGACGAAGCGCGAATCGATCTCCACAAGCTCGTCGAGCGGTTGCAGAAGGCGTTGGAACTGACGGACGACGATGCCGAGGCGTGGCGGCGGGTGCTGCCGGCGCTGTTGGATAAAGCGGATCAAGGGGCGCGGCCGGTGGAGGCGACGCTGCTCTACGACTTGCAGAGGGCGTGCCTGGACCACGAGCAAAAGATCTTCGCGCTCGATCTGGTGGAGTGGGCGTGGACGCGGGGGAAGACGCCGATCAAGCGGGAACTCGCGGGTCAGCGGTTCGTGCGGGTGCCGGCTCAACTGCGAAGTGCCACGCGGCGTCTCACGACGGCCCGGCTCACGGACGCCGATCGGCAATCGCTCGCGGGCCTGCTTCGCAATGCGCTCGATCAAGCGGAGTCGCAACTGCGCGCGAAGTTCCGCCCGATTCTCACGGATGCCCTCCGCAGCGCCGGGCTGCAACCGACTTCGCTTCCCGAGAAGGCCGCACTCGAAAAGACCGTCGAGGAATTGCTGGATCGCATCTCGTCGGCGGGCTTCTTGGCGTTTGGGGACGTGCGCGACGCGATCGCCCGCGGCCAGATGAAGTTGCCAGACTTGGGGCCGAACGAACACTTTCGGGGCGATCCGCTTTTGCGCTTGGACAAGGCGCTGGCCAACTCGCTGGACGGAGTCTATCGCCGGGCCGAGCCGTACACGCGGTGGCTGGAACGGCTCACGGCCCTCAACTTCGGCACGGAGGTGGGGCGCTGGATCACGCGGAATATCACGGTGCCGTACGGCATCGCGTTCATGCTCGCGCAGTTCTTGTGGCTGCTCGTCTTCGAGCGAGCCTCAGTGAGGCACGTGCCGGTTGAGCCTCCGCCCACAGTTCCTCTGGAAGCTGGAGTCGTGAGCGCCCAAGTACAGGGGAGCCCCGGCTGGGTCGAGCCGCCACCGAACTTCTTCGGTGGGTGGAACTCGACCTGGACCTTTCACGCGTCGTGGTTCGCCCTCGGCTGCTTCTTGGTGCTGACGATCCAATTTCCGGCTCTGCGTGCGGCCTTGCGTTCCGCGGGCAAGGTCCTCTATCGCGGCTTGCGCTTCGTCTTCTGGGAGATTCCGCGCCGATGCTGGGCGAATCCGTGGCTACGCAGGTTGGTCGCCAGCGTGCCCGTGCAGTTCGTCTTGAACTATCTGATCAAGCCGCTCGCGCTGACGCTGTTCGTCCTCAGCTTGTTCCCACAAATCTGGGACGCGGGTTGGCTGCCCCCAATCGCGACGCTGTTCGTCTCGCTGGTTGTGGTGAATTCGATCGTCGGACGCATCGGCGAGGTCATGCTGCTCGAACTTGCCCGCGGTTTGATCGAACTCGTACGCTCGACCCCGACACTGCTCCATTGGATCAACGACATCTTCCGCGATCTGGTCTACGTGCTGGAGTGGGTGCTGGCGCGCACGGAAGACTGGCTGCGATTGCGGGGCAGCGCCGGGCGACTCTCCGTCGCCGTGCGAGCGATCGCGAGTCTGGTGTGGATGCCCTTCGCCTTCTTCATTCGCTTCTACACGATCGTGCTGATCGAGCCGATGATCAACCCGTTGAAGTTACCGGTCTCGATCCTGTTCGCGAAGTTCATCTACCCGCTGCTGCTGCTGTTGCCGGACATTTTGAAGTCCGATCCGAAGTCGCTGCTGGGCTACAGTTCGCCGCTCGTGAATCAGTTGGCGTTCTATCTGTCGGAGCCGGGTGCCTGGCTGCTGGTGATGGGCACGCTCTGGCTGCTGCCGGATGCGTGTACGTTCCTGTTCTGGGAGATGCGAGAGAACTGGAAGCTGTACCGCGCGAACCGGCCCAACGCGATCAAGGCGGTGCCGGTGGGCGCGCACGGCGAGTCCATCGAAGTGCTGCTCCACTGGGGGTTCCATTCGGGCACGGTGCCGAAACTGTTCTCGCGGCTGCGGGCCGCGGAACGCGACGCGGCGCAGACCGACAACTGGCGCGACTCGCGCACCTGCTGGGCGGCACTGCGCGGCGTGGAGGAGGCCGTTCGCCGGTTCGTGACGCGGGACTTCACGGAGGTACTCAACAGCCCGGAATCCGAGTGGGGCGGTCACCGGCTGCGGGTGGGGAACGTGGTGCTGGGCACGAATCGCATTCGGCTGGAACTCGTGCCGGAGAGCGCGGTCGTCTCGCCCGCATCTTCTCGCTCGCAAGAAGCGGCCGAGACGGCCGCGCACCCAGGCTCCGCCGACCCGGCGTGGCTCGAGTGGGAAGACCGATCGAGTTGGTTGGTGGCCAGTTGGGCGGAACCGGGTTTTCTCGCCAACCTTCCTGCGGATCAAGCACGGGTCTTTGGGAACGCGTTGGCGTACCTCTATAAGCGGGCCGGCGTGGAGGTGGTGCGCGAGCAACTCAGGGCGGAGTTGCCGGCGGATGCCGCCCACTTCGAGATCGGTTCGGACGGACTGCTCGTGTGGTACGGTTCGCGCGAATCGGAACCGCTGCTCTACGACATCGGCGACCCCGCGAACGAGTTGCGCCCGCGAACCGCGGAGCAGCGGCAGCCCACCCACGGCCCAGTGCTTGAAGCCCGACGGATCATCTTCGAGCGCACGAGCCTGACCTGGCCCCAATGGATGGAAGTGTGGCGTGGCGGTCCGGGAACCACCCTGCCCGTTTTCGCACTGGGGTACGGCGAGCGGTCGCTGTTGCCGCCGCGCCTTTCCCTGCCCGACACGAGCCCATCGCGAAACGGGACGGCGAGCGGGCACGCGCCGTCGCCGCCGATTGCACGGGTTTCTCCGGAGGTAGCGATTCCCACGACGGAATCGGCTCAAACATCGAGCTGAACCGGAGGGCGAGCGTTTCCAAGGATGCCGGGCGAGCGGTCTTTGCCAGAAAAAATCCCGGTGAATCGGAGGAATCGCGGCCCCGATCGCTCGGCGGAATGCGCGGATGGGTAAGAAATGAGTGTGGTCCGGGGCGCGGGAATTGCGGGAAGATTTTTCGCAGCCGACAACGACCGTGGGCCGTCTCGCCTCGTCGTAGTGATAGCGCACCGAAGGTCGCCCGGCGGTTCGCCCAAGACTCGCGAACGTAAAGAAATCGGAATCTCCTGTGGGGCTTGATCTTCCGACGAAGATGGGCTCCAATTAACGGGCGAACTCCGATCGCAGATTTCCGGATCCGCCCGGGTGCGGCCGAACGATTCCGTTTCACGCTAGCTGGAGCTCGACCTTGTTCACCACTTTGACGAACTGGCTTCGTCCAGCCTCGCGTACCCAGCGACTCCGGACGAATCGGATTCGAGCCTCGATCGAGTCGCTCGAAGACCGGACCGTCATGAACGGCACGTTCTACGCCCTCGCGAGTACGGGCGGAACGTTCTCCCAAGACTGGTCCAACTCGGGGCTCATCACGGCGGACAACAACTGGGGAGCCGTTCCCAGCATCGAGGGCTTCAACGGCGCGGGGCTGGCTTCCTCACCGGGTGTCAATCCTGCCACCATCACTGCCACCGGTGGCTCGCTGACGGTTCTAGCGAATCAGAACAACCCGGACACGCTCACACCGAATGTCGGAATCGCCGAGTTCGACGGAATCAGCAATCGCGTCGTGGCTCTGGCCGGCGACAGCACCAATCAGGCTCCTTACCTGCAAATCTCGCTGAATACCGTCGGCACCGGCGACGTCACCGTCAACTACAACCTCATCGACGTCGATTCGAGCGCTCGCAGTTCCGTGTCGCAGTTCGCGCTGCAATATCGCGTGAGCCCGGACGGCGTGTTCACTGCCAACGGCAATCACGGCGTCATCAACTACATCAACGTTCCAGCGGGGTTCGTGAGCGATGCCTCCACGGGCGGAACGACCAAGACGACATCGGTGGCTGCGACCCTGCCCGCCGCGGCAAACGAGCAACAGTTCGTCCAAGTCCGCATCATCACCACCGACTCGAACAACATTGCAAGCCCGGCTGGAGACGAATGGGTCGGGGTCGACGACATCCTCATTCACGGGAACTTGCCGCCCGTGATCAGTTTGAACAGCAGCCAGTTGGACTACACCGAGAACGATCCGCTCACGCCGATCGATTCGGCCATGGGCCTCAACGATCCCGACTCGAGCGACTTCAACGGCGGCGTGCTGACCGTCGATTACGCCGCCGTTCCCACCGCCGACGATAGCATCATCATCAGGAATCAAGTTGTGGTCGTCGGTGCGATCAGCGTGGTCGGCTTGAACGTCCGCTACACGACGAGTACGGGCACGACCGTGATCGGTACGGTGAACGCCGGTGGCGGCATCGCGCCCACCCCGCTGATCGTCACGTTCAACAACAGCGGCAACGCCACCCAGGCCGCGGTTCAGGCTTTACTCCGCAACATCGGCTACTTCAACATCTCCGACGATCCGGTGGGCGGCATCCGCACCGTACGCTTTCAACTCAGCGATGGCGACGGCGAGATCAGCAGCCGCGTTTCCCGCCCCGTGAACGTCATTCCCGTGAACGATGCGCCCGCCATCACGCTACCCGGCGGGTCCCTGAACTTGACCGAAGGCGACGCCGCTCGCCTCGTCGATGCCACGGCCTCCATCACGGATCCGGACTCCCACGATTTCGACACCGGCACGCTGACGGTTTCCCTTCCGTCCGGTGCCACGTCCGGCGACATCATTGCGATTCAGAATCAGGGAACCGGCAGCGGGTTCGTCGGCGTGTCCGGTGCGAACGTGACCTATGGCGGCGTGGTGATCGGCACCTTCGTGGGCGGGAACGCCGGAACGCCGCTCGTCATCACGTTCAATTCCTTCTCGAACCCGACTCCGCAATCGATTCAGGCCGTCCTCCGCGCCATCACCTTCCAGAATACTTCGGACAACCCGCCGGCCAATGCCCGACCCCTGCGCTTCGTCGCGACCGACGGAGACGGCGGTACCAGCCTCAACGTTCAGGTCACCGTCACGATCACTCCCGTCAACGATCCCTCCGTCCTCACCCGGAGCGTCTCCGGAATCACCTACACCGAGAACGGCGCGCCGCTTCAGCTCGATCCATCTATCGGGGTCGCCGATCCCGATTCCCCCGACTTCAGCAATGGCGTCCTCACGGTCGCCTACACCTCGGGCGGCCTCGCGGAAGACCGCCTCACGGTCCGCAATCAGGGCACCCTCAACGGGCAGGTCAGCGTTGCTTCGCCGAACGTACTTTACAATTCGGGCGGCGGCCCCGTGGCGGTCGGCCAGATCACGAGCAGCGGCGTGGGCACCACGAGCTTGCAAGTGACGTTCAACCCGAACGCATCGCTCGCCGCCGTCCAAGCCGTTCTGCAAAACATCGCCTACTTCAATAGTTCCGATAACCCCTCGACCGTTCAGCGCGTCGCACAATTCGTGCTTACCGATGGCGATAACGGGACGAGCAACGCGGTGACCTACACCATCGACGTCATCGCTGTGAACGACCCGCCGACGATCTCGGGCGTCGGCGGCTCGGTCGCTTATCAAGCCGGCTTCCCCGCTACGGTTCTCGCCCCCGGAGCGGTCGTGACCGACCCCGACTCGGCGAACCTCGGGACGGGCAACCTCACGGTCAGCATCACGGCCAACGGCCAGGCTGCGGACGTACTCGGGATTCGCAATCAGGGAACTGGAGCGGGGCGCATTGGCACCAGTGGCCTGACCGTGACCTTCGGCGGGGTGAACATCGGCAGCTTCAGCGGCGGGGCGAACGCGCCGCTCGTCATCGCCCTCAACAGCGCCGCCACGCCGGCCATCGTCACCGCACTCGCGGACAGCATCACGTTCCGAACGCCGAACGGAACCGGAGTTGTCGCGGTTCGAACCGTCGCCTTTACCGCACTCGACTTCGCGGGCGGGGCGATGAGCACCAGCACCTCCCTCTCCGTGAACGTCACGAGTACGGCCGGACCCAACGACGATTTCTTCGAAACGGACGAAGACAAAGTCCCTCCTTTGACCATCTCGGCTCCCGGCGTCCTGGCCAACGATCCCGCCGGCCCACTCGTCGTGTCCACGACGCCCGTCGTCGCCCCGAACAAGGGATCGCTCACGCTACAAACGAACGGGGTCTTCTCGTACGTCCCGAATCTCAATTCGAACGGAACCGACACCTTCACCTACAGGTGGACGAATACCTCGACGAGCGCGACGGGTACGGCCGTGGTCACGATCGTCGTCAATCCCGTGAACGATGCCCCGACTGGACAATTCACTTCGACCCCGGTCACGGTCGACGAAGATTCCGGCGTGTTCGGCCTGAGCGGATTCGCGACATTCGGCCCCGGCGGCGGCCCCGATGAAGCTTCGCAGATCGTGACCAAGACCATCACGAATAACAACAACGCCCTCTTCACGAGCCAGCCGGCGATCAACTCCGCGGGGCAGCTTACTTTCACGCCCGGACCGAACGCTAACGGCACTGCCGTCGTCTCGATCCTCCTCCAAGACAACGGCGGCACGTTCGGGAACGCGGCGGACGTAGACACCACCACGGTCACCTTCACGATCGTGGTGAATGCGGTGAACGATGCCCCGACCTTCCAACTGCTGGCCGGCCCGCCGGCGGTTCTCGAGGATGCCGGCACGCAGACCGTTGCGGGGTTCGCCAACAACTTCAAGGGCGGCCCGCCGACCGCGACCGACGAAGCCGGCCAGACGCCGACTTACATCCTGACCCCGATCGGCACCACCGGCGGTTTGACCTTCGCGAACGTACCCACGATCAATGCGGGCGGCGACCTCGTCTACCGGTCGGCACCGTTCTCCAACGGCACCGCCAGCTTCCAGGTGGTCGTGCGAGACAACGGCGGGACCGCGTTCGGCGGCATCGACACCTCGACGGTCAGAACGATCACGATCAATGTCGGTCCCGTGGACAACCCGCCGACCGTGATGCCGGATGCGGCCACGGTTCTGTGGAATACGACACCGAACGCCATCAACGTTCTCGCGAACGACTCGGGTTTCCCGGATGCGGGCGACACCGTTACGGTCAGCGGCGTCACGCAGGGCGGCCACGGTACGGTCGCGATTCAACCGGGCGGCACTGGCGTCACCTATCAGCCGGCACCCGGTTTCGTCGGAACGGACACCTTCCAGTACACGGGAATCGATCAAGGCGGGAAGGCCGCGACCGCGACCGTAACCGTGACCGTCGTTCGCGCCAACACCCAGGCTGTGGACATGGTAGCGCTCGCATCGGGCCCCGGTGGCGGTTCGCAAGTCCGCATCTTCAACTCGCTGACGGGGCAGTTCGTCGCCGGATTCGCCGCCTTCGATCCGTCCTTCACGGGCGGGATCAGCGTGGCCACGGGCGACGTGAACGGCGACGGCGTCACCGACGTGATCGTCGGGGCCGGGGCCGGCGGCGGGCCCCGCGTCATGATCATCGACGGCACGCGGTTCGGACTGCTCAAGGGCGTCAATCAGATTGCCGACCCCTCCGCCTTCCTCCAGAACTTCTTCGTCTACGACTTCAACTTCACCGGCGGCGTGACGGTGGCGAGCGGCGACGTGAACGGCGACGGCAAGGCCGACGTGATCGTGGGAACGGGACCCGGCGGCGGACCGAACGTGAAGATCATCAGCGGTGCGAAGATCAACGACATTTCCCCGGACGGCCTGCCGGCTCCCTCGGCCCTGATCGCGAGCTTTTTCGCCTACGATCCGAGCTTCCGCGGCGGCGTCAACGTCGGCTCCGGCGACGTGAATGGCGACGGCTATTCCGACGTGCTCACCGCGGCCGGCACCGGCGGAGGAGCCCACGTGAAGTCCTACAGCGGCCTCCGCTTGATCCAAGGCGGACCCAATGCTACCGGCGTACTCCTCGCCAGCTTCTACGCCTTCGACCCGAGCTTCCGCGGCGGCGTGAACGTCGCGGCCGGCGACTTCGACGGCGACGGCTTCGCCGAATACATCGTCGGGGCCGGGCAGGGCGGCGGTTCGCACGTCAAGGTCTTCAGCCCCTTCAACCTCGCCACGCCGATCGCCAGTTTCTTCGCCTTCGGAGCCAACTTCGGAGGTGGAGTCAACGTCGGATTCCGGGCGCGTTCGGGCGGCGCGGCCCCGCTGCTCACTACCGGAACGGGCACGGGAGTCACGGCGCGGTTCATCGCCTTCGCGGCTCCTGGCTTCAACCCGATCGAAAACGTCGAAGCCTTCGAGAACGGCTTCACCGGCGGCGTCGTCGTCGGCTGAGCATTCCCTCTTCGAACGAAAGCGGGCCGCCCACGCGGGCGGCGTAGAAAATCGCCCATGCTCATCGGATACGTCAGCGACGAACGCTATGTGGCACTCCCGGATGTGCTACTGGAGTTCGTCGATTCGCACGGCAACTCGTGGGAAGCTCGCTCCCGCGCCAGCGGTGCGGTGCATCTCGAACTGCCCATCGGCGAATACAAGGTGATCCTCCAGAAGCCGGGCTTCGGTGCGAAGTTCTCGCGGATCGCAATTCCACCGAACGAGCCTCACCACTTCCGATTGCTCGCCGATGGCCTCCTCGGTTACGCGTGGCCGAAGTGGGTGAAGGCCGGCGAAGAGTCCGAGTTCCGCGTCCATTCCGTCGAGCCGTTCAAGCTCGAACTCTGGCGCTACGGGTGGGAGCCCGAATTCGTCCAGAGCCTCGGCTGGCACGATGAACACGGCCCGCGCGCCACCATGCAGGTCACGCCCGACGGCGACTACACCCGCACCGGCGTCCGCTTCAACGAAGTCGGCTACCGCAACTCGGTCCACTCACACCACGTGCCCGGCCCCGCCCGCAGCGGGCTGTACTACTTTCGGGCTTTTACAGCCACTTGTAAGCAGTTCTCGTTCCCGTGGATCGTCGCACCGGCGAAGCCGACCGCACCGCTCGCCGTACTCGCCTCCAACATCACCTGGAACGCTTACAACAACTTCGGCGGGCGGAGCAACTACATCCATGCCGAAGGCTGCCCACCCACTCCGACCGTGAACTCGCGCGTCGAACTGAAGCGCTACAACGACGCCGGGCACTTCACCTGGAGTGCGAACGAGTACCCGCCGCTCTCGTTCGACCGACCCGAGCCGTTCAACCACATCGACTTCCACGAGAAGATCACCGACCCGATTGAAGGCCGGCAAGCGTGCCACCTCGCCCCCGCCGAATGGCGGCTCCTCGGCTGGCTCGAACGCGAAGGCTTCCCCTACGACTACTACGCCGAGACGCAACTCGACGACGGCACGCTCGACCTCAGTGCCTATCGCGTACTCATCGCGGCCGTGCATCCCGAATACTGGACGCGGAAGATGTACGACCGCGTGAAGAAGTGGGTCTTCGAGCAAGGCGGCAAGCTGCTTTACCTCGGCGGCAACGGCCTGAACTGCGAAGTGGAACTGCTCCCTGGGGGCGCGGGCGTCTCGCCCGCTCTTCGGAATGCGGGCGAGAC
>JAYTGN010000037.1:0-18602 GCA_043733485.1 Gemmataceae bacterium
GCTCCGCGGCTTCAATCGGGTCGGACCCCCTACCTGGGGTTGCGCTCGCAAAGCCTCGCTTCACCCCAGGCTACCATCGGACGCCGCATCCGCGGCGACGAATCGAACGGCCTCGATTCGTTCCGGACAGCCTCGATTTGTTCCGGTTGGCTGAACTCCAAGAATCGTTGGTACACCCGCTGGATCGTTCACGAGTTGGAAGCGTGGCACGAACCTCCCTTCGTGTTCCACTACTTCCAGGAACATGCTCAGGGGCCTTACCCACAGGCCCGTGTCGTTGTCAAGCGGCCGGTAGACGACGAGTGGTTCCTGCGTCTCGCTGTGGCGGGCGACGCCGAGCACTTCGTACTCGCCGCCCTTGAAGTGACGGTAGCGGCCGGGGATGGGTTCGGTCATCGGATCGGTGGCTCCGGCAACTCGACGCCACGATAGATTTCGGACAAGGGTATCTTCACCGAGCCAGTCACCATCGCGAACGCACCGGCCGGATCGTCGAAGGTGGTGAGGACCCACGACTCGTCGGACCCGCGAACGAACCGCTCGCAAAGCATTTCGTCCTGGGCGACGAGTACGTATTCCTGAAGCGATTCGATGCGCTGATAGCGGCGGAACTTCCCGCGGCGGTCGAACCGCTCCGTACTCGGCGACAGCACCTCGATGATGGCGGTCGGGTTGAGCAGGATGTCGAACTTGTCGTCGGCGAACTCGGGCTCGCCGCAGAGGATCACGATGTCGGGATAGCTGTAGGAATGTGCTCGCGGGATCTTCACCCGCATGTCGCTGGACAGCGTGCGGCAAGGACTGCCCTTGAGTGCGTTGCCGATGCAGCCGATCAGATTGTCCTTGACGACATTGTGAAAGTACGACGCCCCGGAGAGTTCAACCAATCGGCCTTCGTAGTATTCGCTCTTGAACTCGGCAGCGCGTTCGATGGCCAAATACTCGGCCTCGGTGAACCGCACTTGCTTCGGGATCGCCGTCATGGGAACGCCTCAAGAATGTCATGATACCGTGCGGTGAGGCCATCGCGAAGCCGCAAGCGGCAAGTCCTGGGCCGCGGACGTCTCGTCCGCCACGGTTCCGACGCGACAAGTGTGGGTGGATTCGCACAGACATAGATTCTGGTAAGGCGCGGGCGGGACGCCCGCGGACCCAGGGGTGCATGCCGCAAGAGGCAAGACTATTCCGGTCCGGTCATCTTTTCGGGGCGGACGATCTGATCGAACGCGTCGCCGGTGAGCGGGCCGGTGCCGTCCTTGAGCGGTGGGGCGAGTTTCACCGCCTCCTCGCGGAGCGTCGTGCCGTTGTGGTGCGCCGTCTTCGCGATCTTCGCCGCGGCATCGTAGCCGATGTGGCGGTTGAGTGCCGTCACCAGCATCAGCGAGTTCTTGAGAATCCCGGCGATTGCTTCGCGGTTCGCCTCGATGCCCTTGCGGACCTTGCCACCTGCTTTCGGCTTCAGCTTCGATTGATCGACCTCGATCATGCCGGTGTCGATGCCGACGCCGTATTCGAGGGCCTCGTAATCGGTCTCGGGCATGTCCGCGGCGCAGTGTTCGCGGAAACTCCGGCAGGCGTCGGCGAGTAGCCGTACCGAGTGCAGGAAGTTGTGAATGATCACGGGCTTGAAGACGTTCAGTTCGAAGTTGCCCTGGCTGGCGGCGAAGCCGATGGCGGCGTCGTTGCCCATCACTTGCACGCAGACCATGGTCATGGCTTCGCTTTGCGTCGGGTTCACTTTGCCGGGCATGATCGATGAGCCGGGCTCGTTTTCGGGAAGGGAGAGTTCGCCGAGGCCGCAGCGCGGGCCGGAGGCGAGCCAGCGGATGTCGTTGGCGATCTTCAGGAGCCCTGCGGCAAGTGCCTTAAGGGCCCCGCTGGCGAAGACGAGCGGTTCGTGCCCAGCGAGCGCTTGGAACTTGTTTGGGGCCGTGACGAACGGCAGTTTCGTGAGGTCGGCGATCTTCTTGGCCACGCGGTCGGCGAACTCGCGGTGGGCATTCAAGCCCGTCCCTACGGCCGTGCCGCCGAGCGCGAGTTCGTAGAGCATGGGCAGCGTGGCGGTGACCGCGGCGATGCCGTAATCGAGTTGCGCGACGTAGCCGCTGAACTCCTGGCCGAGCGTGAGCGGCACCGCGTCCATCAGGTGCGTGCGGCCGATCTTCACGATGCTCTCGAACTCCCTCGACTTGGCGGCGAGCACGTCGCGGAGAGCCTTCACGCTGGGAACGAGCGTGTGAATCAGTTCCTCGGCGGCGGCGATGTGCATGGCCGTCGGGAAGGTGTCGTTCGACGACTGCGACATGTTCACGTCGTCGTTCGGATGCACGGGTTTCTTGGAACCCATCGTGCCGCCGGCGATCTCAATGGCGCGGTTCGAGATCACCTCGTTCACGTTCATGTTGGTCTGGGTGCCGCTGCCAGTCTGCCAGACGCGCAGGGGGAAGTGATCGTCGAGTTGGCCGGCGATCACTTCATCGGCGGCCTTCGCGATCAGTGCCGCTTTCTCGGACGCGAGCAACTTGAGGTCCGCGTTCACGAGGGCGGCAGCTTTCTTGAGCGTGCCGAAGGCGCGGATCACGGCGCGCGGCATCGTATCGGCACCGATCGCGAAGTGAACCAGCGAGCGCGCGGTCTGGGCACCGTAGTAGCGATCCGCGGGCACGCGGATCGGCCCCATGCTGTCGGTTTCGGTGCGATATGCGGAAGGCATCGGAGGCGGCTCTTGGGTTGGAATCGAATCTGGGGTTATTGTAAGATGAGGGTCGTGAATGCCTACGGGCACGCCCGGCGGCATGCGTCGGGCTCGCCGTTGGGACCGACATCGGTGCCGCGTGACTTCCAACCCCACTCCGAGTTCGAGCCGGCCGAAGCGGCTCGCCGTGCTCGGTTCCACGGGGTCGATCGGCGTCAGCACGTTGGATGTGGTCCGGCATCTGCCGCACCGCCTGGAAATTCTCGGGCTCGCCGCCCGCTCCAAGTGGGAACTTCTCGCCGAGCAGTGCCGCGAATTCCAGCCTCGATTTGCAGTTCTTACTGACCCGGACGCATTCAGCCGAGCGGATCGTTCTCGCTTCCCCCGCGAGACGCAACTTCTCTCCGGTGAAGACGGCGTCGCGAAACTCGCAACCGACGCGGATGTCGATGTCGTGGTCTCGGCGATTGTCGGTGCTGCGGGATTGCACGGCACCTGGGCCGCGATCGAAGCGGGAAAGACCGTGGCGCTGGCGAACAAGGAAACGCTCGTGGTCGCGGGGCCCCTGGTGATGGGGCTGGCCGCGAAATGCGGCGCGATCATTCTGCCCGTCGATAGCGAGCATTCGGCTGTCTTCCAGGCGCTCACGGGCTACTCGGCTGCGGATGTGACGCGGGTCGTTCTCACCGGCAGCGGCGGCCCGTTTCGCGGGAAGAAGACCGCGGAACTCGAACTCGCTTCACCCGAAGAAGCCCTGAAACATCCCACCTGGCAGATGGGCCCGAAGATCACGATCGACTCCGCCACGCTCATGAACAAGGCGCTGGAAGTGATCGAGGCCCGCTGGCTGTTCGGCCTCGAACCCGAGCAAATCGACGTGATCATCCACCCGGAATCGGTGGTTCATTCGTTCGTCGAGTTCGTCGACGGTTCGGTTTTGGCCCAGCTCTCGCCACCGGACATGCGGCTACCCATACAATACGCGCTTCTCTATCCCGAACGTATCGGTGGCCCCGCGAAGCGCCTGGACTGGCGAACGCTCGGGGGATTGCGGTTCGAGCAGCCGGACCGCGAGACGTTTATCGCGCTCGATCTCGGCTCTGAGGTGGCCCGACGCGGGGGCACTTGCGGAGCGGTTCTGAATGCCGCGAATGAAGCGGCGGTCGGTCGATTCCTGGCCGGCACGCTCGGCTTTCTGGACATCGCCCGCTGCTGCCGGGCGGTTCTCGACGCACACGATTTCGATCCGGCCCCGACGCTCGGGCGGCTTCTCGCCCTCGATCGCTGGGCTCGTCAGGAGGCATCTCGTTGGACCCGAACGTGAATCCCGAGCCCAAGCCGCACCACCACGACATTGCCGAGCCGGGGCCGATCGACCCCGCGACTGGCCAGCCCGACCGCGAGGCGGAAGTCTCGGCCGTGAAATCGTGGCTGCGCCAGAACTCCTTCTCGCTGCTGTTCACGATCGCCGGCGTCGTGGCCGTCTGCTACTTCTGGGATCCGTTCACGGCGATGAAGGTCGCCCTCGGACTCGGGTTCATCATTTTCATCCACGAACTCGGGCACTTCCTCGCCGCCAAGTGGTGCGACGTTCACGTGAAGACGTTCTCGATCGGCTTCGGCCCTTCGATTCCGTTCTGCTCCTACAAGTGGGGCGAAACCACCTACATGCTCGGCGTCATCCCGCTCGGCGGCTACGTGAGCATGGTCGGTGAAGGCACGGGAGAAAGCACGCCCGACGGCGACCCGGACGACGACGACAACGACCCGCGCAGCTTCAAGAACAAACCCGTCCGCAACCGGATGCTCATCATCTCGGCCGGCGTGATCATGAACATCATCTTCGGCATGTGCTGCTTCGTCGCGGCCTACATGCACGGCGTGAAGGAAGAGCCCGCGGTCGTGGGTGCCGTGTTTTCTGGCGGGGCCGCGTGGCGTGCCGACCTCCGCAGCGGCGACGAAATCGTCCAGATCGGAAGCCGCGACAACCCGACCTTCAAGGACCTGCGGCCCGTCGTCATGAGCAGCGACAAGGGCGAGCGCGTGCCCATCGTCGTGCGCCGAAACGGAAAAGACATCGCCCTCGAAGTGGTGCCGATTCGCGACGAAGGCACATACTTCCCGCAACTCGGCGTCCAGACCACTTCGCGTCTCACGCTCTATGAGCCACCCAAGAAGAGCAGCGACACGAAGCCCGTGATCCCCGGCAGCAAGGCTGCCGAGGCCAAGGAGCCATTCCTGGCCGGCGATCGAATCGTGGGCATGACCGATCCGGCGAAGCCGGAGTCGATCGCGCCGGTTCAAACCTACGCGGAGTACCACAAGCGAATGGTGGAACTCGCGGGTCGTCCCGTCACGTTCGCGGTTTTGCGGAAGGACGCCGCTGAAACCGCCAAGCCCGTTGAGATCGCGGTTCAACCGTCGTATCGTGCGAACCTCGGGATGCGGATGCAAATTGGGAAGGTTTCGGCAATTCGCAACGGGAGCCCCGCTGAGAAAGCCGTTGTCGAGGCGGTCAGTCTGGACGATGGCCCCAATGGCCGGGGCGACCGCATCGCCGCCGTGGGAATTGTCGAGACGAACGGGAAGAGAACGTGGCTGGCAAACGGTGCCCGCCCGCCCGAGGCCAAAGACGGAGACGCGGTTCGCCCGCTCGATCCGATCTTGCTTCCCCAGGAACTCCGGCGTTGGGCCGCGTCTCATCCAAGCGATCGCAAGGTCGATCTCGTCGTGTTGCGCGAGACCGAAGCCGAGCACAAGGAACAGCGCAAGCTACTCGTGCTGGAATACGACGATTCCTACAGCTTCGATCGCGACGTGCTTCCGCTCCCGAACAGTCCCGTAGCGGTCGATGGGTTGGGGCTCGCGTACTGGGTCACGGGTGTGGTGAACGACGTCGAGCCGGATTCGCCTGCGGGCAAGGCCGGCGTCAAACCCAACGACGTGGTCGATGCCGTGATGTGGGATACGAAGCCCAAGGATTTGTCGTGGTTCCAGCGACTCATCGGCACCAGTCCCGAGAAGTGGGACGAGGTCAAGCCGCATCAGTGGGCCTACGTCGAATCGATCCTTCGCACGCAGTTCGCCGAAGTGAAGTTGCGGCTGAAGCGCGGGGACGAGACCGTCGAGGTTTCGCTCACCGGCGTTGAAGACAAGAACTGGCCGAGCGACGAGCGCGGGCTGCTTCTCCAGTCCGACACGCGCGAGCAGAAGGCAGCCGACCTGGGCGACGCCGTGCGGCTCGGAGCCCGCCGAACCGTGCGGTTCATCAAGGAAATCTACATCAACCTCTACGGGTATTTGCGAGGCCGCATCAGCGTGAAGACGATGAGCGGCCCGCTCATGATCGCGAACGTCTCATACAAGATCGCGGGCGAAGACCTGTGGCAATTCCTGCTCTTCCTCGGTGTAATTTCTGTGAACCTCGCCGTGGTGAACTTCCTGCCGATTCCGGTCTTGGACGGCGGGCACATGGTCTTTCTGATCTACGAGAAGATCACGGGGCGGCCGCTGCCGGAACGCCTCTTCGCAGCCTTGATGTGGATCGGCTTGGCCATGATCCTCTCGCTGTTCATCTTCGTGATCAGCCGGGATATTCTCGCGCTGTACTTTTGAGCGAAGTAAGATATGAGCGATGGCGCGGTATTGACTGTTGACCCACCCTATAGGGGTGGCGTAAGATGCAAGCATGTTGAGGGCTCGTTACTACAGACTCGGCTTCATAATCCGATGCGATTTCAACTGCCGGTGTGACACTCGGCCGCACGTTGCGGTTTGGCTGACACCGGAGAACCCCGACTGAGGACGAATCATGTTTCGTGCGATCATCATCACGGCCGCGGTTTCGGCTGGAGCCTGGGCCGTCGGATCTCAGATGAACGGCACCTGCCCCTTCACGGGCGAGGCCTGCTGCTCCCACGCCGTCAACGTCGATGCGTCCGCACTGACTACTCCAGTGGGGAGTTGCTGCGAGAGCAACAGCACCTGCTGTTCCGAGGAAGCGAGCTTCGTCTCGGCCGTTGCCGACGAGAAGCCCAAGGCCGAAGTGAAGGAAGTCAAGCTCACCGGCACGCTCGTTTGCGGCTCGTGTAAGCTCAACGAATCCAAGAAGTGCGCCAACGTGCTCCAGGTGAAGGAGAAGGACAAGACCATCAACTACTGGCTGACCGACAAGGCCAGCGACGAGGCCTACCACGAGAAGATTTGCGGCGGCGGCGAACTCAAGGACGTGACCGTCACCGGAGTCGTCACCGAGAAGGACGGCAAGAAGATGGTCAAGGCGAGCAAGGTCGACGTGAAGTAATTTCCGCCTCGACAATGCGTTCTAGCGCGGCAGGCAGGCGAGCATTCGCCTGCCTGCTTCTCTGCGCGGCCCGGCTCGCTCGTCGAGCCGGATGGTGGATGAGGGACGAGGGAATACTTTGCGTGCGAGTCACTGGCCCCGAAGCACCTTGGCAATCGAGCAATCCGCGGGATCGACATCGATGACCAGATCTCCTCCTCGGCGTCCTACGAAATCCTTCTCTCCATAATTCACCCGCCAAAGGGACTCTCCACCCCGAGGAACTTGTGCAATGCTGATCAGGCATCGATTCGCATCGACCCCGAGTTCTCGGGCTCGTCGATTGGCGACCGCCATCATTTGCGCCACCGAGATGGCCAGTGCATCGCTGAGAACGTAGTCGGGAAGATTCGCGTTCACGGTTCGGCCCTCTCTTCATTCTCGAAAAGTCGAGCGGTTTCCGCAATTTCCGACACGTCCCCGTCGGGTCCGATCCAGTAGATTCGCTCATTCGAGATCACGAACTCTCCCAGATAAGAAAGCCCCTTGAGGTCGGGGTCGTGGCGTACGGCACGTTTATCGGTCTCGCTCGGTTCCTGTTGGTAGTCCGGTCCCAGGTTGGGGTGAGTGTGAAACGAGGCCACGATGTCGAGTCCACCAAACGTGCCGCCGGGATGCGGAGGCAGTTCAATCCGATCCATTTTACCCCGAGGCCATCTTGCGATGGACAGTCGATGCGCCGCGTCGCGAAGAATGAATCCACCTTCCTCGTGTCCCCCGGCAACGCCTGGATTGGAATCGAGCCAGGCTGTCCGCAGCGATTCCCTCACTATCGGGTCGTTCAAGAGCGCGAGCATCTACTTCCCCAGCACGGCGATCGCGCCCGTCTCGCTGATGAAGACGAGGTTCCCGGTCCGGTTGTCTTCGAACACCTCGATGCCGTACTTCTTGGCTTTGTCGAAGTCCTTTTCCCCACCCTTGCGAGCCCTAAGGTTCATCGCGGCCTTCCACGAAACGTTGCTCTTGTCGTTCTGCCGCGGGCCGTTCGGCACCACGGCAACCGAGCCCGTATCCGAAAGGTAAATCAGGGAGTTGGTGTTGGGATCCTCGTGAACCTCGACGGCAATCTTCTTGGTCTTGTCCGTGAACTCGGGTTCGTCGGCCGCGCGAACGCGGAGCGTGAGGCCGTACACGGCCTTGGGTGGAGCGATCTTCTTCGGGTCGGGCGGCATCGCCGGAGCCGCCGCCGAAGACATCGCCCCCGTTTCCGTGATGTAGATCAAGCCGCCGGTGTTCTCGTCCTTGAACACTTCGAGTCCGAAGCGCTTGGCGTTCTCGAAGGTCTCTTGATCGATGCCGCGAACCTTGGGTTCGAGGCCGTGGTGCCACTTCGGACCCTTGTCGGAAACGAGGCTTCCCGGCACGGGCGCAAAGGCAATGCCGCCGCCCTCGCCCACATAAAGCAAACGGTTCGAACCGAGATCGCGGAACACTTCCACGCCCCAGGTCTTCGTCTTCTGGGTGAATTCGGGTTCGCCGGCCTTGCGGACCTTCAGGTCGTGGGCGGTGAGCCACTTGCTGGTTTTGTCGCCGCCGACGGCCCCGATTGGGAAGACGCTGAGGTTCCCGGCTTCGCTGATGCCGATGGTGGCTTTCGTGGTTTCGTCCTGGAAGACCTCGACGCCGATTTTCACGGCCTTATCCCAATCTCGCTGCCCGCCGGGACGAACTTTGAGATCGTGCCCGTAGAGGAATTTGGGGGGCGGGCCCTTGTCCGTCGTCTTGGGTTGGGCCGACAGGTCGGGGGTGCCGACCGCGAGGGCGAGCCCGGCCGCGATCACGAAACCGGCGGCGATCCGCTTCCGCATGAGAACCTCGAAAGTTGGTGCGAGCCCGGCGGAGCGACCGCCGGATCGGGTTGGAATGCGACGAGTTGTGTCAACTCTGATAACAGCATAGTGCGAAATTCCCGTCCGAGCAAAGCCGGACCGGAACGGACATCGGATTCCTGCCACGGATGAACGCGGATTCGCACCGCCCGGGAACGAGAAAAACTTCATTCCGGGTGGTCGAAGTACGGTCCGATTCTTCACCTCTCCCCGTTGGGCCCGGTGGGGAGAGGTCGCGATGCCGATGCGAATGCATCGGCATCGCGGGTGAGGCGACGTTGGCTTGTCACCCGAAGAAGACCCCCTCACCCGAAGTCGAAGTTGCATTCGCAACTTCAACTTCGACCTCTCCCCCCGCAAAGCCGGGGAGAGGCTTAGACCGACGCTTCGACCACAGACCGTGCTAAATCTGTAGAGGCTCTCAACGAACCAGTTCGTCGTAGAGGCGCTCGAACTGCTCGATCATCCGACGCTCGCTGTAGTGTTCGCCCACGTGTCGAACCCCCGCCCGAGCGAACCGGGTCGCCAACGTCGGATCGCGCAGTAGCGGGTAGGTCTTCACGGCCAACTGCGCGCGATCCGCGGGTGCGACCAGATGTTCGGCCTGTTCGTCTTCAACCACCTCGGCTAGTTCGGGCGTACTCCAACCGAGCACGGGCTTCCCGGCCGCCATCGCTTCCAGCGCGAGTGCGACGCCGCCGCGCTCGTGGGTGATCCACACGAACTCGGCATGGGCGAGAGCCTCGGGCAAATCCGCCCGGCTACCCGCGAATCGAACCCGAAGGTCGTCGAACATTAAGGCCCGAGCGAATTCTTCCAGTGCCTGACGCTCCGGTCCTTCCCCGAAAATCACGAGGTGGAGCTCGGGATATTCGTAGCGCACGAGGTCGAAGGCCCAGATCGCGGACTTGAAGTCCGACGCACCTTCGAGCCGCCCCGCCACCGCGATGAAGCGCGCGACCTCCGGCAAGCCGAGTTCCTTCGCAAGAGTCTCGCGATTCGGCGGCGCGCCGGGCGGCGCGATTCCGGGGGCGATCCGCGTGAGACGTTCCCCCAGCACCCCGAGGCGGCGATAGCGTTCGGCCTCGGCCCACGTGGAAGGAACCACGCGATCGCAGCGGCGCAATCGCCTTGCCGCGAGCCAGCCCGCGATTCCTTGCGGAAGGAACGAAGCAGCCGAGGCGATCACTCGCGGCTGGTTCCCGCCATCGGTTCGCGAGGATGCAATCAGGCGAGTGGCGCGGACCGCCGCCGGACCCCAGGCATGAATGATGCGCGGATTCGCGGCCGCCACAATCCGGCGCAGTCTTCGCATGGCGGAGAAGTCGATCGCGTTGCGAATGGGAACGGAGTGAACGGGGATGCCGCTGGAAGCGAGCGCCTGCGCAAGAGGTGTCGCGGCCGAGCCGAGCACGGCGACTTCGACGCGATGGCGGTCGCGACTCAAGCCCAGCGCCAGTCGCGCCAGTTGCCGGGCCGAGCCGCACGCGGAAAGGTCGGAAGCCAGGAAGAAGATGGTTTGCGGTTCCAAGCGACGCCTATTCTCCACCCGGAAGCACGCCGATGAAGGGCAGGTGCCGGTATTCATCGTTGTAGTCGAGCCCATACCCGATCGCGAATTTATCGGGGATCGCGAAGCCGACGAAGTCGGGCTCGAACGGAACTTCCTGCCGTCCGAGCTTCCGCAAGAGTACGGCCACCTTCACCGATTCGACACCCTTGTCCAGCAGGTGCGAAACGATCCGGGTCAGGGTTTTGCCCGTGTCGAGGATGTCGTCGAGAAGCAAGACGTGCCTGCCGGCGAGGTCGGGGAGCAGTTCGTCGTGGATGAGCAATTTCCCGGGCGCGGTGGTCGGACCGCGGTAGCTGGAAGCGGTGAGGAAGGCGACTCGCAAGGGCAGGTCGATTCGCCGAATGAGATCGGCCATGAAGATGAGGCAACCGTTGAGGATGCCGATTACCGTCACGGCCCGGCCGTCGTAGGCCCGGACGATCTCGATGGCCATCAGGTCGATTCGCTCGCGAATCTCGTCCGCGGGAATGAGCACTTCCACGGGGAACTCCGAGCGTGTACCCGAGCCGATTTTCGGAATTCAAGGGTGGCACCGGCTTCTAGCCAGTGCTGTTGAAATTGCACCGGCTGGAAGCCGGTGCCACCCAAAAGAACTTCCCATTTCTTACGAATCGAGGCGGTGGGAACCAGGACTTCTCCCTTTGTCGGACCGTTCTCGTGCGGTGCGCGGTACAATTCCCTCATCAACGAGGTTCCGAGCATGCCTACGAGTTACCGCGTTCGCTACAGCATGAAGCCGACGGGGCAACATCAAACGGGGGTCGACGTCCTGACCGTGGATGTGCAAACGGAACTGGATGGGCTCTTGGAATGCCTGCCGGCCGGAGCTTACGTGATGTACATCGAAGACCTCTCGGCCGGTCAGAACGTGCATTGGACGCGCTGGCCCAAGCCCTATCGCCCGGGTTTCGGCGGATGAGCCTTCACCCGCGGTCCGCATCGCGAGGCTCGTTCTTCATTCGCCGGGAGAAGGCTTCCACGGCTCGTTCCTGTTCGGCCGTCTCGACCGAACCGGGCCGCAAATCGCGCACCTTGGCCACGGCCTCGCGCGGGGTCATGCCGTTGGCGACGAGGTAAGCCGCGAGTACCGTTCCGGTGCGCCCCAGCCCCGCTCCGCAGTGAACGGCTACTCCCATCCGCGACGCATTCGCCTTCCGAATCGTATCCAGCAGGTGATCGAGCTGCCGCTCCGTCGGCGGCTCCATGTCCGGCACCGGCACGTTCACCACCATCATCCCGGCCTCGTTCACCCAGTCGCGACGAACCGGATCTTCGGTAAGCGAAATGAGGATGTCGATGCCGTGCCGTCGCAACCATTTCAGGTCCGCGGCCGACTCGGGATGCGCGAGCCCCGCCACGTGCGGCTGATCGACCCAGATGAACCCCGAAGGCGGCATGGGATGAACGTTTCTTCTGAGGAGAAACCGGGCGACGGAACGATCCGTTTCAGATGCTCCCGGCATTTTCCACCTTTCATTGTATCCAGCCCCGCACTATACTTACATTCACAGTGGACAGGTGTCTTCACCTCCACGCACAGGAGCCCGCCCGTGAGCGACACGACTTTAACGCCCAAGCAGCAACAAATCTACAACTACATCCGCAAGCACATCGAGGGCAAGGGCTATCCGCCCGCCATCCGCGACATCTGCCATGCGTTCTCGATTTCGTCGCCGAACGGCGTGATGTGCCACTTGAAGGCGCTCGAAAAGAAGGGCCACATTCTGCGGGTGACGAAGGACAAGAACAAGCAGCGCGCCCAGGCTCGCGGCATCACGATCCCCGGCGTCTCGGCCGGAGGATTCAGCCTGCCCCTCCGCGGCGTCGTGGCCGCCGGCCGCGCCATCGAAGCCGAAGACATCGACGAACGCATCGAACTCCGCGACCTCTTCGGCGACGACGATTTGTTCGTGGTTAAGGTGAAGGGTCAGTCCATGATCGACGGTCACATTGCCGACGGCGACTTCGTCGTGATCCGCAAGCAGGAGACGTGCGAGAATGGCGAAAAGGTCATCGCCATGGTCGAGCGATCGATGACGCTCAAGAAGTTTTACAAGAAGAAGGACCAGATCCGCCTCGAACCGATGAACAGCACGATGGAGCCGATCCTGGTGGACCCCACCCGTCAAGACGTGCGCATCCTCGGCGTGCTCGCCGGCGTGATCCGCAAGTGTTGAACTTCAGTTCCCGAGATCGACGGCGATCTCGGCATCGAAGACTAACTTGGGGTCGCCGCGGCCGATGAGCGTCTTCGCCAGGGTCGCCGCGGTTCGCGGCACGACGCCTTCAAACAGCACCTTCCCCTTGAGCGTCACCTTCACCGGCTCGTCCAAATCGAGCATGCGGTCGTCGAGGCGGATGAGCAACTTAGTCACCTTCTCGACGTTCACGATCTCGATGGTTTGCTTGTCGAGCTTGGCTTCGACGAGCGATCCGGGCTTCGCTTCACCGGCGGGTACCGCGAGCCAGTAAAAGCGGTCGTGCGTCGTGCCGGCCTGCTTCCACACGACATGATTGGGAACCGGATTCCGGGTGAACTTCGCCATCCACGGCAACGCGACTTTGTCTTCCAAGTTCATCCAGTGTCCTTTGTCCTCGTGAATCTTGACGAAGTGCTCGTAGCCGTCCGGATCGGCCTTTTTGAGGTCGTCCAACTTCTTGCCCCACTCGGCCGCGACCTCGTTTCGCTTGTACGCCGCGTCCTTGCCACCGACTTGCAGTGCGAAGGGGAGGTTGCGCAGGCCCAGTGGCGAGGCGTCGTTCGGATGGCCGGCCATCATCGCGGCAGCGGCGAAGCTGTCCGCCATTCGCGGTGCCAGTTGGTAAACGCCGTCGCCGCCCGCCGAGTAACCCATGACGTAAACGCGATCCGGGTTCACGTCTTCGAGTACGATGAAATCTTCGATGAGCCGGGCGAACAGACGGTCGATGTGGCCTTCGTGCCAGAGGTTCCAGGTGTTGGTCGGTGCCCGCGGCGCGAGGTAGAGCCCTTCCTCCGGCTGGTACAAACCCTTCTGATTATTCCACTGTTGGTCGTTGACTTCCTTGGGTGCCCCGCCGCCGCCGTGCATGGAAATCCAAAGGCTGCGACCGCCGGCCGGCTTCTTGCCGAACGACTTGAACGCATAAGGCATCCCGAGTTTGCCGTCCTTGATGAGCTTGTCCTTCACTTCGCCGGCGCGGTCCTTCTTGATGGAAGCGACGTGAGCTTTCCAAAGCATCTCTCGCGCCGCCGCGGCATCGGCCTTCGTGAGCGGAGTGGAAGCAAACGCTTTCGTTGCGACCTCCGCAAGTGGCGGGTTCGCGGCGAGTTCGGCCTCGAGCGATTCGAGGGCCGCGGTCGATTTCGCGGCATCCGGTGCCTCGGCGAACGCGAAGCCCGCGATGGCAAACAGGAGGGCGAGAGTGCGCATATTGTCACCTACAGATTAGCCGCGACGCGGAGTCCTCGGAGCGGAGCGCGGGGACTCGGACGAAGCAAGCGTATCGAATCCGCGACCGGTTTGGTAGAATGCCGTTCGGAGGAACAACACGTGGTCACCATGCGAATAACTGCTAATGTGCCGAGCAATCGGCAACTGATCATCACGTTGCCTCCTGAAGTGCCGACGGGGCCTGCCGAGGTGACGGTCACGGTGGATTCCGACCAGACTGGACGCGAACGATCGCGGGCTGGGGCACTCGATCAGTTCCTCGCGCTGGCGAAGTCATCTTCGTTCCATTCCAACGAGCCATACCCCACGCGAACCGAACTGCATGAACGCCATTGATACCAACATCTGGCTCTACAGCCAGGATACCCGGGATCCGCGAAAGCAGGGACTTGCCCAACAAGTCATCGCTTCGGTGCGACCTCTCGCTCTGCCTTGGCAAGTTGGCTGTGAATTCATTTCAGCAAGCCGAAAGTTGACTGTCGTCGGGTTCACCGAACAACAAGCTTGGGCCTGCTTGGCGTCAATGCGCGTTCTAGCCGATGCTGTGCTCCTGCCAATTCCGGATTTGTGGTCGGACGCGCACTCCCTTCAAGGTCGCTACTCACTGTCGTTCTGGGATTCTCTTCTCGTAGCGATCTGCCTGCGAAACGGAGTGACGACGCTCTATACCGAAGACATGGGTTCGCCGAGGATGATGGACGGGCTATCGTTGGTGAATCCGTTCCTAACCGCACCCATTCCTTGAACCGTAAGTGTCCTGCAAATTCTCACTCTCCCAGCGGCTTGTCCCAGTCTTGCAACTGCCTTTGCAGTTCCGCGAAGTCGAGGCCCGCGACCAGCCCAATCGTGTCTTCCAGGTCTTCTTCGTCCGGCTCGCGGGTGCGGCGGAGCGCCTCTTCCAGTCGTCGCACCCAGACCGGCACCTCGAGGCCGACGCCGGTCGTCGTTTCGCGCAGCGGAGACATCGCGACCAGCAACCGTACGAAGGCCGGGTTCTCCTCGCCTTCGCCGTTGCGGGCGGCTTCGGCCGCCGGGCCGACCTGGGCCGCGGCACGGTCGATTTCCAACGGCAAAATGAATCGCTCTTCGAGCCGGTCGCGGACGGTGCGCAGCCGCACCGAGGAGCGGTTCTCCTTCTTGGTCAGTTCTTCGAGCAGGCTGTCCGAAGTTTGCCGCGTCTTGCTGGCGATGAACTCGCGCCACCGAGCCGCGAGTGCATCCTGGCCGCGACGGCAGAGCACCTCGTGCGCCAGTGCGAACGGACGCATCCGCCACGCCACGCGATCGTACTTCACCTTCAGCCGCAGGAAATCGAGCAGGATGTGGATGTTCTCGCCGTAGTCCGATTGCGTGGTCGTGGTGTTGTAATCGCGGTACTCGTCGTAGTGTTCGACGAGCGCTTGCAGCACGAGTTCGGCGGCGCGGGCCGTGCGCGACTTGTCGAGCTTGCCGTCTTCCCAGGCATCGACGAGCTTGGGCCGCTTGTTCGGGTCGGCGTGCTCGACTTCGTGATCGAGCCACTCGCCGACGCCGCGGGCGAGGATGCCGCGCATGTTCGAGAGCCCGAGGAACGGCACCGTGAACAGGTCGCTGCCGAACTTCGTGACGAACTCGCGAACGGTGTTCCAGTCGGTGTCGTCGGTCACGGCTTCGAGTACCGAGAGCCGCAGCGATTGGCTGTGTTCGTTCCAGAGTTTCTGGAAGTCTTCGGCGATCTTGAACAGCATGGCGGCGAGGGGGCCGTCCGCGCCGGCGTCGTCCGGCCAATCCGCGGCCGCGGCGATCAACGTATCAACGACGCCGACCAGAGCCGTTTTAAAGAGTTGATCGAAACTGCTGACGCGGCGACCGGTGGGCGGGCTGTTCCACTCCATCTGCCGGGCGATCTTCGTGAGGTGGAAGGTTTCGCGAACGAGGCCGAGGCGCGGGATGCGGGTGAGCAGGTCTTCGAGTGCGTGTAAAGCCGTTTGGGCGCGAAGCACTTGTGAAGGCGAGCCGCCGTCGGAGGGCGGGCAGTAGAGGAGCGGTTCGGTGCGGAAGAGGGCGATGAAGCCCGGCAGGATCTTGCGAACTTGGCCTGCGTCGCGGTTGCCGATTGCGCGTTCGATCTGAATCGAGAGCGGCTCCCACGGCGGCACGTCCTCGGCATCGGCTTCGCGCAGCTCGTCGAAGTCGCTCGATTCCGCCGCCGGCAACTCGGCACCGTGAACGATCAACGCCGAGAGCGCCAACGCGGCTCGGCCCATCTCCACGCACGTCGCCACGCCCAGATCGATCAGGTCGCCCTTCAACGCGCGACGCCGGTCGAACTCGATCATCCCTTCGTGCCCGCCGATCGGCTCGGGAACCGGGATGTCCTTGATGTTGTCGAGGAAGCGGGCGAGGTGGGCACGATTGCGGCGGGCGGTACGCAGCCAGCCGGAAAGCGTGTCGTGAACGGAGGTGTCGCCTCGCGTCCAGATTTCGGGACGAGCCGCGGCCCGCCACAATCGCGCGACCGTGTGGAAGAATTTGAGCCGCGTCTCGAGTTGCTCCGCTTCACCTTCGAGCGGGAACTCGCCGACCGGCCGCGGCGGCTCCCCACCGGCGACGGAACCTTCCTCGCCGTCGTCCGCGGAATCGCGGAACGTCATGCCTTCGTAGGCCGCGTCGAACTCGCCGCCCTCGTCGTCGTCATCGTCGTCGTCATCTTCGTCGAAGAGATCATCATCGTCGTCGTCTTCGTCGCCATCGAAAAGCCAGTGTTCCGGCGGCAGCCAACGATCCTCGGCGTTCACTTCGAGCAGTTCGAAGAACCGCTTGATGAGGTTCGAGCGTTCGCTCATCGCCAGTTCCGCGGACACGACTTCTCGCACCCACTTCTCGGCGAGTTCGTCGAACGATGCCGAAGGATCGTCGAGCGGCACCATGTCGCTGTCGGCGATCCACGTCATGAGCAGGGCCATCGCGGCCTTCCACTCTTCGCGTTCGATCAGGGCTTCGATCACCTGGGCGAACGCGGCCGGGCTGGTGAAGCCGTCGCGGTGCAGCCGCCAGAAGGCGAGGTCGTTGGTGTACGGTTCGCGTTTGGACCATGCCGCGAGGGCACTGGCGACGTGCTCGGCGGCATCGGTCCGCTCGCCGCCCAGAATGTGCGGCAGATCGACGACCACGTTTGAAGCGAAGCGATCCCACCATTCGGCAAGCGAACGCATGGCGACGGCGAGGCCATCGCGCGATTCCGTTTCACCCGCCACGGCTGCGGTGGCGAGTACGCGGGCATACAGCTCGAATTGCCGGCCCACGATGTGAATCAGTTCCTCGGCTCGCGGATCGCGTACCGTGTCTTCGCGGCCGGGGAAGATCGGGAAGAGGCCCTGGTAGCCGATGATGTTCCACGGGTCGATGATCGCTCCGCAATCGATGCCGCGGCGGAGCAGGTCTTCCACCTCGGAAAGAATGCCGAGCGTGTGGGCGGCCTGACCGCGATCGGCGGCGAACTCGGCTTCCGTCTGGCGGATGCGAATCTCGGTGCCGAAGCGCACGGCGGGTGCGGAGATTCTCTTCGCCTGTTCGCGGGCGGAGGTGGGGTAGCCCATCGCCGCGAAGAGTTGAGCAAGCCTTCGATCCTGGAGGTGGGCCGCCCGCTGCCCGGCGATCGCGTGGTTCAAATACTGCCGCACGCCGGCGAAGGCCTGCTTCCGCTTCTCGGCCTCGGAGCGAAGGCGTTCGCCGTGGTGGCCGGGAATGTCCTTCAACAGCTTCTGATAGAAGGCGTCGCGGTAGCGGGCGATACGCGGCACGAGCTTCGAGAGCGTGACGTTGGAATCGTGGTAGTTCGGGCCGGTGCCGCTGACGCCCGCGCCCATGAGAATGGTGCCGGCCAGAACCGCGGCGGCTTCGAAGAGACGTTCCCCGCGGTCGCCGAGCAACTTGCCTTCGGGCGGGTCGACCCACGTGAGCAGGGTGTCGAGCGTCATCTGGCGCAGCACGAAGCGGCGGAAGTTGCCGCTGTTGTCGATCGTGTGCGGATCCCATTCGCCGAAGAGCACGTTGGGCCGCTTGTTCACGGGGTGGAAGTGATCGTGGGCCCGCGGGTCGTAGGCGAGTTCGTCCATCTTCTCGGGGTCGAAGCAGGCTTCTTCCAGGAGAATCGGTTCGATGCGGCTCAGCAGTTCCAATGCGGGGCGGACCAGATCCGCGTATTGACCCGCCGCGACGCCCGCTCCCTTGAGGTAGACGGGAATGGGGCGGACCTTCTCGTGCGGGTAGAACTCGGTGTTCGAGCGGGTTTCGAGTATCGCGATGGGCCGGTAGCCGACGTAGTCGTTCAGCAGCGCGACGGACCCGGACACGATCCGATCCGTTTCATCCCAGGACCCACCTTGCCTGAGTACGGCTTCGAAACAGCGGGCGAGGAAGAACGGCGTAAAGAGTTCGGCATCGCTGAGGTGGGCGAGGAGATCGGAGTGGTGTTCGCGGTAGGCGGCGGGCACGCGGATGAGCGCCAGCGAAATGACCGCACCGGCCTGCGTGGTATCGCGGAACGCGGCGGCTCCGGAGGCTTGCAGATCGGCGAGTGTGGCGGCGAGCCAGCGCGTGGCCGCGACCCACGGGGCGGCGTCGCCGGACTCGACGAGCCAGCCCAACGCCTCGGCGAGCCCCTTTTGAAAGCGGGGGTCGGGCCGGCCGTCCGAATAGTTGAGGTATCCGAGCAACTTCGCCGGTTCGGTCTTCCGGCTCAGTTCGT
>JAYTGN010000038.1:0-7516 GCA_043733485.1 Gemmataceae bacterium
CACGGTGCCACCCCCGTCACTCGGCCGGCGAGTGGACATTGTGGTTGGCGATGTGGGCACGCCCGAGGGGGCCGCGACCGCCTGCGACGAAGTCTTGAAACTCGGCCGCGCGGTGGACGTGCTGTTCAACAACGTCGGCGGCCGCCGGGTCGATGTTCCGACCGAAGACATGCCACTGGCGCAGTGGCAGGCGCTGTTCGACCTGAATTTGACGAGTGCGTTGATCTGCTGCCAGAAGATTGGAAAGGGGATGCTCGAACGCCGACGCGGGTCGGTGGTGAACATTACGTCGGTGGCGGGGCCGCTGATTTCGATCAAGGGCATTCGCGGGCGGCACTATGAAACCGCGAAGGCCGCACTCACGGGCTTGACGCGGGCGCTTGCCGCGGATTGGGCCGATCGCGGCGTGCGGGTGAACGCCATCGCTCCGGGCGGCTTTCTCACGGCTCCGAACCGCAAGTGGTTCGGCGAGAAGCCCGAGTTCAAGGATATCTTCGAGGCCCAGATTCCGATGGGTCGCCTCGGCGAACCGGACGAACTCGGCCCCGCCGCCGTGTTCCTGGCAAGCGATGCGAGCAGCTATATGACGGGTGCCACGCTCGTCGTGGACGGCGGATTTACACTCTGGTAGTTCCAAGTTCCAGGTTCCAAGTTCCACGTTCGGAACGAGCCTGATCCCAACTTGGAACTTCAAACTTGGAACTTGGAACTGCGACATGTCTTTGCCTATCGTTGCGATTGTCGGCCGGCCGAACGTCGGCAAGTCCGCGCTCTTCAACTGGCTCGCCGGGAAGCGGATCAGCATCGTCGATCCCACCGCCGGGGTCACGCGCGATCGCGTTTCCACCGTGGTCGAATCGAACGAACGCTACTTCGAAATGATGGACACCGGCGGGATGGGGATCGTCGACAAAGACAATCTCACCGAGGATGTCGAGCAGCAGATTCAGTTCGCGATCGAGGCTGCCGCACTCGTGGTCTTCGTCGTCGATATTCGCGATGGGGTCGCGCCGCTCGATGAGGAAGTTGCCTCGCGGCTGCGGACGCTCGGCAAGCCCGTCGTCTTCGTCGCGAACAAGGCGGACACCGATAAGCTCGCCACCTACGGCGGCGAGTTCCCGCGCCTGGGCTACGGCGATCCGATCCTCGTGAGCGCGGAGCAGAAGCTCGGGAAAGAAGAACTGTTCGCCGAGATCGTGAAGAAGTTGCCGCCGGACATGGGCGAGCTTCCGCCCGGCGACCCGGCACTCAAGATCGCCATCGTCGGCCGCCGCAACGTCGGGAAGAGTACGTTCATCAACAGCCTTGCCGAGTCCAACCGCGTGATCGTGTCTGAGGTGCCCGGCACCACGCGCGACAGCATCGACGTCCGCTTCGAACGCGACGGTAAGAGCTTCGTGGCCATCGACACCGCCGGCGTTCGCAAGAAGGCGACCCTGGAAAACGACGTCGAGTATTACAGTTCGCACCGGGCCGAGCGGTCGATTCGCCGGGCCGACGTGGTGCTGCACTTCTTCGATGCCCGCCATCGCGTCGGCCGCGTGGACAAACAACTCGCCGGCTACATTCTCGAACACAACAAACCCGCCGTCTTCGTCATCAACAAGTGGGATCTTGTCAAAGAAGTGATGGACACCGAGAAGATGGGCAAGTACGTCCGCACCATGTTCTCGATGCTGGAACACGTGCCGATTGCGTTCGTGACGGCGAAGAAGGGCAAGAACGTTCTGCGGTTGTTGCAGCTTGCGATTCAATTGCACAAGCAGGCCGGCACGCGGGTGGGCACTGGCGACCTCAACCGCGCCATTCGCGATGCGGTCGAGAAGAACGCCCCGACGATGAACAACAGCAAGCAGCCGAAGATTTTCTACGCCACGCAGATCGGCACCCACCCGCCCACGATTGTACTGTTCACCAACGGCCCCGAACTGTTCGAAGACACGTACCTGCGCTACCTCACGAAGTCGCTGCGCGATGCGTTCGCGTTCTCGGAAGTCGCGATCAAGTTGGTGCTGCGGGCGAAGGGCGAAGGTAGCTCGCGTTCGGTGCAGGCAGAGGAAGCAGGCGAACTGGCGTCGGCGGAGCCCGGCGACGAGATTCCCGTGGTGCGGAAGTTGCCCGTGCGCAAGCCGCCGAAGAAAGTGGTCGAAGAGGTGCCGCCCGCGCCGCGACCGCGCAAGAAGAAGAAGCCCGAATCCGAAACCTGGGACTTGTGAGCGAGTGAAACTCGAGCCCGACGCGCAAGCAAGGAATGAATTTTCCCCTTGCTTGCGCGTCGGGCTCCTGGGTCGCACAACCGGAACAACGGGATCGGTGCGGTCCACCTTTTCCGTCCGTTCCGGTCCCTCCGTGGTGTACACCTCACGTCGATTCGGTAATTCTGACATATCTCGCGCCGTGTGACGTTCCCAGGATCGACATCATGAGCAAGTCCGGTCGCAAGCCCGCCGTCGCCAAATCGGAATACGAACCGTTCGGCGTGCAGACGCCGGCCCCGGTTCACACTCCGACCACCGGGGACACGAGCGTCGATCAATGGCTCACGGCCCAGGACTTGTTCCTGTTCAACGAAGGCAGTCACATCCGCCTTTACGAGAAGCTCGGTTCGCACCCCGGCACGCAAGACGGCCTCGCCGGCTTTCACTTCGGCGTCTGGGCACCGAACGCGGATTACGTCAGCGTGGTGGGGGACTTCAACGGCTGGGATCGCGGCCGGAACCAGCTTTTCCCGGTCGGGAACTCCGGCGTCTGGGCCGGGTTCATTCCCGGTGTGAAGCCCGGCTTCTGCTACAAGTACCACCTCGCTTCTCCCGGTGGGTTCACGGCCGAGAAGACCGATCCGTATGCCTTCACGTGCGAAGTGCCACCGAAGGCCGCCGCCGTGACGTGGGACTTGGCCTATCAGTGGAACGACGCGGACTGGATGGCGAATCGCAAGGGGCACGCGGACCAAGACGCTCCGGTCAGCATTTACGAAGTACACCTCGGCTCGTGGATGCGTGCCGCCGACCCGCCTTACCATTCGCTCAGCTACCGCGACGTAGCCCCGAAACTCGCCGCTTACTGCAAGGATCTCGGCTTCACCCACGTCGAATTCATGCCCATCACCGAGCATCCGTTCTTCGGGTCGTGGGGCTACCAGTGTACCGGCTACTTCGCGGCCACGAGCCGGTTCGGCACGCCTCAAGATTTGATGTACCTCATCGACGTACTGCACCAACACGGCATCGGCGTGATCCTCGACTGGGTGCCCAGCCACTTCGCAACCGACGACTGGGCGCTGTCCAAGTTCGACGGCACCGCGTGCTACGAGCACACCGATCCGAAGCAGGGCTTCCACCCCGATTGGGGCAGCTACATCTTCAACTACAGCCGGCACGAAGTGCGGAGCTTCCTGCTCTCGTCGGCAATGTTCTGGCTGGACAAGTACCACATCGACGGCTTGCGGGTGGATGCCGTGGCGTCGATGCTCTACCTCGATTACTCGCGCAAAGACGGCGAGTGGGTGCCGAACCAGTACGGCGGGAAGGAGAACATCGACGCCATTGGGTTCCTCCGCCGCTTCAACGAGGAGGTGTACAAGAACTATCCCGACGTGCAGACGTTCGCGGAGGAATCGACCTCGTGGGGCATGGTGAGCCGGCCCACCTACGCCGGCGGGCTCGGCTTCGGGTACAAGTGGGACATGGGCTGGATGCACGATACGCTCCGCTACGCGGCGCTGGATCCGATCCATCGCAAGTACCATCAGAACGACCTCACGTTCCGGATGCTTTACGCCTACCACGAGAACTTCGTGCTGCCTCTCTCGCACGACGAAGTGGTCCACGGCAAGGGACCGCTGTGGGATAAGTGCGCCGGCGACGAGTGGCAGAAGTTCGCGGGCCTGAGGGCACTCTTCGGCTACATGTGGGCCATGAGCGGCAAGAAGCTGCTCTTCCAGGGCGGCGAAATTGCCATGCGCCGCGAGTGGAACGTGAACGAAGCCGTCGATTTCCACTTGTTGAAGTTCGCGCCTCATGAAGGCGTGCAGCGCTGGGTCCGCGATTTGAACCACTTCTACATTGCCGAGCCGGCGATGCACGAAATGGACAACCAGCCGGGCGGCTTCGAGTGGATCGATGCGTCCGATGCCGGTTCCAGCGTGCTCAGTTTCGTGCGCCGAGGCAAGACGACCGACGATGTGATTCTGGTCGTGCTGAACTTCACGCCGGTGGTCCGCGACAACTACCGCATTGGGGTGCCGGCCGCGGGTTTCTGGAAGGAAATGCTCAATGGCGACGCGGGCTGTTACGGCGGCAGCAACGTCGGGAACAACGGCGGCGTCCACGCCGAGTTCGTAGCGATGCACGGTCAGCCGTACTCGCTGAGCCTGAACCTACCGCCCATGGCCGCGATTTTCCTCAAGGGCCGAGGCTAAGCACTCCTGGGGCTTCCGGAGGGGATGCGGTTCTGGTATCCTCCAATCTCCTTCGAGGAGTCGATTTCATGCCGGACCTGCTCGAGATGATGGCCGAGAAGTACTCGTCTCATGCCGCGGACCTGCTCGGAATGGTTCGGGATGAAATGTCGATCCTGGAACAATCGCCGGACGCCCGGCGGCTCAGTATTGAGGTTTCCGCTGCGCGCCATCTCAATCGTCAGGTTGCGTCCTTCGGGGCCATCGTGGTGGAGTGGCGAGCATTTGCCGAAGCCTCGCTTAAAAAAGGATTGAACGGGCACGATTTTCAGGCGATGGCCGGACTCGGTGCGGAGCTTGCTCAAACCGGATTGAATCTCGCCGCCTCCGCGGAGCAACTCTGGAGTCGGCTCGAACAACTCGGTGCCCCGGCTGCCGATGTCCGCGATGGTCGCGAGTCACTTCTTGAGACGATCGACGCGATAACGGAGGTGAAGTCCTGGAGCGACCATCTCGCCAAGCTCGCAGGCCGACGGATGCCCGTCATCGACGCCTCAGCGTTTGAAGCCGGGGCCAACGAAATCGCGAAAGGCAACTTCAAGACGCCCCGGCAAATCATCGAATCACTTCGTTCCTCGAAGGGTTGAGGCTTCGATGGCGTTCGCCGTCCACATCGCGGATTCCGTGACCGATTACGTCCGGAGTCGCGAACACCTCTCCGTTTCGGATCAAATCCGAATCTTTGAAGGAATCGAACAGGAACTCGGCGAGCAAGCGGAGCGATTCCTGGAGCGCAATCCGCATCCTTATCTCGCTGATCGCTACTGGTACGACTTCTGGCTGATGACGGACGCTCACGTCGTGCGAGCGTTCCGATTCGCGTGCAGTGCCGAAGGCCACGCCTTCGGCGTGACAGAAGTTTTGTTTGCCGAAGAACGTCCCGAAGATGCGGAATGAACTCGATGCGCATCTTCGTTTACGAACACCTCACGGCGCAGGGCATCGGCCGCGAACCGGCCGATCCGATGCATGCGATGTACCGCGAAGGGCTCGCGATGCGCGATGCTCTCGCCGAGGACCTTCTGAAACTTGCCGGGGTCGAGGTCGTCTTCACCGAGCAACCGCACGATCTCGCGGTCATCATTGCTCCCGAAACCGATGGCCTACTCCTCGGGCTTGCGAAACAATTCGCTTCCACGATTCTCGGACCGACCCCTACGGCAATCGCACTCACTTCGGACAAGCTCGCGCTTTCCAACCACTGGCGTGAACGCGGCATTCCAACGCCAGCCACGACCGATCGCGAGCCGACTCCGTGCGAAGCGTTCCCCGTGGTGTGGAAGCCGCGCGATGGCTGCGGCTCCACGGCGACTTTCCTGTTGAACGATGCCTTCGATGTGGCGCAGGCGAAGGCTTCGCGTGAAGTTGCCAGCCCGATGATCCTTCAAGAATTCGTTCCCGGCCGGGCCGCGAGCCTTGCGTTTCTGTGCGGACCCAACGGAAATGTTCCGCTGATTCCCGCGTTCCAGCGTCTTTCGACCGATGGCCGCTTCAAATATCTCGGTGGTGAGCTGCCGATTCCGGCGGGCCTGGCCGAACGTGCCGTGAGGCTCGCCACACGCGCAATCGAGTGCCTGACGGGCCTCAAAGGTTACGTTGGAGTCGATCTCGTTCTCGGCGACGCTCCCGACGGTTCTCAAGACTTCGCCATCGAGATCAACCCACGGCTCACGACGTCTTATGTCGGTTTGCGAGCGCACGCGGAGTTCAACATTGCCGAAGCGATGCTCCAAATTGCCCGAGGGGCGGCAGCGCCGGAAATGCGTTGGAAGGCCGTTCGCGTTCGCTTCGAGCCGGACGGAATGGTCGCGCCAGTCGATCAGGTTTGACACGGTTCGCCGAGCGTGTGGAATTTTCGTGGAAAAAAGCGCTTCCCTCTTGAAATGGGGCCGTTATACTCCGGATTAGTGGGTGGGGATGGTCCCCGCCGATCAGGAAGATTCCGAACGATTCCTTTGTGCCAAGCCCGATTGCACCAGCCGATCTGCTCAGTGCTGCAACAGTCGCGTGGAATGGACGGCCGGTGTCGGCGATCGTTCTTCGGTCTTCCGGACCGCATCGAATGCGGCCCGTTCAAGTTTGCTCTCCCGGATCGGCATCGGAGACCGTTCGGGAAGGGGTTCACATGGCTAAGAATTTGTACGTCGGGAACTTGCCGTTCCAGACCACCAACGCCGACCTCGAACAGTTGTTCGGGCAGTACGGTCAGGTGACGAAGGCCCAGATCATTACGGACCGGGAGACCGGCCGGAGTCGCGGGTTCGCGTTCGTCGAGATGGGCGACGGAGCGGAAGCCGCGATTCAGGCGCTCCACGACACCGAGTACCAGGGCCGCCGGATGACCGTCAACGAAGCCAAGCCGCGCGAAGAGCGTCCGCGTGGCGGCGGCGGCGGTGGTGGCTACGGCGGTGGCGGTGGAGGTGGTGGCGGCTACGGCGGCGGCGGTGGTGGCCGCAGCGGCGGTGGTGGCGGCTACGGCGGTGGTGGCGGCGGTCGCCCCAGCGGCGGTGGTGGCGGCTACGGCGGTGGTGGCGGCGGTCGCCCCAGCGGTGGAGGCGGTGGCTACGGCGGCGGTGGCGGCGACCGCTACTAAGCACTTCGATTCGCCAGATAGATAATCCCATGAACGCGGGTGGCCTCGACCACCCGCGTTTTCATTTCCACTCCCAACTCCACCTGCAGGATACAATGGAGCCGCGAAGACCCATTGGGAGCGAACGATGCCGCTATACGTCTACGAAGTGATCGCGCCCGATGGTTCCGAAGGCGAGCAGTTCGAACACCTCCAGTCGATGAGCGAAGCCGCACTCACGGTTCACCCCGAGACCGGCGAACCGGTGCGTAGAGTCTTTGGAACTCCGAACGCGCCCCGAGCCTGGACCGATTCGCAGGGCAAAGCGAAGACCAGCGATAAGAACCTCGCCGCGAAAGGCTTCACCAAGTACGTGAAGAGTGGCGACGGTACCTACGAGAAGACGGCTGGCAGCGGCCCGAAGAATTTGAAGCGGAATTGACTCTTTGAAACCCGGTTTCTGCTTTGGAAACCGGGTTTCTTAT
>JAYTGN010000039.1:0-18529 GCA_043733485.1 Gemmataceae bacterium
CGGCCGTCCCGGCCGCTTGGCTCACTTCACACGAAGGCAATGAAAAGCGGCCGGGACGGCCGCGCTCCCAGGGAAGCAATAAAAAGCGGCCGGGACGGCCGCGCTCCCAGGGTCACTTCTTCACGGCCAGTTCCTGCAACTTCTGCCGCATCGGCGAAGCGTCGGCGTTCGACAAACCGGTTCGCTGAATCAGCAAGATCACGAACAAATCCTGCTTCGGGTCGATCCAGCCCTGCGTGCCGAACGCCCCGCCGTGACCGTAAGTGCCAGCACTCATCATCGCGGTCACGCCCTTCGGTTCCTTCACCACGGCCCAGCCGTAACCGAAGCTCATGCCGGGAACGAAGCCGGTCGCGATGTCGCCGGTCTGCGTGCGGGTCATCTCGGCGACGGCCTTCTCGCTGAGGATGCGCTTGCCGTTGAGTTCGCCCTTGTTGAGCATCATGCGATAAAGCTCGGCGAGGTCCGCGCCGCAGGAAACGAGGCCGCCCGCCGGGATCGGGAATGTCGGCTTCTCGGGCAGCCCGATCAAGTTCATATCGAGGACGAGCTTGCCATCCTTCTTGTTGTAAGTCTTCGCCAGTCGCTTCATCTGTTCGGGCGTTGGGTAGAACGCGGTGTCCTTCATTCGCAGCGGGTCGAAGACTCGCTTCTGAAGGAAGGCCTCGAACGATTCGCCGGAGGCGACCTCGACGATGCGGCCGAGCGTGTCGATGCCCGAGTTGCAGTAGGCCCACTTGCTGCCCGGCTCGAATTGCAGCGGTTGAATCGCGACGGCCTTCGAGGTTTCGGCCAGCGTGCGATCTCGCTTCATGTAGATCTCGGCGAACTCCTTGGGATAGTTCGACAAGCCGCCCGTGTGGGTGAGCAGGTCGCGAATCTTGAGCGGCCGGCTCGGCTTCTTATCGCCGGCGAAGGTCGCGTTCGCGAACTCGGGCAGGTGCTTCGCCACGTCGTCGTCCGGGCTCAACTTCCCTTCGTCGACGAGAATCATGATGGCGATGGCCGTGATCGGCTTGGTCATCGAGGCAATGCGGAAGAGTGCGTCCTTCCGCATGGGGGACTTGTCGGCGAGGTCGCGCTGTCCGACGGCTTCGTGGCTCAAGATGCCGTCCTTGTTGCCGACGAGCGTCACGGCACCGGCGAGATCGCCATCGTCGACGAACTTCTGCATTGCGGGTTTGATGCCGGCGAACGGAAGGTCCTGGGCTGGGGACACGGCCGGGAGCAGTGCGAAGAAGGCGAGTAGCAGGAATGAACGGCGTGCGAACATGGTGATTTCCGGAGAGAAGTTCGGTTGATTCAACTCATCAGCGCCCGGATCGGAGTGCCGGTGCTGGCCACGAACGGGCGGGCTTGCTGATCGGTGATCTCGGTGCGCGGGTCGATGCCGAGTAGGTGGAAGATGGTGGCGGCGAGGTCCGCCGGACTAACCGGGTTCGTGGACGGATAGGCGGCGAGGCGATCGGACGAACCGTACACCTGGCCGCCGCGAATGCCGCCGCCCGCCATCAGAACCGAATAGCAGAACGACCAGTGATCGCGGCCCGCGTCCTTGTTGATCCGCGGCGTACGGCCCATGTCGCCCATCCAGACCACCAGCGTGTCGTCGAGCAAGCCGCGCATCTTCAGGTCTTCGAGTAGTGCCGAAACTCCGCGATCGGTGGGTGTAAGAAGCGACCGCTTGAGGATGCGGCAGTTGTCCGCATGCGTGTCCCAATCGCGGTTGCCGAAGGAGTAGACCGTAACGAGGGGCACGCCGGCTTCGACGAGCCGCCTAGCGAGCAGGCAGTTGCTGGCGAATGGAATCGTTCCATAAGCGTCGCGGACCTTGCGCGGTTCCTTGGACAGATCGAAGGCATTGCGAGTGGCGGGGGAAGCGAGTAGGTCGAAGGCGCGGCGCGAAGCGTTGTCCAAATCGCGGACCTCGGAGGCGGCGGTGAGGGAGGGAGCGGCCCGGTTCATGTCGCCGAGCAGGCGGCGTCGGTCGCCGAGCTGCGCGCCGTTCACATCGCCCATCACGTCGGCGACGCCGCGCAAATCGAGCGTGCCGTTGAGTGGCCGATTGAAGGGGACGTTGAACGAGTCGAAGGCTTTGCCAATACACCCGGCGTTCGACCCGAGGCTGTCGAAGTTCCCGAGATGCCGAAGCTCGCCGAGCGTGACGTACGGGAACACGGGCTGCTTCGCGGGCCGCAACTTGCCGACCACGGAGCCGATCGAAGGCATGTCCAAAGGCGTCGCGGGCGGCTCGATTCCGAGGATGGCGTTCTTCGGATGGTGGTGCCCGGTGAGCGCGAGGTAGGCCCCGATGGCATGGTCGTTGTCGCGATGCGTCACCGAGCGAACGATGGCGTACTCGTGGGCGAGCTTGCCGAGCCGCGGCAAATGCTCGGAGATCGAGACGCCGGGTACTGAGGTGGCGGCCGGTTTGAATTCACCGCGAACCTCGGTCGGTGCGTCGGGCTTGAGGTCCAGAGTTTCAAGGTGCGACGGCCCGCCGTAGTTGAAGATCAGAATGCACGACTTCGCACGGCCGAAGTGATCCTGGGTTTTGCGGGGGTCGCGGGCTTGCAACAACCGCGGCAGCATGAGCCCGGTGAAGCCGAGCCCGCCGATACGGAGCGATTCGCGGCGCGTGATGCCATCGCAGAGTCGAACGCCATCGCCGAGAAGGGAGAGCATGGACTGGCCTCGTGTGCGAAACGATTTTTCAAGTGTACAGCAGGTCCGTCGCAATTCCCAGAGTGCGTTTCTTTAGGATCGCTCGCGGCCGAGCGACTGAATCGCGTCCACCGCCAAGCTCCCGATTCGCGACCAGTCGTACACGTCGCGAGCCAGCACCCGGGCCGCCGCGGCCATCGCCGCGCCGCGATCCGGGTCGGCGAGCAGTTGGACCATCGCGTTCGCAAAGTGCGAGCGCTCGGCCTGAACGAAGTGTTCCCCTTCCCGTGCCTCGATCCCTTCCGCGCCGACGGCGGTACTCACGACGGGCAAACCGGCCGCGAACGCTTCCAGAATTTTGAGCCGCGTGCCTCCGCCCGCGTCCAGCGGAACCGCCAAGATGCTCGCCTCGGCCAGGTACGGCTTCACCTCCGGAACTCCGCCCGCGACCACCACGCCGTTAGCATTCCCCAGGGCTCTCAACTCGGGCGGCGGGTCGCGGCCCACGATGATGATCCGGGCATCGGGCAAGCGTTCGCGGACCTGCGGGAAGACCTCGATGAGGAACTTTGCGGCGGCGGCGTTCGGACCCCACGACATCGTTCCCAGAAACAGAACCGTCGGCGGCTGCGCAGCGCGGCCCGTGGGAAGGTCCGCGAGCCCGCCGCAATCGACACCATTGGGAACGGTGAGAACGTGCTGCCCGCCCAGCGAACGGAAGTGGTCGGCTTCCCGCGACGAGACCGCGAACAGTGCCGCAGCAGTTTTCGCCGCGGAGCGCTCAATGCGGTCGAGCAAGGCCGCTTGCCGGCGGAGGAACGCACGCTTCACGGGGTGAGTTTGTTCGTCGGCCGTGCGGCGGGCGAGGAGCGAGTAGACGTTGTGGAGGTCGAGCACGACGGGCGGCCGCGGAGAAACCGAGTCCGCGTGGAGGTAGCTGTCGAGGTGATCGCAATACCAGACATCGGCCGGCCGCGTGCGCTGCTCGTTCAGCCAAGACGCGCGCACGGCGGGCCAGGCGTGGCGGCGATACATCACGTACGGCTCGCGGCGAACGACGGCTCCGAGAAACTTCCGCGCTTCGCCCAACATCGTACGCGGACCCACCGGCACGGGCACGACCGCGATGCCAGCCGCGGCAAGCGCTTCGATCGCGGCACTCTGATCCCCGACCACGGGACAGACGACGCGCAGGTCGGTGGCCGCCGCGATCGCCTTCATCAAATGGAACGTGCGGATGTGCCCGCCGGAGTTCAGCGGCCACGGCAACTCGCTCGTCACCGCGAGAACGCGGCACCGCCTCGGTTCCGTTGACATCGCGATGTCACTCACGAATTCGCGTCCTCGAATCGCGAGCGGATGACCTTTGCGGGCACCCCGCCAGCGATGACGTTGGCCGGTAGCGGCTTCGTCACCACGGCACCGGCCGCCACGATGGTTCCCGTGCCCACGTCCGCCAGCACGATCGCGTTGGTGCCGATCCACGCGCCTTCGCCGATGGTTACGAGCTTGCGTTCGCCGCCCTGCTCGCGGATGGGCCGGTCCGGATCGTCGAAGTAGTGCGTGGTGCCGCCGGACGGGATCTGCACCCCGGCGGCGAGCAGCACGTTTTTCTGAAGGTGAACGAGCCCGAGCCCGCATCGCGGGCCGACGTAGACGTTCTCGTCGAGCATCGCCCCGCACTGCGAGAAGGTGGTGCCGAACTCGACGAGTACCGACGAGTGGCAGCGGGCGAGTACGCGCTGGAGGAAGGCCCGGCGGAGGTACTGCCCCGTGAGCCCCGGCCAAAGCGAGAGCAACTGCGAACGCGATTCGAGGGCGCGGTTTCTGCCCAGAATCGCGGCGTTGATCCAGTAGGAAGCGAGCACCGGCGAGACGCCGAGAAGTGCCGCGAATCGCGCTGTCGCTTTGGCCGACCGCTTGAGTGCGGACGGCGGCGCGGTCGGCGGTACGGGGACGACGTCGCTCATGGGTTCTCGCGACCGGTGACCCGGCCATAGAGCCGAAAGTACTCTTCGACCGTCCGTTCGAGCCGGTAGCGTTCGTGGGCCCGCTGCCGTCCGGCTTCGCCGAGTGTCTCGGCGAACGTGGGGTTGTCGAACAGTCGGCGAAAGGCCGCGGCACAACCGGCGGCGTCGCCGCGCGGGACGAGCAGGCCTTCGCGTTCGTGCCGCACGATTTCGCCGTTGCCGCCGACATCCGTCACGACGGCGGGCAGGCCGCTCGCCATCGCCTCCAGCAATGTTAGTGAAGCGGCTTCGCTCAGCGACGTGAGCGCAAAGGCATCCGCGTTCCGCATGAGGTCGGGAATGTCCGAGCGGATGCCGAGGAACTCGACGCGATCCGCGACACCGAGTTCTCGAGTTAATGCTTCGAGTTCGCCTCGAAGTGGGCCGTCGCCGACCATGAGGAGATCGACATCGGGAAGGGAATCGGCGGCGAGTGCGAAGCCCCGAAGCAACGTGGCCTGGTCCTTCACCGGATGGTGCCGAGCCACGTGAATGATGGAACGGCGCGAGCCCGACGCGCGAGCAAGGGTGGGGCCATACCGGTCCACTTCGATGCCGTTCTCGACGATCTCGATCCGGCTTCCCGCGAAACCATCGTTGCGGCTCAGGCCCCTCGCACTGAAGTGACAACACGCTGTCACTGCATCCGCCAAGCGGTCGAGCACGAGCCGATTCACGGCTCGCCGTTTGGACGAAACCGCGTCCGGATAGTGCCGGCCGTGCTCGGTCAGAATCAGTTTCGGCGGCTTCGGGCAGAGCAGCTTCGCCAGTGCCGAGTAGAAGAAGGGCGTGTACTGGTGGGCGTGGACGATGTCGAGTTGGCGTTCGCGAATCGCTCGGGCCATCCGCCAACTCACGCCCCAATCGCGGCCCGGCTTGCGGTCGAAGCAGACGAGGTCGATCCCTTCTCGCCGCATCTCTTCGCCCATCCGGCCGACGGCATCCAAGCAGAAGACGGTGGGCACGATGCGGTTGCCGGCGCGGCGAATCACCTCGCGGACCAACACCTCGGCCCCGGCTACCTGCATCACGTGCAGCACGAACCCGACTCGCAGCGGACGGCTCATGAGGCGACCGCGCCGGGTGCGAGCCGCGAAGCCACGGCCCGCGTGATCGCGTGCAGCTGCACCGCGAGCATCATCAAAATGTAAGGCATCTCGAAGTGCTCGAGCGAGAGGAATAGGGCCCCGAAACAGAACAGGACCAACGAACACTCCAGACCGGCGGCGATCGACTTCACCTTGAGCGATTCCGGATCGGTGTGTTGCTTCAGCACGCGGCGCGAGGATCGCAGCCCCAGAAACAGCGACCCGAGGAAAAAGACGTAAAGCGCCAGCGCGACCCACCCGCTATCGGCGGCGGTCTGGAGGTACTGGCTGTGAATGGAGCGACCGGGCATGTCCGCGCCGTAGTCGAACGTGAAGAGGTTCGAGTTGCGGATGCCGAGGCCGAAGAGCGGGCGTTCGTTCGCCATGCGGATCGCAATGTTCCAGGTCGTCCATCGAGATTGGGCGCTTTCATCCACATCGGCCTTCCCGATGGAGAAGAACCGCTCGCGAATCTCGGGGCCGGTCATGATCAGGACCAGCACGATGGCGATGCCGTACATGCTGCTGATGAACGCCTTGTTGCGGGCGCGGAACCAGATGTAGATGGCGGCGACGCAAAGCGAGAGCATCGCTCCGCGAGAATAGGAGAGCAGCACCGCGTGCAAGAGCGGCGGGATCACGAGCAAGAACCCCCAGCGCCACCAGTGCTGCACCGCTTCCCACGCGAAGTAGCACATGGGCACCGCCATGGCGACGATCAGCGCGGCACCGTTGTTGTCCAGCCCGCCGTAGCCGCGGCTCGCCAGCAGCAGCCACCCGCCGTTGAAGTAGTAAGTGTTGATTTCGTAGGCCACGTAGACCGCGGAGCCGAGCACGACGAAGTAGATGAACCAGAGATCGCGCACGGTGCGGAGGATGAACGTCGCACAGATGAACATCACGAAGATCTTGACGTACTCGACGAAGAAGGGCCAGGCCCGCTCGGTGTTCAGAGCCGTGAGGTACGTGAGGCTAATCCAGGCGGTGAAGGCGAGGAACAGGTAGTGGCTGCGGGTGAAGGCCGGGTTCCCGTACCAGGGCGGAGCCGCAACCTTGGAAGGTGCGAAGAGGCCGGTCCGCCACAGGAACGTCGAGGCGAGGGTGGCGAGGGCCACGTACAGGGACCACTGCGGTTCCGAGAGCTTGATGCCGGCGAACTCGTTCCATTCCCAGATGAACTGCGGTCGGATCACGGCATAGAGGTAGTACACGGCGAGGCCGTAGATCGGCGAGAGGGCGAAGGAGCCCGCCGTTCCCAGGATCACCGACACCATCATGAACGCCATCTGCTTCATGAGTCTCTCGAAACCCGGTTTCTGCTTGGGAAACCGGGTTTTTCCTGTGTTTGCGAGAAGCCCGGTTGCCCAAGCAGAAACCGGGTTTTCAGCCTTGATCGCAAGCGGCCTCGGCCGTAATCGCGGCCGCTTCCCAGGTGTGATTCGCCATCACCCACTGTCGGGCGGCGCGACCGAGTTCGCGGCGCGCGTCCGGGTTGTTCCACAACTCGCCGAGGGCCGCCGCCCAATCCCGCGGGTTGTTCGCCACTCGCACGGCAGGCGTTCCCTTCGTGCCGGAGAGCGCCTTGCGAGTACAGACAATCGGCAGTCCCATCGCGGCCGCTTCGAGCAACTTGTTCTTGATCCCGCCACCGCTGATAAACGGTAGCACAACCACCTGCCGGCGTGCCACCTCACTGCGAAGATCGGGCAAATCCGGGTGCAGTTCGACGCCGGGCAATCGAACCAGTTCCCGCACTTCGGCCGTCGGGTTGAAGCCGAACACGTGGAACGAAGCGCTGGGATTCGCGGCCCGAACCGCCGGCCAGATGCTTCGCAGGAACCATGCCAAGGCATCCTTGTTCGGCCCGAAATCGAGCCGGCCCCAGAACACGCAACTGAAGGGAAGCGTCTCGGAGCGGCCAGGATGGCCGCGCTCCCAGGTTGGGACCGATCGATAGTGCTCCGCATCCACGCCGTTGGGAATCACATCCACTCGGCGGCAACCGGTGATGAGCCGCATCGCTCGCCGATCGGCCGGCGACACGACCCAGACCCGATCGAAGCTCTTGCGAAAAGCCCGCTCGAACAGACCGTTCACGAAGGCGAGCTTCGCTTCGCCCCAGGTTTTGGGCTGGCTCAGTTTGATTCGCGAGAGGTGGTGCCAGGCGGGATCGTCCGCCGGATACCAGACGCGGATGCCGTGCTTCACGACAGCGAGCAGGGGAAGTAGATGGCGGGCGACTACGAGCACGGCATCGAACGATTCGCGCTGCAGGATCGCATCGAGGGATGCCGCGAGGTCTTCGGTCACGCCGAAGTAATTCGTGAAGCGCCGCTGCCACGCGGACCACACTTGCGTCCCCGCGCTCCGCTCCGAGGACTCCGCGTTGCGGCCAATCGGTAACGTGTGAACTGCGTCCAGATTCAAGCCGGCGAGGGCTTCAACGGACGGGGGATCGACGCACGCCAGGCTCACCGCGTGACCGCGGGCAAGTAGCGCCTGCATCAGGTGGTAGCCGTGAACGTCGTGCCCGCTCGAACGCGGCCAACTTTGCGATTGCTTCACGAAGAGTAAGCGCAGCCGCTTCATGCGAGGTCTTTCCTCGCGGCGAACGGCACACTTCGCTTGGAAGGTTTCAACCTTCGCGCCGTCTCGAAGACGAAACGCAAGGCGGGTACGGCCCAGCGCGAACGCTTCTCGTAAGGGCCGAAACGCCGCGTCGCGGCATCGACGAGACCTTCCAACACGGCAACTGCCGCGTCCGGTTGGCCATCCTCGCGTTCGTGGCAATAGCGGTGGTAGGCGTAGCGGAGGTAGTGCGAATAGGAACTCAGCTTGCTCCGTTCGGTGCGGTGCTTCGCGAGGAGCAGCCCGAGGTTGCGGGTGTCGTAGTAGCGCTGCCAGCGCTTGCCGGATCGCTTGAATGCACTCGACCCCTTGTGCCACACCAGCCCCTCGGCCAGGATGCCGCACGACCAACCCGCTTCGCGTGCCCGCAGGCAGAAATCGGCTTCCTCGTGAATCAGAAAGAAACGGTCGTCGATGAGCCCGATGCGTTCGAAGACGGCCGCCCGTACCATCATGCAGCAGCCGTTGACGATGTCCGTTTCTTCGACGACGGCTTCGCGTTCGGGCACGGGTTGGCGTTGGAAGAAGCCGGGATAGCCCGGCCGGTTGAACAAGGTGCCGTCGGTCATCGCGAGTTCGGGCTCGTCCATGTAGCGGATCACGGGGCCGATGATGCCGCACTGCGGATGCAGTGCGGCGGAGGCGAGCAAGCGAGCGACGAGGTCCGGGTGAACGGTAGTGTCGTTGTTCAGAAGCAGGATGTAGTCGGCACCGCGTGCGAGGGCGAAGCGGATGCCCGCGTTGTTCCCGCCGGACCAACCTGCGTTCACGGGGTTGCGAATGAGGTGAACCGAAGGGAATTCCTGCTTCAAAATCTGAGTCGGATCCTCGTTCGAGGCATTATCGACGACCACGACGGAGGCGGGGGAACTCAGTGCGGCCAGGGAGCGAAGGCACTTGCGGGTGTCTTCGAGCCCGTTGAAGTTGACCGGCACGATCCAGACTCGCGGGGCCGCCATCACGCCGCCCCCTGCTTCGAGCGTCGCAAGAGCCTGAGTGCGGAGCTGGGCAGACAGCAAGCCAGCCAGTAGGCTGCGGTCTTGGCCGAGAACGCACCTTCCTTCAAACCGGCGGCGAAGCGCGTGCGGGCCTCGGTGAAGTCGCCGCGATCGTAGGCGCGGTAGCCGTACCAGAATGCGAGTTGAGCGAACTTCGTTCGCGCGAGCCGGCGCTCCTCAGAGGTGAGGATCTCGGGCTTCCGCACGATGCTCCGCACCGCGAGCGCGAACTCCCGCGACATGCGTTCCTGGTTCGTGGAGATGCCTCCGGGGTGCTTCTCGTATTGGGCAAGCGGGCGGTCGAGGAACGCGAACGCATGCGTGGCGGCGAGCCGCAGGCAGAGTTCGTAATCCTCGCCGCCGAAGAGCGCGGGGTCGAATGGGCCGATGATTACGGGTGGCACAGGCATTCCTGCCTGTGTGCTCGACTCTACACAGGCAGGAATGCCTGTGCCACCAGGACAGATCGCATCGAGTGCGGTTCGCCGGATGAATGTGGAGCCGAGGAAGACCTGCATCCGTTCGATCATGAGCCGCATGAACGGGTCGCGATCGAGCTTGAAAAGTTTCGGGCCGATCGGATTGGTGAGGAGTTTCGCGAACTCGCCGCGGCCCGTGACGGGCGTGAGCGGCTGGTAGCCGTCGGTCGCGTTCCCGAAACTCGCTTCGCAGGCGAGCACGTCGATGGCCGAGTGATCGCGGAAGGCCTGGAGGCACTCGGGGACGAGGCCGGGTTGCCAGATGTCGTCGGAATCGAGGAAGGAGATGATCGAACCGGTGGCGCGTTTCAGGCCGGTATTTCGGGCACCGGCCGGGCCGCCGTTCGCCTGCTGAAGCACGACCACTCGCGAACCGTAGGACTGCGCCACTTCCACCGTGCGATCCGTCGAACCGTCGTCCACCACGATGATCTCGGCTTCGACTCCGCAGGCGAGTACGGAGTCGATGGTGCCGCGCAGGGACCACTCGCGGTTGAAGGCCGGGATGACGACGCTCAGTTCCATGTCACGGTCCCACCGCGAAGCCGCAGGCTGAAAGCAGTTTCGCGAGAAGCGTCGCGCCGGGGTTGCGATCCACGCGTCGCATCGTCGTTTCGTGGGCTCGAGTGCCCATCGGTTTCCAGTCGCCTCGCCGTTCCCAGGCTCGCTCCAGCGCGAGGCCGAACGAAGCTGCCGTGGCGGCTTCCGCGACGAAGCCTTCGGCTACCCAACTGGCCGAGTCGCCGACATCGGTGACGACCGCGGGCCGACCGGCGATCTGCGCTTCGACCAGCGCCAGCGGCGTCCCTTCGGAACGCGAGGGAAGCACGAGCAACTGCTGGCTTGCCCAGACTTCGCGCATGTCTCGCGCTTGGCCCGCGAAGGTCACGCGATCGGCGATGCCGTACATCCTGGCGAGCCGTTCCAGGTAATCGCAATCCGGCCCTTCGCCGAAGAGCGCGAGCCGCCAGTCGCGCGATTTCCAGCCGGGGGCGGCGAGTGCCTCGAAGAGTACGTCTTGCCCCTTGGCCGCCACTTCGAGCCGCGCCACGCAGGCTATGAGACCGACCTCACGCGGAGCGCGAAGGCTACCATCGGGCCACGGCACCGCGTCGAACGAAGCGAGGTTCACCGGGTTCTGCAGCACCACGGCGTTCGGGATCGGCGTCGCCAACTGACGTTCCGCCGAGCGTCGATTGCGATCCGACACGAACGCGACGCACGCGGCCCGTTCGTACAGGCCTTCCACGCGCTCCTTCACCCAACCGGGCAACGGCATCTCGGTATTGTGTTGAACCACGAGAACGAACGGCCTGCGGGAAGTGCGCAATGCATTGCACAACTTCGGATAGCCCGCGAGGTCGAACGCACTCCCGAGGCTCACCAGCAACGCATCGGCATCGGATCGTTGCACTTGCTTCACGAGGTTGGTCGAGGTCCAAACGCGGTTGGCAATTCGAGCCGCGAGGCGGGGATCGGGTCGCTTCCAGTATGCAACCTGAACCCCGAGTTTCGCCAGATCCGCGACCTTCGTCGGCACGCTCGGCCACGCGGGAAGGTGGGCCTCGACCGCGATCCCGCGAGCCGAAGCTTCCCGCGCCGCGGCCGCCCAGAGCTCCTCGCTCCCGCCCCACGGCACACCCGTCATTAGCGACACCACCGCAAGCTTCATCAGACTTACCCTAGCACACCCGGCGGGGAGGAGACGAGGTGATCGTACTCAGACAGTGCCTCTCGAAGTAGGCATGGGTGGCAAACGGACGCAGACCCGCCTCCAGGTCGAGGTTCCATTTTTCTTCAAATTCCTTCTCCCCTCGCGGCGTGCGGGCTGATATGCTCCACGAATCACATCGCGCCCGGAGATTCACCATGACTTACGACACGTACGGGAAGGCGACGCTCAGCGAACGGGATCAAGACGAGTGCGAAGATTATCTGCCCACGCAGCACGACGAACTCGTCGAGGCCATTTTGAATAACGAGTTGGCCCGCGCTCGCACGTTGGTGAGCGCCGGGGCCGACGTCAACGCCGTGGAGGCGGACGAGTATCCGCCGCTCTGCATGGCGGTCGATCAGATGGAAGTCGAGGAAGTGCGGCGGCTGCTCGCCTTCGGTGCCAATCCGAACATCGCCGATCCCGATGAGAAGGCGACGCCGCTCAAGATGGCGAAGCGCTTGCTCGAGGATCTGGGCTTCGGACCCGTCAAGAAGAAAGATCCGCTGCTGGACGCGATGATCGCGCTGGCCCGTCAGGAGTCCGGCAAGCAGTCGCACGAGGTGAAGCGCCGCCTCGAAGAGATCGTGCGCTTGCTGGAAGCGGCAGGCGCGAGGTAGTTCCCACTCCGGAGTCAGAGTATGCGAACGCTATACGGTTGCACAATGCTGCTGCTACTCGCGTTTGCAGCGAGCGCGGCCGAAGACAAGATCGACGGCAAGAAGCTGATTGGCAAGTGGGAGCCGAAGGACCGGAAGCTCGTCCTCGAGTTCACCAAGGACGGAAAGCTGAACGTCACTTCGGAGGAGTTCAAAATCGATGGGAGCTTCAAACTCGACGGCAACAAACTCACGATCCTGTTGAAGTCGGGCGAGAACGAGATCAAGGACACCGTGACGATCTCGAAGCTCACCGACGACGAGATGATCGGCGAGAGCGAGACTAAGAAGACGAAGGAAACGTTCAAGCGCGTGAAGTGACCTTCGCCAGACTTCGAATCGCGTCCGCGGCGAGTTTGCACTGTTCGCGGGTCGCATCGAGGTGGGTCACGGCGCGAACCACGTTTCTTCCAAGTGCCGCGACCAGCACGCCTCGTTCCTGGAGCCGAGTCGCCACGTCTCGCGCCGAACCCCACGGCGCACTCACTTCGAACCACACGAGATTCGTTTCCACGTCCGGCGGAAGCAGCTCGAACCCCGGCACCTCGGCGACCGCTGCCGCGATCAACTTTGCATTCGCGTGATCCTCGGCGAGTCGCTCCACGTTGTGATCCAGGGCGTAGAGGCAGGCGGCGGCGAGGTAACCCACTTGTCGCATCGCGCCGCCGAAGAGTTTGCGCACCCGCCGTCCGTGCGCGATCAGATCCTTGGGGCCAGCGAGCGCGGACCCGACCGGTGCCCCGAGCCCCTTGCTGAAACAAACCGAGACGGTGTCGAAGTGTTTGGCCCATTCCTTCGCGCCGATGCCCGAAGCGACGATCGCGTTCCAAAGTCGAGCGCCGTCCAGGTGCATGGCCAGCCCGTTGGCGTGGGCCCACGCTGAGATCGCCTTCACTTTATCGAGCGGGTACACGGTGCCGCCGCCGCGGTTGTGCGTGTTCTCCAGGCAGACGAGCCGCGACCGCACCGAGTGCATGTCGTCCGGATGGAGTTGATCTTCGAGTTGCGACGCATCGAGGATGCCGAAGCGTCCGTCGATGGTGCGCTGGGTCACACCGCTGAGAGCCGCGGGTGCGCCGGCTTCCCAGAGGTAGATGTGGCTGGTGCTTTCGAGCAGAATTTCGTCTTGCGGCCGGCAGTGGATGCGAACCGCGATCTGGTTCGACATCGTGCCGGTGGGAACGAAGAGTGCCGCTTCCATGCCGAGCATCTCGGCAACCCGGCGTTCCAGGTCGTTGACGGTCGGGTCTTCGGAGAACACGTCGTCGCCGACGGTTGCGGACATCATGGCCGCGAGCATTCCGGCGGTCGGCTTCGTGACGGTGTCGCTGCGGAGATCGATCATGGCTTTTTCTCGGGCTCTTTAGCGGGCTCTGCAGCCTTCTCTTCCGTCTGCTTGTTCTCGACGTACCAGCGGTCGCCCACCTTCTTGATGAACAGCGAGCGTTCCTTCACATCGACGGCTCCGATCTTCGCGGAGTCGCCCGCGGCCATGTCCGGGAAGTTGCCTTGGCTCCGGAAGCGACGCAGGTCCTTGAGCACCTCGGGGTCGTCCGCGAACTTGTCCTGCACATCGCGGACGAGTTGCTTGAAGGCGGCCGTTTTCGAGTCGGCCACGATCCGCTCGCGGAACTTGGCCGCATCCACCGGGAGCCGCGATTCGATGGCGATCTTGTCGAGGTTCTTCAACTGGAAGTCGCGGAGCGCGGCGAGGTTCGCCTCGACGGCCGGTTCGGCTTGTTTGGCGCGGTCCGCGATCCGAGCGTCCACGAAGGCCGGGTCCAGCAGGTGCGCGACGAGGTAGTGGAACTCGACTTTCTCGGCGGCGTCGATGGCCGATTGCAGCGCGTCCTTCGGCGTGGCCTGCGAGTAAACCTTCCCTTTGAACACGACTCCGAAACGCGGCGGGATTTCGTCGGGCGTCTTCGGGCGACCTTCCTGCGACGTGGCCAGGGAAGCCGTTCCGAGAAACAACGCGAACGCGAACAGACTCCGCATGGCTGACCCTCACGACCCGAGCCCACCGCCGGCAAGCCGGCGGCTAAATGACAATGCCACTACTCTACCGACTTCCCGCGAACCGCTCCAGCGGAAGCGGATATACTGGCAGCATGGCAGGCAATACGTTCGGCAAACTCTTCTGCGTCACCACGGCGGGCGTGAGCCACGGGCCGGGGTATTTGTGCATCATCGACGGCTGCCCGGCCGGGCTCGAGCTTTCCGTCGAAGACCTGCTTCCGGACTTGCGCCGCCGCCGTCCCGGACAGTCCAAACTGACCACGCAACGCGACGAGCAGGACACGCCCGAAATCTGGTCCGGCGTGTTCGAAGGCAAAACCGACGGCACGCCCATCGGCCTGCTCTTCCGCAACTCCGATCAACGCAGCGGCGACTACGGCGACATCAAGGACAAGTATCGCCCCGGCCACGCGGACTTCACCTTCGACGCCAAGTTCGGCTTCCGCGATTACCGCGGCGGCGGCCGTTCGAGCGCACGGGAAACCGTATGCCGCGTCGCGGCCGGGGCCGTCGCCAAAAAGATTCTGGCCCGCGAAGGCATCCGCATTCTCGGCTACGTGACTCGCGTGGGAAGCATCGTCGCGGACATCCCGGACCCCACCGCAGTCACGCTCGAACAGGTGGAAGCGAACCCGGTGCGCTGCCCCGTACCCGATGCCGCGAAGCGGATGGAAGACCTGATCGATGAAGTTCGCAAGGACCGCGATTCGATCGGCGGCATCTGCGAACTGGTGGCCGTGGGCGTGCCGCCGGGATTGGGCGAGCCGGTCTTCGACAAGTTGAAGGCGGACCTCGGCAAGGCGATGCTCTCGCTGCCCGCGGTGCTCGGCTTTGAATACGGGGCGGGCTTTGCGGTCGCCGGGATGAAGGGAAGCGAGAACAACGATGCGTTCGTGCCGGGGCAGCCGCATCCGAGTCGCGAGCCGCCGGGTGCTTCCAACTTGTCGCCGGACTGCAACGAAGTCGTCGATTCGCACGTTCCCAAATCCCCGGCCATCAGCACCGAGTCGAACCGCCACGGCGGCATGTTGGGCGGCATCTCGTCCGGCCAACCGATCGTCTGCCGCGTCGCGATCAAGCCCACCAGTTCGATCCCGCGTTCGCAGAAGACCGTGACGCGGACCGGCGAGCCGACCGACATTCTCGTGAAGGGCCGCCACGATCCGTGCCTGCTGCCGCGCTTCGTGCCGATGGGTGAAGCGATGATGGCGCTGGTGCTGGTCGATCACCTGATGCGGGCGAAGACCTCTCGGCTTCACGCTCAGTAGTGCTTCCCGCTCTTGCGCACGTGAGTGGCCGGTCGCGCGTCGTTCAACACGACACCGCTCACCACGCGGCCGACGATCAGCACGTGATCGCTCACCTCGCAGCGCTGCGTCACCCGGCAATCGAGGAACGCGTGGGCGGCGAGTAGCATCGGTGCCGCGTGGGCGTCTCGCTTCACGTCCAATCCTTCGAAGGCCGGCGCTTCGGGGTCGAAGCCTTTGCCGAAGTGCGACATCAGCGGCTTCTGACCTTCGCCCAGAACGTTGACGCCGAGCGCGGCTCCGTCGGCGAGCCAGTCGAGTACCCAGCGATCCTTGGCGAACGCGGCCACGACTTGCGGTGGGTCGAAGGAGCACTGCTGCACCCAGCTGGCGAGCATGCCGGTTTCGCGGTGGCCGTGACGGGCCGTGAGGATGAAGAGGCCGCTCGGCACCCGACCGAGCGCGGCGAACAGATCGGGGGCAGCGTCGTGGCTCATGCGATCCTTCAAATAGCCGCTGGCTTGCCGGCGGTCTGCTCGATGAACGGAGTCCCGACGGCCGGCGGCTCAGTAGGAATGATACGATAGTCGAATCCTCCGCTGGAGCGAACCGATGACTCGCACGCTTCTCGCCATCGCGTTCCTGGCCGCATTCTCGCGTGGTGCCGAACCGCCGATCGACTACCCCGACCACACCGACCTTTCTTACACTCTCGACCGCAACGGAAAGAAGACTCCGATTCGCATTCCGGCGGATTGGCAGGTTCGCCGCGAACACGCGACCGCGAACCTGGCCCGCGCGATGGGGCCGCTGCCGAACCCGCTCCCGCGAGTGCCGCTGGACGTGAAGGAGGTCGAACGCACGACGGTGGGGAAACTCGTTCGCCGCAAGGTGACGTATCGATCGGATGCGAACGACCGCGTGCCGGCGTACCTCTTCACGCCGGTCGAGAAGCCGACCGAAAAACTTCCCGCGATCCTCGCCTTGCACCAGACCACGAAGATGGGCAAGGACGAACCCGCCGGGCTCGGTATCAAGGACATGGCCTACGGCCTCGAACTCGCCCAGCGCGGGTACGTGGTCATCGTGCCCGACTATCCTTCCTTCGGCGAACACCCGTACGACTTCGCGAAGAGCGAGTACCCGAGCGGCTCCCTCAAAGCCGTTTGGGACAATGTGCGGGCCATCGACCTGCTCGAATCGCTGCCCGAGGTGGATCCGAAACGCATCGGTGCCATCGGGCACTCGCTCGGCGGGCACAATGCGATCTTCACCGCGTTTCACGATCCTCGGCTCCGGGCGGTGGTGTCCAACTGCGGCTTCACGACCTTCCAGAAGGACGACGTGCCCAGTTGGTCCGGCCCGACCTACATGCCGAGAATCAAGAGCCAGTTCGGCAACGATGCGAGGAAGGTGCCGTTCGACTTTCAAGAACTGATCGCGGGGCTCGCGCCGCGCGCCTTCCTCGCCATCGCGGCCGAGAAGGACGACGACTTCGATGCGTCCGGCGTCCGCGACGTGATGGCGGCGGCCGGCACGATCTACAAACTGCACGGCGCGAGCGCCAAGCTCGAAGCCAGCTACCCGAACGCGAAGCACTCGTTCCCGCCGGACGCACGCAAGACCGCGTACGAATTTCTCGACAAGCACCTGAAGAAGTAAGAGTTGCTCACGCCGGGCGGGAATTCGCTACCATCCCGCGAGCCGCAACTTTAAAGTGAGTCGGTAACCCCTCCGGCCAGAGCATCCCATGCCCCACCACATTTCGCGCGTCGCGGCGACCCTCGCCTTACTGCTACTCGGCACCACCGCGCTCCTCGCGGCGGACAAACCCACGAAGGTCGAGATCGGCAAGAAGGGCAAGGCGGCGACCGCGTTCGTCGACGTGCCCGGTCGCGGCAGCGGGACGGCCTTCTGCGTTCATCCGTCCGGGCTGTTCGTGACCAACGAGCACGTCATCCGCGGCGCGGAGAAGGCCGAGATCGTTCTCGTGCTCAATCCCAGTCTTCCCGGCGAGCGCGTCCTGAAGGCCAAGGTCGTCCGGATCGACAAGGATCTCGACCTCGCGTTGCTCCGCGTCGAGGGCGTGAAGGATCTGCCGAGCCTGCCACTCGGTTCGGTCGAAGGCGTGGCCGAGCTTTCCGATGTCGTGGCGGTTGGGTTCCCCCTCGGTCGCTTTCTCTCGCCGGATCGGAAGGAGTACCCGGCCGTGAGCGTGAACGCGGGGAGCGTCACGGCCATGCGCCACAAGGGCGGAGAACTCGAACACATCCAGATCGACATCTCGCTCACGTTCGGCAACTCGGGCGGGCCCGTTCTCGATGAGAACGGAAAGGTCATCGGTGTCGTCGTCTCCGGCATCGCGCTCGGCAAGGGCATCAACCAGGCCATTCCCGTCACGCGGCTGGCTCGCTTCCTCCACGCCCCGGACATCGCGTTCACTCCGCTCGGCCTCACTCCGGCGACAGTTGCAAAAGTTGTCGAGTTCAAGGCCCGAGCCGTGGCCGTGGTGCCGGGTGCCCCCGAGCCGACGTTGAAGTTGGTGCTGCGGGCCGGAGACGAAGCCGCTCGCGAATTCCCCATGAAGAAGCAAGACGGCGTCTGGAGCGTTTCGGCCGCGCCCTCGGGAATGGGAACCGAGAGCCGGGTAGAAGTGACCGCACGCCTCGCTACGGGAACCGTTAGCGGCCTCGTCGACGACGCCGTCATTAAGGTCGGCGGCAAGCCGTACCGGCTCAGCGCGCTGCGTAAGATCGATCTCGGCGAGAAGCCCTTCGCGATCCTCGCCGACGGACGCACGACCGTGGAAGGAGCCATCACCGGGCTCGGTTCCGTGGAGGTGGCCGTGGGCGATCAAAAACTCAAACTCGATCTGGCGAAGGCGACCCAGTTGTCCCTGCAAGCCGCTCCGGGAATCAACAGCGTCCTAGATCACCCTGGCGGAATCCACGTGCCACCAATCCCGGAAGGTGCCAGACTCCATCCGCCCAGACCCGTTTCAGACATGGGCACTGCCCAGTAGAG
>JAYTGN010000040.1:0-7475 GCA_043733485.1 Gemmataceae bacterium
GAGCGGTACGCGAAGCGGCCACGTCCACGAGGCCGTGCCGTGGGTGGCCACCGGCTCGGACGGAACGGAAAGTAAGGACACCTACGGGACTGCACCCGCGGAGAGTTCCCTGGAGCTGCCCGCTGGCCAACTTCCCGTTCCCCGTGAAGTTTTTGCGGTAACTACTTGCATCGCGCCGCAGGCGTCGGTAGAACACGGATGCGATTATTCGCGGTGGAGCCCGGATCTCGACTCGCATTTCCAGGGTTCATCGCCGATTTCCCCCACCCGAATCGGAAAGGACTGAACTCGATGGACTTCTTTAGTAGCTGGCCCGTCATGATCGGGATGGCCGTTGCTCTTCTCGCCCTCGTCGGTGTGATGATCTACCTGCGGATGAAGCCGAAGGACGATGAGTAAGGTCTCGCAGACACCAATAAAAAACCTCGGCCCGCTTGCGCGAGCCGAGGTTTTTTCGTTCTCACATCAATCACGGCTTGCGAGTCTTCACGGCCGTCCAATCGCCGATCGCCACTTCGAGCGTCTGCGCTTTCCGGTCGCGCCAAATCGTGAGCCGTACCCGTTGATTCGGCGGTAGCGAAGAGATCATGTTGATGAGGTGGTTCTCGTCGCGGAGGTCCACGTCTTCCAGCTTCAGAATCACGTCGCCGGGCTTCAGGCCTGCGGACTCGGCAGGAGTACCAGCGTGGACGATCTCGACCAATCCGCCGCAGACTTTGGTCAGTCCGAGTTTCAGGGCTTCGCCCGGGTCGATGGTCGTGGCGAGTTGGATGCCGAGGTAGCCTCGGGTCACGCGGCCCTTCTCGAAGAGTTGCGCCGCCACTCGTTTCACGAGGTTCGCGGGAATGCTGAACGACACACCCGTGTTGTTGCCGCTCTGCGATGCAATCGCCGTGTTGATGCCGACAACCTTGCCATCGAGATCGACGAGCGGGCCGCCACTCGAACCGGGATTGATCGCGGCATCGGTCTGGATGAATTCCTTGATTCGGATCGTGGAACCGAGGCTGATCTGCCCGCGATCGCGAGCCGAAATGATGCCGTGGGTCACGGTCTGGTTCAGCCCGAAGGGGCTCCCGAACGCCAGGACGTACTGCCCGCGCGAGACGCGGTCGCTGTCGCCGAGTTCCGCCGCGGGAAGTTCCTCCGCCAGATGGAGCAGCGAAACGTCGGACTCCGGGTCGGCGAGTACCCGCGTGGGCTGAAGGATCACGCCATCCGAGAGCGTGATGTAAACCTTGTCGCGGCTCGCCTCGCCGACGACGTGATTGTTCGTGATGACGACGGTGCCGCTGACGCCGGGGATTTTGACGATGACGCCAGAGCCGGATTCTTCCTTGGACTTGCCGGTGGCCGTGGGCGGCTTGACGGCATCGACGGAAACCACCGACGGGCCCACTTTTTTCACCACGGATTGAAACCGTTCGCTCAAAGCGTGCGTGGACGGTCGCTCGGCTTCCGCCACGACCTGCTGGATCGGCGGGAGTGGCGGTGAACTCGCGGCCGCAGAGGTGGGAGCCCGAAAGAAGAGCTGCGCTCCCGCGCCGCCGAGTACGGCACACCCACCGCAGAGAACCACCGTCGCCAGTTGCTTGATCATGGGCCTCGCCCCGAGGATGAGTCGAAAATCGCGGATCGCGCGAAACCGCACGCGGCGTGGCGGCAGATCCGCTTCCACTCTACAGACCGGATCAAGTCGGATCGCAGTTGAAGTTCGCAGAACCGGCGAGCGTTTCTGCTTTCTGACGCGGCATAAAACGAACAAAGCCCGCATCCTTCGCAGGACGCGGGCTCGGCAGAACCGGCACGGATGGAACCGGGACGGCTATTTCGCCATGTTCTCAAGGTCCGAGAACTTCATCTCGCGATCGTCGCCCGAGTGGTCGCGATCGGAGATCCGAGCCCAGTCCATCTCGTCGCGGGCGGCCATCCAACCGCTGTCGGATTCCAGTTCCCGCTGACATTTGATGCAGAGCGTGCTGTACGGGAGGGCGTTGAGCCGCGCCATGAGAATCTTGCTTTCGCAAGACTCGCAGTGGCCGTAAGTGCCCTGCTTCAGCCGTCGGAGAGCCCGTTCGACCTGGGCCAGTTCCTTGGACTCGAGTTCGGCCAGCTGCGAGGCCATTTCCTCGCCGCTCGCATCGAACGCGGCGTCCGCGGCGTCCCCGGTTTGCGACGATTTGCCGCTCGACAGGTCCGCCAGCTCGATGCCCAGGCGCTTGCGGAGTTCGCTCCGACGACCGAGCAAAGTCTTATGTAACTTGATGAGTGCTTCGTTTCGTGCCATGGCTCGCCTCCTCCTCGGGGTGAGCATCCTGCGGTTATGGTTGAACCGTGGGAGCGGTGAAATCCGGTTGTAAATCAGTGGTCCGCACAACCCCGGTTCGCTGACGAATAGTATCGGCCACGAACCGGACTCTTACAGCATTCCGTTGGCGGGTTCCAGGATTCGGGAGCATTCCAGCCCTTGCGATCCCTACCTTTGACGCCCGCCGAGTCGAAACGGATTCCGAATCAAGAGCAATTCGGCGGGAATCACAAGAATCGGAACCGAAGCAAGGATGGTGCCGTTTGCGACAATGTTCGGGAAATGCTTGGAAATGTGCCGCGAAAGCTTGAGCTGGCGATCGAAAACCAGATTTCGACAGCCCTTAAACCAAAATCCCCGCACCATGCCTGTCTCCAACTAAGACACGACGGCGCAGCTTCATACAGCGAATTCTACACGAGGCGTCCATCGAATTCGTCGACAGCGCGAGAACGATTCTGCTATGCTGGCCTCGATTTAAGAAGGGATGAGCCGAAAGAGTTGGTCGGACGTATAGCATGTAGCATTGCGGGCCGTCAGGGCGAAAACGGAAGCGATCTGTGAATGTCGTCGAGCCATTTCTGAAGCCGAGATTAACAGGACCCCGGTTTGAAGGAGGGGTTGTGCCCCTTCATGTCCTCGCCGATTTCGCGGTCCTCGAGCAGATGATCGTGGACATCGCCAAGTCGAAGTACCGCACCGATCACCCGACGCGAAGGCGAGTACCCCGTGGATTCACGGACGGCATCTCGCTCAAACTGACAGGCGTGGAGGAGGGGAGTGCAATCCCCGTCATCAGCCTGTTTCTCGCCGCCACTACCCTGCTCCCGCCTGCCGCGAAATCGTACTTCGAGAACGCCCGAGATGCCCTCGTCGGGTCGATCCGAGAAGCCGAGCAAGGCAGGCCGATCACCGCCCTCCCGCCTCGAATGCTCGGATATTTTGCCCGTTTCGGCAGGAGCCTCGAGGCAGGCGAAGCGGTCGTGTTTGAGGATGCCGGCGGCGGTCCGCCCGCACGATTGACGCAAGAGACGCGGCACCAACTCGTGATGGCCTCCACGGTCAAGGAGTACACCGGCGACGTCGTCCTACACGGCACAATCACCGGCATGGAGGCGAAGGAAGCGTGGTTTCACTTGGAGCAGCCCGACGGAAGGACGGTCGATCTCCCCCTCGCCGAACCGCACTTCGAGACCATCCTCGAAGCGTTCAACAGTTACGCAACCGGCCAGAAAGTGCAAGTGCGGGTGTATGCCCTCGGCCGGTTTGACCGCGACCGAAGGCTCAAAGGTATCGAGTCGGTAGACCAAGTCGTCGCGATCGACCCGCTGGACGTTCGAGCCCGTGTGGAGGAACTGAAGCAACTCCAGAATGGCTGGCTCGACGGTCTGGGGGTTGCTCCGCCATCCGCCGCGCTCGATTGGATCACCACCGTTTTTGAAGAACGATACCCCGACGACCTTCGGCTCCCTTATCTATTTCCGACCCCGGCCGGGCAGGTGCTGGCCGAGTGGGCGCTGGCTCCTCACTCGTTGTCTCTGGAGATCGACCCGGTTGCGAAACGGGGCCACTGGCACGCCCTGAACCTCAATACGGATGCGGAGGCCGAGAAGGAACTCGATCTAGCAAGTGCCGATGATTGGACGTGGCTCGAGGAGCAGGTCCGTTCCAGGGGCGGGGCAGCCGAATGACCAGCACGACATTGTTACTGCGGCAGATCCACCCGAACTTCGTGCAAGAGGGATTTGCCAGTTCCGTGGCGTTCCGGCCCAACGAATCCGATCAAGGGCTCCTGTCGGCCTACAACGGCGATCTCATCACGCCCGAGGCGTCGTGGAATCACTTTACGACCGTGTCCAAGAAGAAATCTGTCGGTGCCACAGCACTGACGTTCGATGAGTGTGCGGCGGAAAGCTTACCAGCACGCCCCGACCCCAAGCCTTTCCCAGAGCACGCTGTGATCGATTTCACGGGCGTGGACGAGAGGCATTGGCGGACCAAAAGCAAGAAACTCCAGGCGAGAGCACGGGCCCGTGGATGGAGTTATCTGGCATCCGCTGCGGGGTGATCCTAGTCGACGCGAACGGTGGTCGCCCCGATTCCACGAATTCTGCATTCGCGTTCGGATAGATTGCAATAAAGAGACTTGCTCGCCGGTGTCGGCTTGTTAGAATCCCCCTTGTTGCGGGATTGGTATACCGGTCGTGCCCAGCCTTCCCAAGGCTGTGAAACGAGTTCGACTCTCGTATCCCGCTCTAGTTTCACCTCGGCCCACCCTGAACCGGGGTGGGCCTTTTTTCATGCTCGCCACCGGAGCTTTTCCATGGCCGCGCCGCTCACACTCGTCATCTTCGGAGCCTCCGGCGACCTCACCGGCCGCAAGCTCATCCCGGCTCTCTACAGCCTCATGGTCAAAGGTTTCCTCCCGCCCGAAGCCCGCATCGTCGGCGTCGCCCGCACCACCTTCACCGACGACGCCTTCCGCGCGCAGATGCACGATAAGGTGAAGGAGTTCGCCGAGAACTTCGACGAAGCGAAATGGGCGGAGTTCGCCGCGCGGCTCCACTACGTGGGAACGGACCTCACCGCGCCCGGTGGCATCGCGCCGCTCGCGGCCTGGTTCGCCAAATTTGAAGGCACTGGCGGCGGGCAACGGCTCTTCTACCTCTCGGTCGCGCCCGAACTCTACCCGCAACTCGCCACGACGCTCGGCGAAGCCTCCTTCAACAAGGAACAGGGCGGGTTCCGCCGGCTCGTCATCGAGAAGCCCTTCGGCCACGACCTCGCCAGCGCCAAGGAGCTCAACGAAACGCTGCACAAACACTGGCGCGAAGATCAACTTTACCGCATCGACCACTACCTCGGCAAAGAGACCGTCCAGAACATTCTCGTCTTCCGATTCGCGAACACGCTCTTCGAGCCGCTCTGGAACTACCAGTACATCGACCACGTGCAGATCACGGTGGCCGAGAAGGTGACCGTCGGCAAGCGCGCCAAGTACTACGACGGCAGCGGCGTGCTCCGCGACATGATCCAGAACCACCTGCTCTCGATTCTCACGATGGTCGCGATGGACGACCCGACCCGCTTCACGGCCGAGAACCTGCGCAACGAGAAGATGAAGGTGTTGAATTCGATCGCGGTGCCGGATGCGAAGGCGGCGGCGAAGGCAGTTGCTGTCGGGCAGTACGACGGCTACCACGCCGAGCCGGGAGTGCCCGCGGATTCGCTCACGCCCACGTTTGCCGCCGTGAAGCTCGAAGTGGACAATCGCCGTTGGCACGGCGTGCCCTTCTACCTCCGCAGCGGCAAGGCCCTCGCCGCCCGCTACAGCGAAGTGATGATCCAGTTCCGCTGCCCGTCGCACCTCATGTTCCCGCTGCCGCCGGGTCAGATTCTCCAGTGCAACCGCGTCACGATCGTGTTGCAACCGAACGAGAGCATCCGGCTCACCTTCCAGACGAAGGTGCCCGAAGTGGAGGGGGTGAGTTTGCAGCCGCGCGATCTGTCGTTCAACTACAAGGAGGCGTATCAGGATCAGGCGTTGCCCGAGGCGTACGAGCGGCTCATCCTCGACGCGATCCAGGGCGACGCCTCGCTGTTCATGCGCAGCGACGAGATCGAACGGGCCTGGGAAATCATGGACCCGATCATCGCGGCCTCGACCCGTCGCGAGGCCCCACTTCCGGAGAAGTACGCGGTCGGCTCGCAGGGCCCCGATGGCGCGAATGCCCTCTTCCCCGGTATCGAGAAAGGCTGGCAACCGATCAAGTAACGAGATCACTCTGGCTGAATCGGACTTCCATCTGAGAGCTCACTTTGCCATCTTCTCGGCCGGACGCAAGACCGTACCGGAGGAGGAGAAGTCATGCCAGGGATGGCAGCCAAGGTCGTCATCACCGAACGTCAGCAGCAGATGCTGCAAACGCTGGCCTTCTCGCGGTGTTGCCCGCAGGGGCTCGCCCACCGCGCGGAAATCATCCTGCTCGCATTCGAAGGCCTCAAGAACGAAGAGATCGCCAAGAAACTCCAGTGTGAGCGGCACGGCATCGGCATTTGGCGGCGACGCTGGCAGAAGGCCTTTCATCCGTTGACGGTCATCGAATGCGTGGAGAAACCGCCCGCATTGCGTGAGGCCATTTCGGCCGTACTTGGCGATCGGCCGCGAGCCGGTTGCGGGGGCAAGTTCACGGCCGAGCAGATCGCGCAAATCATCGCAGTGGCCTGCGAACCCCCCGAGAAATCGGGGCGGCCGGTGACGCACTGGACGCCGCGAGAACTGACCGACGAAGTCATCAAACGCCAGATTGCGACCTCGATTTCCGTCCGACAGGTCGGACGTTTTTTAAAAGACGGCGGCGCTTCAGCCGCACAAGAGCCGGTACTGGCTCAACCCCAATCCCAAGGACGTGGCCGCCTTCGAACAGCAAGTGCGCGACGTCTGTGAAACGTACCGAGCCGCGCCGAAACGACTGAAAAACGAGGGCATTCACACGGTGTGCGTCGACGAGAAGACGAGCATCCAGGCGCTCGAACCGAAGGCGCCGACCAAGCCGATGCGGCCCGGCCTGATCGAACGACGCGAGGTCGAGTACACGCGGCACGGCACGCAAGTGCTCATCGGCAACTTCGAAGTCGCGACCGGCGAAGTGATCGCTCCCACGGTGCAACAGACTCGCGGCGAGGTCGACTTCGCCACGCACATCGAGCAAACCCTCGCGACCGATCCCCAAGCCGGTTGGATCTTCGTGGCCGACAACCTGACCACGCATTGTTCGGCCACCCTGGTGTTGTTGATCGCGGGCTTGTGCAGCATCCCGGCAGACACGCTCGGTGTGAAGGGGAAGAGCGGCGTGTTGAAATCGGTGGCGACGCGGAAGGCGTTCTTGATCGACGTGAACCACCGTGTGCGGTTCGTGTACGTGCCGAAACATACGTCGTGGTTGAATCAGATTGAGATCTGGTTCAGCATCCTGAGTCGTCGGGTGATCCGCCGCGGTGTGTTCCGGTCGACGGCCGACCTGCGGGATCGGATTCTGAAGTTCATCGACTACTACAACGACACGATGGCGAAGCCGTTCAAGTGGACGTACGCCGGTCGGCCGCTGAATGTGTGAACTTGGCGAAACCATCCGCACTCATGGCGAGGGGATTCAGCCAGGTTGAT
>JAYTGN010000041.1:0-18489 GCA_043733485.1 Gemmataceae bacterium
CGTGATGGTGGGCTTCATGGAACGTCCTGTTTGGGTCGAGGAGTCGCCCCCTCTTACCTAAACCCCGCCATCAACACCAGAGAGATTGGTTACACCCGTGCGCCCCAATCCTCGGGCAAGACGCTCCGGCTCTCAGTGGCCGAACCACTTCCGCACGTGCTCGGCTCGCGGATGAACGAGCCAGTCGAGCACGGTCCCCGATGCTTCCTTCAACCTCATCTCATCGACCAAGTGGGCGTGCTGGCCGCCGGCCCATCCGTCCGCGATGATCGCCGCTCCCTGGGCGGCTTCCTTCACCCAGGCTCCGTCCAGCGAGCCCAGCGCGACCACTTGATACGTCGAACGGGCGAAGGGAGCCAGCACCGTGGCCAGATGTAGGGAATCGACGAAGGCCGGTTCCATTGCGAAGAGCCGGCCCGAAAGCACGATCGTTTCAAAGCGGTCGTAGGGTTCGTGCAACCCGCATAGCCCGCCGACGAGGCGAACCAGCGATTCGATGAAGACCATTCGCCGAGCCTCGGCGTCTGCGACGCTCGCCGCTCCACCGAGGAACAGATCGCCCTTCTCGAGCGGCGAAAGTAAATAGGCCGCCTCGCCATCCCAGCAGCCGCCGGACTTCCACCCGATCGCTCCGGACGTTCCGCCGACGCCGTCGATGATGGCTCCGTGCTCGCTCAGTACGATGGCCGCGGTGAACGCCGTGCCGAGTTCCACGACGCAGATCGGCCCTTCGCGCGTCCAGGTTCCTGCGTTGCGTTCGAGGGCCAGCGCCGCCACGCAGAGTTTATCTGGCGTGCCGAGATCGATGCGGTTGTGCTTGCGGTGACTCGGCACGCTCGGCAGATGAATGACGCCGGGGAGAAAGACGACGGGGAGGTTCGAGTCGCGAAAGGCTCGGGCCACGGCCGAGAACGCCGACACGCCGGTCGCGGCACTCCGTTCGTCGGGGCGAACGAGCGACATGAGTTCGAGCTGCGAATCGGTGCAGTCCGAAGCCTTCACGAGCGGGAGGCCGTAGCCGGACGGGCCGGCGACGAGATCGAACGGGCCGCGGGCGGCGAGCCACGTCGCGGGTGCCGCAGGATTGGCTCGCAATTGTTCCGGCTCGAAACGCACCTGATCGACGACCGCGCCCTCGTCGAGGACGAGCACGTCGAGGGAAGAAGTTCCGGGATCGCAGCCGGCAACGCGTGGCATGGTTCAATCAGAATAGCCGCCCGCTCGCTTTCACGCAGTCCGAAAATGAGCTAATTCTTCTTGGCGGGGGTGGGTGGAACGATGTCCTTGGGCGGATTGGGATCGTGGCGCAAGACGACGGCGTACTTGATCCGCAGGTCGCCGTCCACGACTTTGTTCGCCGGGATGCTCCTGTCGCGGATGATGTGCGCTTCGATGATCGTTCCCGGCACGAGATCGCTCCTGATGGCTTGGTACCCGGGTGCCGCATAGGGCAGCTTGAGATCGTCTTGCTCCTTGGCGGAGTAGAAGCCCCGCTTGCCGTCCGGGTTGGTCTTGGGAGGAAGCGTCTTGTTCCGAACGAGGCTCCCCGCCACATAGGGCAGGTCGTAGTCGTGGTGCTCCCACTTCAACTGCGTGTTGTTGTGTCGCGTGGCGAAGGGGCTGTGGTGGCTGCGACCGTGGTTGCCGTGAAGCGAAGGCCGGGAACCGCGATTGTTTCCATTGGCAACCAGCTGCTGCCAGAACACGCGAACCGTGACTTTGGAATCGTCCGCCTTCACGACTTCGCCCGTCATCATCGTCACCCACTGATAGCCCGCGAAGCCCGGCGCTTTCGGCGCGGCAACCTTCTCTTCGGTCTTTGAGGCCTTTTCCTCTCCGACCGCAGTTTCCGGCTGCAGTGCCAACAGTGCGAAGGAGAAGAACACGCTGAGGTGATGCGCTCTCATGTTGGTCTCTCGCTGGCCACGGTGAACGCTCGACGAGCAGCCCGTAGCGGGAAAAGGCCTGCAAACAAGCCCTTCTGAAGACTTCAACACCATAAAGCAAGTTTAGTTCCGGATGTGAAGCAACTCGAGATTTGGGCGAACTGGCGACGTGAGTCGCCGGGTTTCCAACACCCGGCGACTTACGTCGCCGGTTCGCCATTACTTCGCCTCGACGAACTCGAGTTGCTGGGGATCGGTCACGTCGAGTTGCGGCGTGTCCTTGTTCAGCTTGATGGTGCCGGTCGCCCGGATCACTTTCCCTTTGAACGTCTCGCCCGTCGCTTTGTCCCAAGGGCCCGTCTTGGCCTTCGGCGTCAGCACGACCGCGAAGTTCTCCTTGCTTCGGAAATCCTTGTCGGAGTTCAAGTAGAGGTTGGCCTGGCCGCCGGTGGAGGCAACCGCGAACTGCACGGTCACCTTCTCGCCGACCTTCTTCGCCGCCTGAGCGGGGCTCAGAATACCTTCGGGCAGTTTCGGCTGCTCGGCCACCACGACGGGCTTGCCGGTAGACTTCAAGGTACTGAGCCGCACCTTCACGCCGCAGGACGTGTCGCCGTCTTCATCGCGGACCTGGAGCGTGAGGCGGGGGTTGTCGCCGGACCAGTCGATGAGGATCATGCCGAAGTTGTCGCCGTAGGGCATGGAACTGACGCGGTGCGTGCTCTTCTCGGGAGCGCGCCACGCCTTGGCACCCTGGTTCAGCCCGCTGGACGTGACATCGTAAAGCGGGTAGCCCACGGATTTGGTGTCGAGCGAAACTTCGGCCAGATGGCGATCGCCGCTGAGGATGACGACGCCGTTCGCCTTGGTGTCGCGAATCAGTTGATAGAGCTTCTCGCGTTCCTTGGGGAAGTTGCCCCACTTCTCGAACGGATGTTCGTCCGCGATCACTTGAATGCTGGAAATGAGGAGCCGCACCTCGGCGGGCTTCTTGAGTTCGCCTTCGAGCCACTTCCACTGTTCGGCCCCGAGCACGGTCGCGTCCGGGTCGGCGTTCGGCAAGTAGCCCGCGACGCGGTTGACCGGATCGTAAGGTGCCTTCTTGAGGGCACTGCGGTGATAGCGCGTGTCCAGGAGAATGATCTGAACGCGCTTGCCTTCGGGGCCGTAAATCGCCGCGGAGTAGACGCCCTTTTGAGTTCGCCTCGGGTCGTTGGCCGCGGCTCCGAAGAAATCGAGGAACAGCTTCTGCGATTCGTCCTTGAACGGGAACTCGGCCCCGGCGTCGTTCTTGCCGAGATCGTGATCGTCCCACGTCGCCAGGATCGGGCAGGTCGCTTTGAGTTTCTGGAAGCCGGGCAGCTTCGCGAGGGCCTCGTACTTTTCTTGAATCACTTCGGGCGTGACTTTGCGACCTCGGTCGAGGTCCGCGTAGATGTTGTCGCCGATGAGCAGGAGCAGTTCCGGCTTCGTGGCGGCGATGGTGTCGAAGATGGGCAGCGGCTTATCTTGATCGGCGCACGAGCCGAAGGCGATCTTCGTGAGCAGTTTCGGTTCGTCGGCGCGGCCGCCGGCCGCGAAGAGGAACGCGAGGAGCAGTGCGAGTCGGAAGCGCGTCATGGTGAATCCTGCCGTGGTACGGATTCCATTGAGTTAAGCAAAGTTCGCGAAAGGGACAGAGAAAAATGCGTGAAGATGGGTGGAAGTGGCGTTCAAGGCACGGGCTTGCCGGACCGAGGCTTGAAGCCTGAAGTACTGTTGCGGCCACTGTGAATTGGGAATGGCAACAAGAAGGCTTCTAGGTGACCGCGCCCAGCCGTCGTTGAAACTGTTCGTCAACCAAGTTGTCGCAGATCATGGCCCCGCAACGGGAAGTATGCGCGATCATCGGCAACCAACCGCTTGAATCATCTGGAAAGTCCGGTTTCTTGATGATGTCGTCAAGGCTCTGAATCCAAAGGCTGATCCATTCGAGCTCGAACAAATACTCCATAGCGGGGTGTTCGGGCGCGAACTGTAGAAATCGAGGAAGAACGTGATGGAGGATTTCTTTCAGCTTGGCTGTCGAGTTCACATGCCACATGTTCAAGTCTTTGCTGAGGAGCTTTAGATCGCCTTTGCTGTATAGATCGTCAAGTTTGCGTCCGAACTGTGCGAATGCCTTCAGCTTCTCAGGTGTCACTTCATCATCAAGGTCAATCACGGGCCTGAACTCGTCATACGCTTTCAAGCCTTCTGGCGTCAGCATGGATGATGCCCGGATAATGCTGGTGATGAAATGATAAAGCCGACGCAAAGTGAACTCGCGAACGACCCGCCATTGATCCTTGCGGTCGCGGTCGCGCCGATATTCGAGCAAATCCTCGATAACGATAACGGTGAGAACCAGTGTGAAGGCCGCGATGGTCACTTCGATGAAGATGTGGAACCAGAAGTGATGGGGCTCCATGCTGTAGGCTACGATGCCACAGAGCGCGGCAATGAGGAAGAGGCCGATCAGCGGGCCGTTGTAGCGATGAAGGAGGGGGTATCTCATTTGATTAAGTGGGTTGGAGAATTGGATTGAATCAGCTTGGCTGTCTCAGCCGTCAGTTTATCCGTATGAAGTGCTTCGCGGCAGACGTTCAATAACGTCACAATCTCTTCTCTGAACTTCAAGCCGACAGCAATCATGTCGGTGTGCCTCTCACCATCAACATGAATCTTCCCGGCATAGTCCCAACTCTTTGCCAAGAACTCGGAGATGGCCGCATTGATGGCTTCAGGCAGAAGAACCGTGTTGTCACGATGCCTCTTCCAAAGGCCCATGTAAGCCGTCAGGTGACTCGAATAGCGATCTCCCATCGTGTCTGGCCTTCTGTCGGCTTCCCAAGTCACTAGAAGGTCACTGTATGTTTGAGCCGATTGGCTCAGTTCGCAAATCAGGTCGGTTTGCCTTTTGAGAAGTTCAACGCGGAATGGGTTGGCGACATTCTTGAATGCGACCCACAGCGAGAGCCACGCGATAGCCACTGAACACAACGTGATGATCCCGGTGATACACGACCCGATTAGGGGGATATACTTCGCGTCCGTTTCATGCGCCAGCCAGAGCAGCGACGACGTTGCCAAGACCGCGATCAAGAGGAAAAGGCCCATCACAGCCAAGAGCGAACCGTTCTTGCGGAGGCTGTCCATGCTAATGACCTCGGTGTGAAGCTCTGATGCCCTAGTGCCACAACCCGCAAATGATCTACCACAGAATTTGCGGAGATTTCCCTGAAAACAAGCGAAATACGTGTGGCGTTAATTGCGGATTGTGGCACTAGTCTATACGCTTCGCTCTCGGCTACCTTTACCAAATGCACGGGGCTCGCACGAACGCGAGCCCCGTGCTTTTCATTTGATATTCACGTTGTTAATGTATTCGTATGCAGGCTTCATGCTTTCCTTATACCACGTTGGGAAGCCCGACGCCATCTCAGGAACCAGCTTTCTCGCCACGGTGATTGTCAAGCCGTTCGTTAAGTGGCAAGCATGACGGGCTATATGCGTCAGATTCGTCGGGCTCCGTAGCGGGTCGATTTCAACTGTGCCATCGATCCCGCGTTTCCCGATCCGTTTCATTGCGCCTGCGCCGTGCACGGTTGTTGAGAACACTCGATAAAGAGCCTCGTAGCTTGACAGCATCTTCAGACGAATGGCCAGCGCGTGCATGTCCTTCGGTCCATTCCAGAGGGAATACCAGTTCTTCGGCTTCTTCATCCGGTCGTATTCGGCCTTCACGTTGTAGTATCGCGGCGAGGCAAGCTTCTTTTCCCAACTCGTGATTTCGGCCTTCACGTCGAATGTCGCCTCGTCATAAATGTCCGGGTATTGATCCCCTTCCAATTTCTTGCGAATGTCGATCCCCACCGGGTGTGTCGGGTCGCACTTCTGAGCTATCTTCAGTTCCGAGAGGTGATGGAAATACTCGTAAGATAACGAACGCGGTTCGTATGTGTCGGTTACTTCAAGGATATAGGCCAGCCCGATCTCCAGCCCCGTTCTTAGCGGCGCGGCGCAGTTCTTCGCGGCCCCTAATCGGGTGAGTGCGGCTACTCCGTCGATGGAATCGGCGAAGTCATACAAGAGCATCTGAACCGCGCTGTGAGTGTTCTTGCCATCGGCGTGAATCTTCACTTCAAACGCTTTGATGGCTTCCAAGAACTTCCCGAGGGAAACCTCGATGGCTTCCGCAAGACGGTTGTAAACGCCATGCCATAGCTTCTGTTCTTCCTCGGTTTCGAGGAACTGATCATGAAACATCTTCAACGGGTCAGGATTGATCTTCACATCCTCGCTCGCGTTATCGGTTATTTCGCAAGAAGAAAGGAGACCCTACCCGCGACAAGGTTCGGGGCTTGCCAACTTCTTACTCTGAATGGCCGAGAAATTCTTTGACCGTAAAAACCACAGAACTCTCCCAAAGAATCGTAACACATGCCTCTCCCCATGAAACCCCACGGCATCCTTCCGCCCGTCGTCACGCCGATGGCGACCGATCAGGGAACTCGACCTCAACGTCCTCCACGCGATCGGTCACGAAACCGCGGCACTGCTTGAGTGAGTGCGTCGGGTCCACCCATTCGCCTGTTATCGACTGGACGACCGGGAAATCGGAAGCAAGGCTCTGAATTGCGGCAGGTTCAATTCGAGAGGCCCGCCCGACCGCGGCTCGAACGCGCATGGCCGGTCTGGCCATGCGGGACAGGAGTGGAGGTTACCGACATGCAACACGTTACGTCGATTCGCCGACCGCGCATGACCAGCACGCACCAATTCTGGCCAGCCGAAACGCCTGAATATCAGCAAATTCGAGCGCACGACCCGAACGAAAAAACCTGAGAGGAGCAGGCCATGCTTCGTTCCGCACCAACCTCGGCAATCCAATAAGCTAGATTCAACGACCCACCACGAGCCCTCCCCATGAAACTCCACGGCATCATCCCGCCCGTCGTCACGCCGATGACGGCCGATCAGGAACTCGACCTCCACGGCCTGCGGAAGCACATCGACTTCATGCTCAGCAAGGGCGTCCACGGCATCTTCGTCCTCGGCACCACCGGCGAGTTCTACGCGTTGGATGAACGCGAGAAGCAGGAAGTCACGGCGGCGGCGGTGGCCCACTGCAAAGGGAGAACGCCGGTGTACGTCGGCACGGGAGCCGAGACGACCCGCGAAGTGGTTCGCATCACGAAGATGGCCGAGAAGGAAGGGGCCGACGGCGTGTCGGTCATCGCGCCGTACTTCATCAAGCCGAGCCAGGCGGAACTCGTCGATCACTTCAAGCGCGTGGCCGAGAGTACGAAGTTGCCGGTCGTGCTTTACAACAACCCGGCCACGTGCGGCGGCCTGAGCATCGAACCGGAGACGTGCGCCAAACTCGCCGAGGTGCCCAACATCATCGGCATCAAGGATTCGTCCGGCGACTTGCAGAACACCATCGAGATCATTCGCAGCACGCCGCGGGATCGGTTCGCGGTGCTGAACGGCCGCGACACGCTGATCCTCGCGGCACTCCAATTTGGGGCACAGGGCGCGATCCCGGCGTCGTGCAACATCGCACCCGATCTCTGCGTCGGCATCTACGAGGCGTTTGCGAAGGGGGACATCGAGGCGGCGAAGTCGCTGCAATCGCGACTGCATCCGATCCGCATGGCCATGACGCTCGGCACCGGCAACAGCGCGGTGAAGGAAGCGATGGGCGTACTCGGTCGCCCGGCCGGGCCGAGCCGTTCGCCGCTCAGTGCGTTCAGCGACGAGAAGAAGGCGAAGTTGAAGGCGATCCTGGAGAAGGCCAGCGTCCGCGAGTGAAGTCAGAACGGCGTCTCGCTCGCTTCGCCGAAGAGCGATGGCCCCGCGGGGAGCGGTTGCGGCTTGCGGCGCGGCTTCGCCCCCTCGGGCGGTTCGACTGTCGATGGGCCTTCGGCTGGCTTGGGACGAGGCACCTTAGGAGAGGGTGAGGCTTCCGTTGAAATGAGCGGCGGCTCCGGGATGGGCGGGCGCTCCAGCGCGAAGCCGCGAGCCGCCTGCGGTTGCGTCTCCAGCGTACTCAGCACCTGTTCCGCGCGCTGCAGTATCCAGTCCGGCACGCCGGCGAGTCGCGCCACGTGGATGCCGTAGCTCTTGTCCGCGTTGCCCGGCCCAATCTTGTGCAGGAAGATCACCTCGCGATCGTTTTCTTGAACGTGCACGTTGTAGTTGCGAAGCCGAGGCAGGCTCGTCGCCAACTGCGCGAGTTCGTGGTAGTGCGTGGCGAAGAGCGAGCGGCACTTCACCGCGTCGTGCAGATACTCGGTGATGGCCCAGGCGAGTGAGACGCCGTCGTAGGTGCTAGTACCGCGGCCGATCTCGTCCAGGATCACGAGGCTTCGCGGCGTCGCGTTGTTCAAGATGTTGGCGGCCTCGGTCATCTCCACCATGAAGGTGCTCTGCCCGCGCGCGAGTTCGTCCGACGCGCCGACGCGGGTGAAGATGCGGTCGGCGACGCCGATGCGGGCGGACTTGGCCGGCACGAAACTTCCCATCTGCGCCATGAGCGTGAGAAGTGCGACTTGCCGAAGGAAGGTGCTCTTGCCGGCCATGTTCGGCCCCGTAACCAGCCAGAAGAGCCCACCGGCTTCGGCGTCCATCGTGGAATCGTTGGGCACGAACGTGCCCGGCGGCATCACTTGTTCCAACACGGGATGCCGGCCGTCGCGGATGTCGAGAATCGGTTCATCGACGAGAATCGGCCGCACGTAATTGCGAGTCGCGGCCAGTTCGGCAAGCGCCGCGAGGAAGTCGACGTTGGCGAGAACCTCGGCGGTGTTCAACAATCGCGGCGTCTGTTGCGCCACCTGATCGCGCAGGATTTGGAACAGTTGCAGTTCGAGAGCCTGGCTCTTCTCGGTCGCGGAGAGAACCTTCTCCTCGTACTCGCGCAGTTCGACCGTGAAGTAGCGGATGGCGTTCTTCAAGGTCTTGCGGTGCTTGTAGTTCTCGGGCACGCGGGTGAGGTTCGCGTTGGTCACTTCGAGGTAGTAGCCGTCGATTTCGTTGAAGCCGACTTTCAAGCTGCTGATGCCGGTGCGAGTGATTTCGTCCGCCTGATAGCGAGCCATCCAGTTCTTGCCTTCCGTGGCGAGCTTGCGAAGTTCATCGAGTTCGGCGTGGTAGCCTTCGCGAATCACGCCGCCGTCTTTGGGCGAGAAGGGCACTTCGTCCTTGAGGGCGCGGTCGAGAAGTTCACGCAGATCGACGCAGAGTTCGAGGCGCGTTTCGAGTGAAGCGAGCAGCGACGACTTGCGGCCGAGGAGCTTTGCCTTGAACTTCGGAAGGATACGCAGCGTGGCCGCGATCTTCGCCAGGTCCGGCGGCGTGGCCCGCGCCGTGGACGCGCGAGTCGTGAGTCGCTGCAAGTCGGAGCAGGCATCGAGCAGGTCGCGCAAGTGCCCGCGAAGCGCGTGATCGTGGAGGAGTTCTTCGACGGAGTCGAGTCGGTCGTTGATGTCCGGGATGTGCGTGAGCGGCGCGAGCAAGCTGTCGTGCAGCATCCGCGAGCCCATCGACGTGACCGAGCGGTCGAGGATCGAGAGCAGCGAGCCTTCGCGCTGCGAGTCGCGCAGGCTGCGCGTCAGTTCCAAACTGCGCCGCGTGACTTCGTCCAACGTGAGCAAGGCGTCGGGTCGATGCGGCCGAAGCGAACGGATGTGGGCGAGGCTGGCGCGGAGCGTCTCCTTCAAGTAAAGAACGATCGCGCCGGCGGCGACGAGCGCGGGCTGCGCGTCTTCGAAGCCGAAGCCTCCGAACGTGCTCACTTGGAACTGCGCCTTGAGAGCATCGAGCGCGCTCGTCGCGTCGAAAGTCCAGTCCGGTCGGGCGGCATGCGTGCGCGGCATCTTGTCGCCGACGGCCTGGATCACGGCGGCCGCGGCGCTCTCGGGATAGATCGCCTCCGCACCCGCGAGCCGATCGAATTCATCGCCCAACTTCGCGACGAAGACGTCCATCGCGCTGAAGGAGCCGACCGTGAGATCGACCCACGCGAGCCCATAGTTCAAGCCTTTTCCGGGCACCACGGCGACGAGGTGGTTCGGCGTGCGCGGGTCCAACAATGCATCTTCGGTCACGGTGCCGGGCGTCACGATGCGGTTCACTTCGCGGTGGATGATCCGCTTCGCCTGGTTCGGCTCCTCCATCTGTTCGCACACGGCGACGCGATACCCGGCGCGCAGTAAGAGGCCGAGGTAGTGTTCGAGCCGATGCACGGGCACGCCGGCCATGGGAATGGAGCCGTCGCGCTTGGTGAGGGTGAGCCCCAGTACTTTGGAACCGAGCTCGGCATCGTCTTTGAACAGCTCGTAGAAGTCGCCGTTGCGGAACAGCACGAGCATGCCCGGATGCTGGGCCTTGGCGTCGTCGTACTGCTGCATCATGCGCGACATGGAAGCGATTCTCTTGGAGTGCTCGTGATTGCGGCGACCGGCCTCATAAAGCATAATCAGTATGGCGAGAACGAAGGAGAATGGACACGCGGTACCGCGGCCCGTGTTCTGGGTTGCTTCGAGCCGGAAGGATCTTCGTGTCTTTCCGAAAGGCGTTCGCCAATCGATGGGCCAGGCTCTGTTCGATGCTCAGGTCGGCAGCAAGCATCCCGATGCGAAGCCGCTGAAAGGATTTCGCGGGGCCGGAATTCTCGAGGTGGTCGAGCAGAAAGACGGTAACGCCTATCGAGCGGTCTACACGGTCCGGTTTGCAGGCGCCGTCTACGTGCTCCATGCCTTCCAAAAGAAATCGAAGAGCGGCATCAAGACGCCGTCCGAGGAAATGGCCAAGGTCCAGTCGCGATTGAAAGAGGCCGAGAAACACCATGCGCAATGGATCGAACACGAGCGGAACGAACCGAACGGTCGCTGACGAACCCGTTCAAATCGAACGCGGCAGCGGCAACGTTTTCGCCGACCTCGACATTCCGAACCCGGAGTTGTCGTTGGCGAAAGCGAAGCTCGTGCAGAGCATTCGCGGTCTGCTCGCGGAGCGAAAGCTTTCGCACGCGCAAGTCGCGCAATTGCTCGGCATCGAGCTGCCGAAGGTGGTGAAACTGATGCGCGGCCGCGTCGAAGCCTACAGCATCGACCGGCTCTTTCGATTCCTGAATGCGCTCGGGCAGCACGTTGAAATCACGGTGCATCCGAACGCGAAGAACGCCGCGCCGCGATCGGTGTTCGTTCTGTAATCGAACTGCCTCGCTACTCGCGCTCGAAACTTTTTTCAAAAAGTCGCGCGCATCGCGCGCTTGCGAACTTGTTTTTTAACGACCCGACGTTACCATCTGTTCTAAGGCGCATGCATCTGAAGTTTCACAACCTCAGTTGCTGCCCTCCCGAAGAGTCGGTGGCCAGTGCGGCACCGACCCGGGATCACGGGTCCACGGAGTTGAACCCCGTATGTTCGAGTCAGATGCTCGCCCGTTCACTAGCCCTGCGGTTGCCTCCGCGGTGAACGGGTTTGAAGAAGCCGAACCCCCGAGTCGCCCGACCGACAAGAACGCGTCGAAGCGACTCCCACTCTGGGACGATGTTCCCGCCCATCAGTGGGACGACTGGCGCTGGCAGACCCAAAACTCGATTCGGTCCGTCCGCCAACTTCGCACCCTCCTCCCGTTCGCTCCCAACGAACTCGAGGCACTCGGCCGGCTCGAGAGCGAGTACAAGCTCGCCATCCCGCCGTACTACTTCTCGCTCATCGACCCGGAGGATCCGGCCGATCCCATCCGGTTGCAATCCGTCCCCTCTCCGCTGGAAGCCGAGAACCCCTCCGGGTACGAACTCGAAGACCCGCTGGAAGAGGACAAGGATTCGCCCGTGCCGGGGCTCACCCACCGGTATCCGGATCGGGCGCTGCTCATCACCACGCCCAACTGCACGATGTACTGCCGGTACTGCACGCGGAAGCGCGCCACGCTCACCCGCGGCGGCTGGGAAGGCGTGAGCGCCGACGACGAACGCATGATCGATTACGTCCGCAAGACGAAGTCGATCAAGGACGTGATCGTCTCCGGCGGCGACCCACTCACCTTGCCGCTTCCCAAGCTCCGCTACTACCTGGACAACTTGAAGGCGATCGATCACGTCGAAGTGATCCGCGTCGGCACCCGCGTTCCCGTGACCTTGCCGCAGCGGCTCTACGATCCGGAACTGCTCGACCTGCTCGCTTCCGCCGAGAAGGTGTACATTCAGACGCACTTCAACCATCCGCGCGAGATCACGCCGGAGGCCGCCCGCGTCTGCAAGTCGCTGCTCAAGGCCGGCATGCCGATCAACAACCACTCGGTGCTGCTCAAGGGTGTGAACGACGACCTCGGCACGATGCGCGAACTGCTTCGCGGCCTGCTCCGCATCAAAGTGCGGCCGTACTACCTCTTCCACTGCGACCCGGTCATCGGGGCCGGGCACTTCCGCACCAGCGTGTGGAAGGGCATGCAGATCATGGAAGGCCTTCGCGGCCACATGTCCGGCATCGGCATCCCCACCTATGTGGTCGACAGCCCCCACGGCGGCGGCAAGATTCCCCTGATGCCGAACTACCTCGTCTCGATGTCCGACGACGCGGTGGTCTTGCGCAACTACGAAGGGATGCTGATTCGCTACCAGGCCGAAGATCGTCCGAGTGCGGAGGGATTGCCCACCCCGACTCGCGGCGTCAGCGGCTTGCTCCAAGGCGACAAGACGCAACTGTTGCCGGAAGGCCTGGAGCGCATGGCCCGGCGCAAGTTGAAGATGGCGGATGTTTCCTCGATGTGCGATTCCGGTGCGGTCGGCGGCGATGGTAGCAGCCTGCTGCCGATGCATCCGCTCCCGAGCGCCAACGGTTGCCACAGTGAGAACGGGCACAAGGCGAGCGTTTGAACCCGCCGGAACGAGAAGACAACCACTCAAGCCCACGGACGGCGGTCCGTGGGCTTTGTTGTTATGCTACCTGTGGGCAACTTCGCTACGTGAGGTCGTCGCATGCGCGCTCTGATTCCGGCCGCCGTGATTGCCGTCCTCGCCTATTTCGTCAGTCCGAAGGCCGGACCCGCGCCGCTGCCGGAGCATGCTCGCGATCTTCGTCTCGTCCTGTCGCCCGTGAAGTTCCGCTGGATCGAACCGGGCGAAAAGCCCTGGGTCGAGATGAGTCTGGAAAATGGCTCTCGTCGATATGCTTATCCCGTCGTTAAACCCGGCGACGGCTCGGAGGTCGGGTGGCGCCAGCCGCACATTTTCTTTACCGCGACGCTCACGGCGCCCGACGGGACGACGACTGCGGTGCCGGTCGGACGGTACGGTCGATGCGGACTATTCGACTTCCAGTGGCACCGCACCTGCCTGATGCTGAAGCCGGGCGAACGTCTGAGCATGGCCGAATACGCCAGTCCGCACCTCGAGTTTCAGCAACCGGGCCGGGTTCAACTCCGTGCCCACTACAAGTACTCGGCCCCGCCTGGCCGCTCGCGCGACTTTCTGGGGATGATGGCGGGCGTCGCGCCCTTTGAAGTGGTTTCCGATCCCGTGGAATTTGAAGTGCGACGTTCGCTCGATGTCCAGGTGAAGGTCAAGCGTGCGATGAAGGCCAACGTCAAGCAGCGCCTCTCGGAGCTTCTGGAGGTGGTGGTCCTGAATCGCACGGCCAGCCTTCAAACGCTCGCCGGTCCCAGGGGCAATCCGGACGCAACCCTTCAATTGCAACTTCAAGCAGAGTTCGGCGGCTGGGCACCGCACTATTTCCAGTCGCCGACTTCCGAGCATCTCGATCCCTACAGCGGAACCTGCTACGGCATCCCGTCCTCGCTGCAACCGGAGTCGACGACCTCGCTGCTCGGCGAAGGTCGCTTGGATGGCGTCTGGGAATATCCGAAGGCTCAAACCGTGAAGGTCCGTGCGGCATTTCGACCCGGAATCCGCGAATCGCATTCCCGCGTTTACTACTCCGAGTGGGTCGACCTACAAGTGGAACAGTGACGGCGTCACTTCTTAATCAACAGTCTGCCGGTGTAGTCGACGCGGTGGAGGTAGAACTTCTCTTCGAGCTGGTCGAAGTATTCGACCACGGCTTTCTTCGCGCCCTCCCAGTGGCCAAAGTCGTCGATGATGAGGATGCCGCCGGGCTGGAGCCGCGGGAAGAGGTGGACCAACTCGTGCTTCGTCGATTCGTACCAGTCGGTGGCGAGCCGCAGTAAGGCGATGGGCTGCTCCGGCGGCATCGGCATCCCCACCTACGTTGTGGACAGTACAACACCTCTATGAATCCCACCCGACCCGTGGCCCTGATCACCGGCGCGAGTGCCGGAATCGGTCGCGAACTCGCCCGCGTTCTCGCCGTCGACCACGACCTGATCCTGACGGCCCGGCGCGAAGTCGAATTGCAAGCGCTCGCCGAGGAACTGAAAGGCGCGAGGTACCTCGTCGTGCCGGCAGACCTCGCGGACCCCGCCGGGCCCAAGATGTTGTTCGACGCAATTGCGGTCGCGGGTTGGACTGTCGATGTGCTGGTGAACAATGCCGGGTTTGGCGACATCGGTCCGTTCGCCGAAGCGGACCCGGCAAAGCTGCAACGCATGATTCAGGTGAACGTGACCGCGTTCACGGAACTGCTCGAACGCGTGCTCCCCGGCATGAAGGCGCGCGGTCGCGGCCGCATCTTGAACGTCGGCTCGGTTGCAGGCTTCCAACCCGGCCCGATGATGGCCGTCTATTATGCGAGCAAGGCCTACGTCAATTCGCTCTCGCAAGCACTCGCCTGCGAACTTGAAGGCACCGGCATCACGGTCACCTGCCTCTGCCCCGGCCCGACCGACAGCGAGTTCGGCGCGGTTGCCGGCTTCCAACCGACAAAGGATTTCAGCGTCGGGATGCGGATGACGTCCCGTCAGGTTGCGGAGGCGGGTGTGAAAGCCCTGCGCCGCGGAACGGTGCTCGTCACGCCCGGCTGGCGCAACCGATTGCTGATTTTCTTGCAGCGCTTCGCGCCGCGTTACGCCGTGATCCGCACCGTTCGCTGGATGCTCTCGAAGCGCGTCTGAAGTGTGTCAGAAACCCGGTTTCCAAAGCAGAAACCGGGTTTCGTCCAACTTTAGTTCGCACGGCCCGCCGTGGCCGTCGTGCGAATCTCGAATTGAATCTTCACGGCGTCCACGTCGTAGCTCGCGGTGGTGACGGCTGCTGTCGGCGGGCTATAGACCTGCTTCGCGGCGATTTCGACCGGGCCGCGACCCACCAGCGTACCGGACGCGAGAACGAAGACCTTCCCATTCGTGCCGATCTGCCGCACCTCGACGTCGATCTTGCGGCTGATGCCATCGAGGTTCGCGCTCAACGGCGGCAGCGGGATCGTGGCGTTCGCCTTGCCGCCTGCCGCGAGTTGAAGAACGCCCGTCGCCTGCATCACGGAGGCGGTTCGCGAACTGGCTCGTTCCTCGGTGAGCCTGAGCGGAATGAGTGCGTCCGTGCCGCCCGACTTGCTCGCATTGGCGTTCGCCCATTCTCCCGCGACGAGGGCCGAACGCTTGTCCGCCGCGATCGCGATCTTCAAATTCTTCACTCCGGGAACCTCGGGTTTGGTCGAGACCACTTCCACGAGCGTAGACCCCGGGCGGGCCGAGATCGTCTTGGTGAACGACGCGGCTTTGTCTTTCCGGGCGGAAATCGCGAGCGTCTCGGCGCGAGTGATTCGATCGACCTTCGCGCCGCCATCCGCAATCGTGATGACCGCGATCAGCGTGCCGTCCGGAGGCGAATCGACCTTCACCGCGGCACCCTGCCTCGCGGCCGACTTCCCGTTGTGGGCCACGAGTTGAACCGGGAACGAGCCGGGTTTATCGAACGTGACGAGCCGTTCGATCTTGCCGCTGCCCTCGGCCACTTCGATGCGGCCATCGCCGAGATCCCAGACGAGGTGTTCCGCGTTTTGAACGTCGGCCGTCACGCGGAAGGTCGCGGGAGCCATCGTGGCCGGCGAGACGGGTTGTACGGAGAACCCCGCGATCTGCGGGGCCGCCGGCGCGTCCTTGCCCACGGCGGAAACGTCCACCGAGACCGTGCGATCGTTCTCGTCCGACGTCAGATTGCGGACGATGAGCTTCACGCTGTAGCTGCCCGGCTTCACGTAATTGTGCGCGACGATCGGCTGCTCCGGCGCGAACGGTTCGAGCGGGCTACCGTCGCCGAAATCCCACCAGCCCGTGTCGCCGGAAGCATGATTCTGGCACGTCACCGTGAGGCCATCCGCGGAGGCGGCGAAGTTGGCGACCGGCAGCGGCGGCTTCACGAGCTTGTCGAACACGGCTGCGGAGTAGGTGCCGAACGCCCCGCCGCCCAGCCCCAGGGTCCAGATGAGGATCGTCTTGAAGATACCGCGCTTCTTGGGGGCGGGTACGGGAGCAACATCGGACATGGCGCGACCTCCTCGTTCAGTTCGGGCGCGGGAGATAGCTTGTCCAGGCGAACGAGGCAATACGAAGTGACGCCGTACAATAGGAAGAATGAAACCCAGGGCTTCCGCCCTGGGCTAAACCAGACGGCCCCTCCGGGGCGAAGACATCCGCCGCGGAGCGGCCGACTTTTTTAGCCCAGGGCGGAAGCCCTGGGATCGCGTTTCAGGAGCCTTCTCGATGAGTTCGCGTTTCGTTGTCGGCATCGATCTGGGTACGACCAACTCCGCGCTCGCCTACGTGGATACGGGGGCCAAAGGCGGCACGGCGGTCATCCCGTTTCCCGTGCCGCAGGTCGTGGCTCAAGGCGCGGTAGAAGAGCGACCGCTGCTGCCGTCGTTTCTCTACTTGCCGGGCGCGGGCGAACAACCGGCCGGATCGCTGAAGTTGCCTTGGGATGCGAATCGGGATTACTGCGTCGGCGACTTCGCCCGCGCCTTCGGCTCGCAAGTTCCCACCCGGTTAGTCGCTTCGGCGAAGTCGTGGCTCTCGCAACCCGGCGTCGATCGCAAGGCCGCGCTGTTGCCGCACAAGGCACCCGATACGGGCCGCAAGATTTCGCCGCTGGATGCGACCGTGCGCTACTTGAAGCACCTCGCCGAGGCGTGGAACTTCGCAATGGCGAAGGAACTCGCCGCGAATCGACTCGAAGTTCAGGACATCGTGCTGACGGTGCCGGCGTCGTTCGATGCCGCCGCGCGCGAACTCACCGTGGAAGCGGCCCGCGCCGCCGGGTTCGAGAACATCACGCTGTTGGAAGAGCCACAGTCCGCGTTCTACGCCTGGCTCGATCGCTGCGGCGACGACTGGCGCAAACAGGTGAACGTCGGCGATCTCGTCCTCGTCGCGGATGTCGGCGGTGGCACCTCGGACTTCACCCTGATCGAAGTCGGCGAAGAAGCCGGCAACCTCGCCCTCACCCGACTCGCCGTCGGCGACCACCTCCTGCTCGGCGGCGACAACATGGACCTCACCCTCGCCTATCACGTGACGCAGGCGCTCGCCAAGGCCGGCACCAAGCTCGACAGTTCCCAGATGGTGCAACTCACGTATGCCTGCCGTTCCGCCAAGGAGCAACTCTTCGCGGACACGAAGTTGAAGAGCGCCCCGGTCACGGTGCTGGGCAAAGGTCGAAGCCTCGTCGGCGGCACGATCAAGCACGATTTGCCGCGAAGTGAAATGGAGCAAGTGTTGATCGAGGGCTTCTTCCCGGAGTGCAAGCCGGACGCGGAGCCGGCGAAGGCGAGGCCGATGGGCTTGCAAGAACTCGGGTTGCCCTACGTTTCCGATCCCGGCATCACCCGGCACCTCGCGCAGTTTATCAGCAAGCAGGCGGAATCGTTGGCGAGCCGAGCCCCGTCAGGGGCCGGGTTGCGGCCAGGCCGTAAGGCCGCGGGTTCTTCGCTCCCCTCGGCGGTTCTCTTTAACGGCGGCGTCTTCAAGGCCGACACACTGCGCCAGCGCTTGCTCAACGTGCTCGGGTCCTGGGCCAAGGGCGCGAAGGCAGACCCGGCGCGCGAACTCGCCGGTGCCGACCTCGACCTCGCGGTCGCTCGCGGTGCGGCTTATTACGGCCTCGTTCGGCGAGGCAAGGGCGTCCGCATCCGCGGCGGCACCGCTCGCGCCTACTACGTCGGTGTCGAGACGGCGGCACCCGCGGTCCCCGGCATGTCGCCGCCACTCAAGGCGCTCTGCGTCGCGCCCTTCGGCATGGAGGAAGGAACCGAAGCGGACATCCCGAGCCAGGAGTTCGGGCTCGTGGTCGGCGAGGAAGCCGAGTTCCGCTTCCTGAGTTCGACCGTTCGCCGAGACGATTCTTCGGGCACAGTCGTCGAAGACTGGGAAGGACAGATCGACGAGCTTTCCCCCGTGCGGACGACGCTCGAAGGCAAGGGTGCCGCGGGTCGCGTGGTGCCAGTCCACTTACACAGCAAGGTCACGGCCGTGGGGCAGTTAGAACTGTGGCTGATGAGCCGCGACGGCAAGCAACGCTGGAAGCTCGAGTTCAACGTGCGCGAAGGGAAGTGAACGAAAGAAGTGGGGTCGAATTTACAGACCGTCAGAATTGCAATCTCATTAGCGAACAGCCTGGTTTTGGCGAACCGGCGACGTGAGTCGCCGGGTTGGAAATGC
>JAYTGN010000042.1:0-2675 GCA_043733485.1 Gemmataceae bacterium
GACTCACGTCGCCGGTTCGCCAAAACCAGATTGTGCGTTCGAGCGAAGCTTGCGTAGACCTCCCAGTTCGCGGGCGGTTTTTCTGTCGTCCTGCGAAGCGAGCCGTAGCATGACACGATGCCGTCCGAGTATTTGCTCCTCGTAATTCCGCTGTTGGCCGCGTGGGTCGGGCACGCCTGCATCTGGGTTTCCATTCTGAATTACGTCTACGCCCGGCCCTATCCCAAAGCGATTCTCAAGCCCTGGCGGCACTACACCGGGCTCGTGATCCTGAGCTTCCCACTACTCGTCTACCTCGACTGCGGATCACTGGGTTACTCGTACCTCGGCGTGTGTCTCGTTTTTGGCGCGATCGTGTTCCCAACCATCACGTTGATCCGCCTCCGTCGCAAGCCACCGGCGATTCTCCTGTCCGAAACGACGCAGACGCTCGACCTCTGGAAGGAACTCGGTCGCGAAGCCATCGGCAACGGCAGGGGCCGGCTCGCCGCTCGGTTGCCGTTCAACGGCATCTACCGGGTGGACTTCACCGAGATGACGCTCGCGATCCCGAACCTGCCGCCGGAGTGGGACGGCCTGACCATCTTGCACCTGACCGACGTTCACTATCACGGCACGCCGAGCCGGGCGTTCCACGAACGAGTGCTGGTGGAAATCGAGCGCCGCTGGCCGAAGCCGGACCTGGTCTGCCTCACCGGCGACTACGTGGATTCCGACGAGCACCACGCGTGGATCGGGCCGCTCCTCGGCCGCCTCCGAGGCACCGAAGGCAACTTCGCCATCCTCGGTAACCACGACCTGCTTTACGAGCCGAACCGAGTTCGAGAATCGCTCGCCGCCGCCGGTTATACCGTGCTGGGAAATGGTTGGAAGGAGGCGACGATCCGCGGCGTCCGCGGCGTGGTCGTGGGCCACGAAGGCCCGTGGTTCGACCCGCCCCCGGACCTCAAGACCGCTCCGAAAGATGGCTTCCGCCTTTGCCTCAGCCATTCGCCGGACAACTTCTATTGGGCGCAGGAGCACGGCGTCGGGCTCGTGCTTTGCGGGCACGTCCACGGCGGGCAGATTCGCCTGCCCCCGATCGGTTCGATCTTCGTCCCGAGCACGTACGGCCGGCGCTTCGACATGGGTGCGTTCGAGAAGAACGGAACCGCGATGGTGGTGAATCGCGGCCTCAGTGGGAAGGAACCGCTCCGCTTCCGCTGCAATGCTCAGGTGATGCGGATCACGTTGAGTCGATCGCCCGGTTGAGGCCGGCTCGATGGGAAACTCGCCGCGTGAAATGGGAGGCGGTCGATGCGGTTCGCGAGAAGGCCGAGCTGGATAAAATCGACACTTTTGCGCCCCGTTTCCCGGTCCCGTCTGGCCGCGAACGCGGGCGTGTTGCTGACCTTCGATGACGGGCCACATCCGCTTCGCACTCCCGCAGTGCTCGAACGGCTTCGAGCCGCCGGAGTCTTCGGGGCATTTTTCCTCGTCGGCGAACGGATCGCGTCGCACCCAGAGCTCGCTCGACGGATCGACGCCGAAGGACATACACTCGGGAATCATACGTACTCCCATTGCCGGCTCGGATGGACGAACTTCTCGACGGCGTTCGACGAGGTGACTCGATGCCAGAAGCTCCTTCCGGCCCGCTCGACGTGGCTCCGACCGCCCTACGGCCGCGTGACGCCGGGATTGTGGTGGGCGGCACGACGATCCGGCCTCAAGCTCGCGACTTGGACTCTGGACTCGGGAGACTGGCAATGCCGCTCGGGCTCCGACGCGATCCAGTGCGCGGCCGAGGTTCTGCAACTCGTCCGGCCCGGCGACACCATCCTCTTCCACGACCACCACGAATGGATCGGTCCGATCCTCGACGCCATTCTTCCCGAGCTTCTCCGCCGGGGTCTTCTGCGGCCCGATCGCGGAGCGAGGAGAGTTGGTGAGAACGGACGCTCCTCACGCGGAGCGTGAGGGCTACGATTTCTTGCTCTTCGGCGGTCCGAGAACTTCTTGCAAGATCACGGCCATCGCGGCACCCTGACCGGAGTTCAACAGGTTCGTCAGGTTCTTAGCGAAATTCGTCTTCGGATCCGGCCGGCCGCGCTGGGGCAACTTCGTGGCCGAAACCTCTCCCAGTGTGGCCAGACCCAAGACGGTGGCGATGGGCAAGATCTCCGACTTCGTACTCCCATCGGGCTGAGCGAGCGGAGGTGCAATCGGTGCGATGTTCCCCCGACGTCTCGGCAGCGGCTCCACCAATTCGGCGACGATCCGACCCTTCGGCTTCTCACTTCTCGCGTTGACTCTCGTAACGGGTTTCGGCTTCGTGTTGGGCTTCGGTGCCGTTGGCGGCTTCGCTGCCGTCGGCTCGGCTGGCTCGGCGTTCTTCTTGCGAAGCCGATCGATCTCGGCCAGGAAGCGGTCCATCTCTTTATCGGGCTGGCGTGGGGTTTCGCGCATATCCAACCTCCGAGGCGGCGGTGCGTTGGCCTCGTTCAGTTTGTTCATGAACTGGGCGATCGCGCCGACGACGGCCGAGATGACCACGATCGCGACGATGAGCAGAACGATCGGGCCGATGGCACCCATGCGAGGGTCTCGTAGATAGCCGCCGGTACCGGCGGGAAATTGTTTTGGCGAACCGGCGACGTGAGTCGCCGGGTTGGAGACGCAACCCGGCGACTCAC
>JAYTGN010000043.1:0-7445 GCA_043733485.1 Gemmataceae bacterium
ATGCAACGTTGCTGTGGCCCGGTCTCCTGACCGTGCCACTCTGCGAGCTGCGATCAGTCGCGCAGTTCGCGGCCCGTCAGGTGCAAGAACACGCGTTCCAGGGTCGGGTCGCGGGTGGTGATCGCGGTCAGTTCCACGTGCGATTCGGCGCAAACGTGAACGAGTTTAATGAGCACCACTGCGGCATCGTCCACAGTTAGTTTGAAGCCCTCCGAAACTTCTACGTGCTTCACGCCCGGAATCGCCGCGAGGCGGTTCGCGAAGTCCGGCGGCGCGTTCGCCACCGAAAGGCGGATCGTCGCATCGAGCAACTTCAGCAGGTTCGGTAGCGTGTCGCAGGCGAGCAACTTCCCGGCTTCGAGAATCGCGATCCGCTTGCAGAGCTTCTGCACTTCCTCCATGTAATGGCTGGTATAGATCACCGTCACGCCGCTTGCGGTGAGAGCCTTCACCTGTCCGAAGATGTGGTTGCGCGATTGCGGATCGACTCCCGTCGTGGGCTCGTCCAAGAACAGTAGCCGCGGCCGATGGACGATGGCGACGGCGAGGTTCAGGCGTCGCTTCATGCCGCCGGAGAAGGTGCCGGCGCGATCGTTGGCGCGTTCGGAGAGGCCCACCGAAGCGAGCAGTTCCTCGACGCGCTTTTCGAGTTCACTCCCGCGGATGCCGTAGAGTTTGCCGAAGAAGCGGAGGTTCTCGCGGGCCGTGAGGTCGGGGTAGATCGAGAGGTCTTGCGTGCCGATGCCGACGAGCCGGCGCAGGTCGCGATCGGTGCGGTGGAACGGCTTGCCGAAGAGGCGAACTTCGCCCGCGTCGGCTGCGGCGAGGCCGCACAGAATCGAGATGAGCGTGGTCTTGCCCGCGCCGTTGGGACCGAGCAATCCGAAGGTCTCGCCCTCGTTCACGACGAGCGAGACGCCATCGAGCGCGGTGGTCTTGCCGAAGCGTTTGCGAACGTCCACGACTTCGAGAACGGGAACAGTCATGGGGCTATGATAGCGTTGCTCGTTATTTGTCCTTCGTTCTCGGTTACAAATCGAGCCCGACTGCGGTTGAGCCCGAATGACAAGTTTCAACGAGACCCGCCTTCGCTTCGCGAACGATTGCCCAGTGAATCCCTCCGGGGGCTACGTGCTGTACTGGATGCAGGCGTTCCGCCGGCTTCACTCGAATCATGCGCTCGATCACGCGTTGCGTATGTGCCGCGAGTTGAACAAGCCGCTCGTGATCTACGAAGGCTTGAAGCTGAACTATCCGTGGGCGAGTGCCCGGCACCATGCGTTCATCTTGGAAGGGATGCGCGACAACGCGGCGGCGACGAAGAAACTCGGCATCGCGTATTGGCCGTTCGTCGAGACGCCGGAGCAACCCGGTCGCGGCCTGGTTGCGAAACTCGCGGCCGAGGCTTGCCTCGTGGTCACGGACGACTACCCGGCGTTCGTCGTGCCGGCCCACAACCGGGCAATCGCCGCGAAGAGTGAGGTCGCGGTTCACCTCGTCGATGGCAACAGCATCGTGCCGTTGAGCCTGCTCGGCCCAGCCGTCACCGCGGCGGTTCACCTTCGCCGTCGGATTCACACGCATTTCGCCGAGTCCTGGGAACACCGGGCGAACGCCGAACCCGATGTGCCGAAGCTTGCGAAGTCGAAGCTCGAAGCGCCGTTCACACCGTGGAACGCGAAGCAAGACCTGCCGGAGTTCATCGCCTCACTTCCCATCGATCAGAGCGTGCTTCCCGTTCCGGGCATCAGTGGTGGTTCAATCGCCGGGCGCGGGGCACTCGCCGAGTTCGTTGCCACCAAGCTTCCCAACTATGCGGAGGGCCGCAATCAGCCGGACGACCCGGCCCGAAGTGCCGCGTCGCGGCTCAGCCCGTACCTGCGGCACGGCCACATCAGCATTCAAGAAGTGGCCGAGGCCGCGCTCGGCAACGACTGGACGACGAGCGAAATCAACGCTGCGGCGAAGGCGACTCGCGACGACTTCTTCTGCCGCGACGCGAACGTGAACGGCTTCCTCGACGAAGCGATCACCTGGCGCGACGTCGGCTACCACTGGCACTTCGTCCGGAACCTGGCGAGCCCCTGGCGTCAGCCCGGGGAGGTCTTCAAGCAACCGCCACGAGAGGTTCCGCAGTTCAACTTTGAGTCGTTCGACTTCGCACCGTCCGAGACGCGCACGCTGGAACTCGTGTTGCCCGATTGGGCCAAGGCCACACTCCGCAAACACGCTGGGGATCGCCGCGAGTTCCTGTACTCGCTCGAAGAGTTCGAAGCGGCCGCGACTCACGACGAACTCTGGAACGCCGCGCAGAAGGAACTCGTGTACACGGGCCGCATTCACAACTACCTGCGGATGCTCTGGGGGAAGAAGGTGATCGAGTGGTCGCCGACGCCGAGCGAGGCGTATCGCGTGCTGGAACACCTCAACAACAAGTACGCGCTCGATGGCCGCGACCCGAACTCGTACACGGGAATTTTGTGGTGTTTCGGGCTGTTCGATCGGCCCTGGGCACCGGAGCGAAACGCCTTCGGCAGCGTCCGCTTCATGTCGTCCGGCAACACCGCGAAGAAGTTCAAGCTGGCCGGGTACTTCGACTACATGTCGCGCCTGCAGGGAACTTCGACCTCGCTCTTCCGCTAGGCTCGGTTTGATGAGTGTAAAATCTGTGAACGCTCGTTCACCACAAAGGCACAAAGTTCGCAAAAAAGGGGCACAAAGAGAAGCAAGCTTCATCACAATCTTTGTGTTTCTTTGTGTGAGCTTCGTGCCTTTGTGGTGAAATGTGTGGGAGGGCGAGAGGGCCTTTGCCACGTTTGCAGTTCTCAAAGAGAGCCTAGAATCAGCGGTCGAAAACCATAAGAATTCTCGTGAGAAACGAACCCGTAACCTGGAGCGAAGGAATCCGCATGGCCACTGCTACCGTCACGATTGCGAGCGACATTGCGAAGCCCGAACTGGCCGACAAAGGGAAGAAGCGCATCCTGTGGGCCGACCACGATATGCCCGTACTCACGGCGATTCGTGCCCGCTTGGAGAAGGAGAAGCCGTTCAAGGGGCTGCGGATGTCCGCGTGCTTGCACGTGACGGCCGAGACCGCGAACCTCGCCCGCACCCTCAAGGCCGGCGGTGCCGATCTGGTTCTGATTGCCTCCAATCCGCTCTCGACCCAAGACGATGTCGCCGCCAGCCTCGTCCGCGATTTCGGCATCACCGTCTGCGCCATCCACGGCGAAGACGGCGACAGCTACTACAAGCACGTCGCCGCCGCACTCGAGCACGAGCCGCACATCACGATGGACGACGGGGCCGACCTCGTTTCCGCCATGATCTTCGTCGCCCTCAATCGGCTCGACGACGTTCATGCGAAGGTCCGCGAGTGGGCCACCAAGATTCCCGTCGCCGAGCGGAAGAACAAGTTCAAGGACGTGATCGGCAGCATGGAAGAAACGACGACCGGCGTGATCCGGCTGCGGGCCATGGAGAAAGACGGCGTGCTCGAGTTCCCCGTGATCGCGGTGAACGACGCCGACACGAAGCACATGTTCGACAACCGCTACGGCACGGGTCAGAGCACGATTGACGGCGTGATTCGCGCTACGAACATGCTCGTGGCGGGCAAGAAGGTCGTGGTCAGCGGGTACGGTTGGTGCGGTAAGGGCGTGGCCAGCCGCGTTCGCGGGCTCGGTGCCCAGGTCATCATTACCGAAGTGAATCCGGTCGCGGCTCTGGAAGCGGCGATGGATGGCTTCGCCGTGATGCCGATGGCGGAGGCCGCCAAGGTTGGCGACTTGTTCATCACCGTCACGGGCAACAAGCACATCATCGCCAAGCAGCACTTCGAGGCGATGAAGACCGGCGCGTTCGTCTGCAACAGCGGCCACTTCGACGTGGAACTCGATCTCGTCGCCCTCAAGGATCTGACCAAGACGCACATTGCGGATGTCCGGCGCGAGGTGGACGAGTACCAGTTGAAGAACGGCAAGACGCTCTACGTGATCGGCAGCGGCCGGCTCGTGAACCTCGCCGCGGCCGAGGGCCACCCGGCCAGCGTCATGGACATGAGCTTCGCCACGCAGGCGCTCGCCACCGAATACTGCGTGCAGATGAAGGGCAAGTTGCCCAACGCCGTGATCAAGGTTCCCGCCGCGATCGAGGACTACATCTCGACGGCGAAGCTGGCCAGCATGGGCATCACGATCGACACGATGACCGCCGAGCAGAAGAAGTACAGCACGTCGTGGGAACACGGCACGTGAGAAGGGCGAACCGGCGACGTGAGTCGCCGGGTGGAGTAGAAACCCGGCGACTCACGTCGCCGGTTCGCCAAAATCCCGAGTATTGCTCAGCGAATCCTTTCCAGGCCAGTCGGGGTATGTATCGGCAGGAGCCCAGGCACTTCGACCCGCAGGTGAATGCATGACCGTTTCATCCGAAGCTCGCTCGGCCCCCGTTCCTTCCACGAACGGCGACCTCGTCAACCGCGTCCAGCAGCTCCGGCTCGGCGCGCAACTCGGGGCGAGCAAGCAATCCGGCGGGTCGTGGTTGCCGTGGGTGCTGTGCGGTCTGCTGGCCGTCACTTGGGCCGGCGTCGGCGTGCGTTGGTACAAGTCGGTCGATGCCGAGAAGCCGGGCGATGCCGCGGCGAACAACGGAACGGCTCGTTCACCGGGCGGGACTGGCCCTGCGGCCGTGGCACCCGGGGAAATCATGTTCAACTTAAAGGGCAACCTCATCCCGTCGCTGCAAATCGCCGTGAGCCCCGTGGATGTGTCGGGACAAGTGACCGAGATCAAGTTCAAGGAAGGCGATCGCGTGAGGCCGAAGCAGCACCTCGCGACGCTCCAGAATTCGCGCTTTCAAAACGAATACAACAGCGCGAAAGCCATGTACGAGGCCAGCCTCCAACGGAAGCTCGACCTCCTGCCAGCGGCCGTGCGCGAGGACGAGAAATCCGAACTCAAGGCGCAGTGGACGGAAGCCGACGCCACCCGCGTGCAGGCCGTTCAGGAGTTGGAACGGGTGCAGGCGCAGCGGACTGCCGGGAGCAACTCGCCGCAGGATGTCGAGAAAGCCGAGGCGAACCTGAAGACGGCAATCGCGCGCCTGGACCGCACCGACAAGACCTTGAAACTGCTCCTCGCGGGAGCGCGTAAAGAGAAGGTGCTCGCCGCCGAGGCGGACGTGCTGATGGCGCAAGCGAAGTTGGACGAGGCCAAGCGCATGCTGGACAACTGCATAATCACGGCGCCGATCGGCGGCACCGTGCTCACCAAAAAGGCGGACATCGGCAGCCTCGTGAGCCCGATGTCGTTCAACGTCGCCGCGAGCCTCTGCGAGATCGCGGACCTTTCCAAACTCGAAGTGGAAGTGGACGTGCCCGAGCGCCAGATCGCCAAGGTGCGCGAGAAGCTCGACTGCATCATCGTAACCGACGCCAACGAGAGCCGCATCTACCACGGGTACGTGGACCGCATCATGCCGATCGCCGACGACAGCAAAAACGTGGTGAAGGTGCGGGTGCGGGTGATTTTGCCGAAGGGCGAACAGGCGGGTTCGTTCCTGAAGCCGAAGATGAGCGCGACCGTGACGGCATACAACCGCGACTTCGCCTATCAGCCCAACGACCAACCGTGGGAATGATTGAGATTTGAACCACAGAGGCACAGAGACACAGAGTGAAGAAATAAACAAAAGCCAATTCAAAATGCCTCAACTCGAAGGAACGAGTTCCAGATTAAGACAACGCGTTCACTCGTATTTCTCTGCTCTGTGTCTCTGTGCCTCTGTGGTTAGTTCGGAGTTTTCTCGATGTCTCAGGCCATCGTTCAGGTTCGCGATCTGCACAAGTCGTTTAGCCGCGGCAGCGAGACCATCGAAGTCTTGCAGGGGCTCACGCTCGACGTGGGGGCCGGCGAGTTCCTCGCGCTCATGGGGCCATCTGGGTCCGGCAAGACCACGCTGCTGAACCTCATCGCCGGGCTCGACCGCCCCACCGAGGGCCGCATCTCCGTCGGCGAGAATGTGATCTCGGAGATGTCCGAAAGCGAACTCGCCCGCTGGCGCACGCGGCACGTCGGCTTCGTGTTCCAGTTCTACTATTTGCTGCCCGTGCTCACCGCTTACGAGAACGTCGAGTTGCCTCTCTTGCTGCTGCCACTCACGAAGGAGCAGCGCCGCAAGCAGGTCGAGACCGCGCTCGATCTCGTCCGCCTCTCGGACCGCATGAGCCATCGGCCCGGTCAGCTCTCCGGAGGGCAGCAACAGCGCGTCGGCATCGCCCGCGCCATGGTCACCGACCCCACCCTCATCGTCGCCGACGAACCGACCGGCGACCTCGACAGCAAGAGTGCCGACGAGATCCTCACGCTCATGGAGATCTTGCGGAGCCAGTTGAACAAGACCATCATCATGGTGACGCACGACCCGAAGGCCGCGGCCCGCGCCCAACGCATCTTGCATTTGGAGAAGGGTGCTCTCGTGCTGGACACGGCAGCGGCACCGACGCCGATTCTCGTCTGACCTTGGTAGTCAGCTGCGCGCCGGCGACGAGATTCGGTTCTTCAGTTCGAGGGGTACGGTGTCTCTTCCTCGTTGATCTCGGCCATCGCGTTCATCGCCGCCTTGAGTTCGGCATCCTTCTTGGTGCGGCCCCACGCCGGCGGGAAGCGGTGCCCATCCACGTCGGCCGCCACCTTGAAACACTTATCGTGATCCGGGCCTTGTTCATCGAGCAGCAAGTAGCGAGGCATGCCTCCCCACATTCGCTGCACGATGTGCTGCAGTTGCGACTTCGCGTTGGAGGCGACGGCTTCCTGCGCCACGCGTTCCACTTCCGGCTCGATGAACCGCATGACGAATTCCTTGGCCGCATCCCATCCGCCATCGAGGAAGATGGCGGCGACGAGCGCTTCGAACACGTCCGCGTGCATGTTCGAAGGGATTTCGCCGCACTGACCGACGCCCTTGCCGAGGAAGAGGAAGCTGCCGAGGTTCAGCGACTGGCTGAAGGCCGCACACGTTTTGCGGCTCACGACGACCGACTTCACCTTCGTGAGGTCGCCTTCCTGATAATCCGGGAAGCGATTGTACAGCAGCTTGCAGGTGATGAGGCCGAGGACGCTGTCGCCGAGGAACTCGAGGCGTTCGTTCGAGGCGGCGCGGGTGTTGGCACCCGAGGTGTGCGTCAGCGCGGCGCGGAGCAACTCCGGGCGCTGAAATTCGTAGCCTATGGCCTCCTGACACTCGTCGAGGATGACCCGTTCGCGAGATACAGTCAATTCCGGGGGAGGCATCGTTTCGCCTGTCGGGCGAGGTGTAGGAACGATGAAGCGGATGTTCGCCAAGCCTAACACTTGAACCGGCACGCGTCAACGCTTCCGTTCGCAAGGTTTTGGCGAACCGGCGACGTGAGTCGCCGGGTTGCATCTCCAACCCGGCGACTC